>JACTMZ010000062.1 GCA_014584375.1 Verrucomicrobiota bacterium | reverse complement strand
ACACCGGCGGATTGCGCGACCAGAACGCCTATGCCCGTCCAACCCCAAACCCATGCCCGAGGTTGCAACGGACGCTTGCGGCGGAATGCCCGGGGTAACAGCAACGGGAAGGAAAGGAGTCCGACTGTCGCAAACAGCAGCGGCAGAAAAAGCGTCAGGCCGGTTTTGGGAACAAACGCCTGTGTGATCACGTCGGTTGCGGCGAAGCAAACGGCGGCGAATATCGCCCAGCCGGCGGTGGCAAGCGGACGCGAGGAGCTGTGTACCGGGCCATGATGCAAAAGCATCACGCCAGCCATCGTAAGAATCACCGCAATCCACAAATCCACGCCGGCGTGATTTCCGGGAATGGCAAGGCTCAACAAAGCGACAAAAACCAGCTTGCTCGCCAAAGCCGGAGTGGCGATGGAAACATCACCGGACGCCAGGGAACGAAAGGTGCCGATCTGCCCCGCAAAAAATAAAACGCCTCCAATCACAGCCGAAGGTGCAAATGCAAAACACCATGATTCACGACCGAAAAACAACAGCGGCAAATAAATCAGCCCCATGCACAAATTGCTCAGAAACGCGATGGCCCGGCTGTTGATCCCCCGCGAAATGGCAACCTTGATCATGATGGCGGCCACGGCATAAAACACCGCGCAAATCAGCGGCAGAAGAAGTGGAAGGCGTATGCTCAAAATGTTTTGCGATCATGCCTGTGCGAACGCAATTCAGACACGAAAAATTGCGCCGAGTTTTTTGCCCAGGACAAGGCTGGCGCCAAGAATGGTCACAGCCAGGAAGGCCATGGCCCACACACCCAGGGCGCTGGCGATAAAGCGTCCCTCGCCCAGCAATTGGAAAAGTTCATAAATCGCCTTGGTGATGGGATAATCCTGTTGCCTCTGGGCAAGAAGCAACGAATCGGACACCTCCAACATCGCAAAGGAAAAGGCCAGAAGCGCACCGGCGACAAGGTTCGCCGCAATAAGCGGCAACGTGACCCGGCGCAGGGCACGCAAGGGTGGTGCACCAAGATTGCGTGCCGCCTCCTCGAGCGTCTCACTGGTCTGCTGAAATCCTGCGGCTGCGGCGCGCACCACATAAGGCAGACGCCGCACCGCATAGGCAATCACCAGCAGAATCAGCGGATCACGCGCAGGATTTAAAAAATGAAAAAACTTTCCCTCCTGCGTCATTGCCAAATATCCGAAGGCCAACACAAGACCTGGAACCGCCAGCGGAAGCATGGCAACTGCGTCCAGAAAATGACGTCCGGCCAAGCGGGTTCGCACAACAATGTAGGCGACGGCCACGCCGAGAACCAAATCAAGGACAACGGCCAGACCCGCATAGCGAAGGCTGTTGCGAATGGAGGAAAGCGTCAATTCATGACCCAGCGCCATTTCAAAATGAGCCAGAGTGAAGGAATCGGGCAGAACGGTTCCATACCAGTTTCCGGAAAAAGCCGTGAGAATCACGCTGATATGCGGAAGGACGGCCACGATGAAAACAACGCCAAAAATCAGGGTGCATGCAGCGCCGACCAGCCGTCCGGCCGGACGCGGTCCGCCCTGGCTGGTTGCCTTGGACATCATGGCGTGGGATGAACGCCCGAAGGCCAGCTTGCTCGCGCCATAGAGCAGGGTGGCGGAGAGAAGCATGACGGCGACCAGCGCATAGGGGAAGGGATTGCCGCCGATGTCCCGGATGCCATTGAACACCTGCACCGACGCGATGCGCGTAAAATCAAACATGAGCGGCACGCCAAGTTCGGTGAACGACCAAATAAAAACGATGGCGCCACCGGCAAAAAGCCCGGGCATGACAAGCGGCAGCGTAATGCGGAAAAATTTTCGCAGTCCGGTGCAGCCGAGATTTTCCGCCGCCTCCTCCATGGCCGGATCAACATTGGCCAGAGCCGCCGCGACATTGAGGTAAATGATCGGATACAAATTGAGCGCAATCATCAGGGCGACACCCCAAAAGCGACCCTCTGCCAACCAATCCACCGGCGCGGACGGATCCTGCATTCCGAGCAAAACAAGCAGGGCGTTCAGCACACCCTGCTGACCAAGAATTTGTCGCACCCCGATGGCGCCGACAAACGGCGGGAGAATCATCGGCACAAGAATGAGTGCCGTCAGAAACGTTCGTCCGGGAAAAAGAAAACGATCGGCCATCCACGCCAAAGGCAGCGCCAGCAGAAAGGTCAAAGCCGTCACCGCAACCGCGAGAAAAAAAGAATTGGCCAGTCCCTCAAGATAAATGGGGTTACGAAAAACTTCGACGAAGTAAACAAGGGTGAATCCGCCGGCCGCATCGGTAAACGCACCGCGCAGCGTCTCGGCAATCGGCCAAAGAAAAAAAAGGCCGAAGAAAACTAGAACACCCGCAAAAACCGAAATGGAAAGCCGCCGTGACATCAAAGTCCCCGCCGAGCCAGGTCGGCGGCCTCCTTGTATTGACGTCTGAAATGTTCGCTCAAATCCCGAATCAGACGCACTTCACCCAAACGGTCGGATGATTTTAAAATTGGAAGAATTTCCCTGCGACACTTGTCGTAATCAAAAACGGAAAGATCGGAAAAACGCTCCATCGCCTGCGGCGGAAATCCCGCAGCCACCAACTCACGCCATGCGTCCACCTGCTCCCGATGCGTGTCCATCGCCATCACGCGAACGGCCAAACCCAAAACACGAAACAACGGGGCGGTCCAGGCTTCATGATACTGAAAACGCGCAGCCTCTGCGTAGGGATTGATCCCGGGATCCGAGCGATACGGATCATTGGCGGCGGTATAAAAATCCTTGCGAACGGGCAGCCGCCGCAATGCAAATCGTTCCGGCCCTCCAGGCACGCCAACCTTGAAATTCCACAACTTCTGTCCCTCCGGCGACAGCACAAAGGCAATAAATGCACGCGCCGTCTCCGGATGCGGTGCCCCGCGAAGAAGGCCAATGGGATCCACGCCAAGCGACGAGCCATCCGGCGGCGTAACATAGCGCAAACGCGACGATCCGTCGGGACGCCGAACGGCTTCGCTTTGAAAACGTCCGTAAAAATCAATGCACATTCCAGCAGCCGCATCGCCTTGGGCAACATCCAAAGGCACCTTTGCGGCGGAGTCGGTAAAAAACCGCGCGTTGGCGGAAATTTTTTGAATGAGCGTCAATCCGTCCAACCATCCCTCCCGTACGGCAGCATCCTCGTTCCCCGGCGTGCGATTGACGCGTTCCTGCATTTTCCACTGGATGATTTGCTCAAAGGCTTTCGCGGCGGAACCGCTTTGCGTCGGATCAGCCAGCGCAACCTGCCCGACCAGGGCCGGATTAGCCAAATCATCCCACGAATCGAGGGCGTTGCGAACGCCCAGGCGGCGAAGGGAGTCGGCATTGCTGCAAATTCCAAAACTGGAAATGGCCGTGCCGATCCACAGCCCTGCGGCGTCATAAAAAATTTCCCCCGAAACCCGATGCGGAATCACCGCGTCGTTGAACCATTCCGGATGCGATCTCAAAACGCCCGAATCCACCAACCGGCCCGCCTCAGCCTGACGAATAAAATCATACGCTCCCCCACCGAAAAGCAGATCCATGCCAATGCCGACATCCGAATCCAAAAAGGCGCGCCGTGCCATTTCCTCCGGTGTGCCGGATGTCAAATTAGCGGCGGGCGTGACAGCCGGATTGTCAAACGCCCCGTCCACGGCGGCGTTCCAAGGGCGCTCCAGGCGATTGACCCAATAATTGCGAAAAGACGCCGTAAACTCCGAGGCCAGATAGCGGGAAATTTCACTGATTCCTCCCGGAACCCTCCAGTCAATCAAGACATCCCGCCCGGTGCGCTCACGATAATGACGGCGGAATGCAATGGAAAACTCATGACGTATGGCCTCGTTGTGAGGAGAAATAATAACCAGGCGATCCGCTGTTTCCGACGGGGCGCCGCCATTCGTCCGAGGGCGCAGAACGAAGGGCAGACCGACAATCGCGACAAGCGCCGCAAGGACAAGGCTGATGCGCAGCGCCATGGATCAGGAGGGAAGAATCACCACGTCGTCGGAAGACGCGGTGAGGCTTGCATTTTCATTTGGAAAATCGCGATGCGAACGGGGATTAAGCTCAACGGCCTTTATCAGCATCCCATCGCAACGAACGCCATACTGCGCGGTCTCGCCCAAATAAACCCTTTCCTCCACACGTCCAGTGAGACTGTTTTCATCCGCCGAATCACCGGAGCCGATTTGCCATGCCTCGGGGCGGACGGACACTCGAACGCGGGCGCCGGCATCCGGATGCCACGTCGCATCGCCTGGGATTCCACGAAATCGCCCCTGCGACGTCTCGACCAGAATTCGGTCATCGGAAAAACCCGCGACAACACCATCCAAAAAATTCGTTTCCCCAATAAAGTCCGCCACAAAACAACTGTGCGGGCGCCGGTAAACTTCTCCGGGAGTCCCTGTCTGCGCGATGCGACCGCCGTGCATGATCGCCATGCGATCGGCGATCGAAAGAGCCTCCTTTTGATCGTGCGTCACATAAACGGCGGTCAAACCGAACTCCTTGCAAACCCTCCGGATTTCGGCGCGCATTTCCAGCCGCAATTTGGCGTCAAGATTGGAAAGAGGCTCGTCAAGCAAAAGGCAGCGCGGACGGATGACCAGCGCGCGGGCGAGCGCCACACGCTGCTGTTGTCCGCCAGAAAGCTCGGTGATCCGACGCTGGGCATAAGCCTCCATGTGAACTCCGGCCAACACGCGAGCCACCCGTTCCTTAATTTCCGCTGCTGCAACACGCCGTTCTTCCAACCCAAAAGCGACATTTTTCGCCACGGTCATGTGCGGCCAAAGGGCGTAACTTTGAAACACCATGCCGGTGTTCCGTTTGTGCGACGCCAGACGCGTGATGTCCTCGCCATCAAACAAAATGCGTCCGTCATCGGGTGTTCCCAGCCCCGCAATTTGCCGCAGCAGCGTGGTTTTTCCACATCCACTGGGGCCGAGCAGAAAAAAAAGTTCGCCCGCCTGAATTTGAAGATTCACCGCATCCAAGGCGACAACAGCCCCAAATCGTTTGGTTAAATTCTCAATGGTAATCGAAATCATGCGTGTTCCCCGCCCCTCAACGCAATGCCTGCGCCTCAAGGGCCAAAAGCGCTTTTTTGATTTTCAACCCACCGGCAAATCCCGTCAGTTTGCCATTGCTTCCGATGACGCGGTGGCAGGGAACAACAATCGGAATCGGATTTTTTCCAATAGCGCCCCCCGTGGCACGAACGGCTGTGGGCCGTCCGATTCTTGCGGCGATTTCTCCATAAGTCTCCGTCTTTCCAAAAGGGATGGAAAGAAGCTCCCGCCACACACTTTTCTGAAATTTCGTGCCGTCAAAATCCAGATCCAGGGAAAACTCCCGTTGCCGCCCCGCAAAATATTCGTCCAACTGCCTCTCACATTCCCGAAGAAGCGGGTGCAGTGGCGTCTTCGCGGCGAATTGCACAAGAGGCTCGGACTCCCAAAGAATGGCCACAAGCGCGGAATCACGGGCGACAAGCTTGAGATTGCCAACGGGCGATGAAATGGATTTCCAAAAAAGTTTCATGAATCCGAATTTGAAGAATTATCCGGCCCTCCTCACATTTGGCGACGATATTTCAAAGGTGACATTCCCACGATCCGACCAAACTGACGGGAAAAGTAGAACACATTTTCATAATTCAGACTGGCGGCGACTTCTGTGACATTGAGCGCCGAGCCGGAGAGCAGCTTTTTGGCGTGATCAATCCTGGCCTCCACAAGCGCCTGACCCGGAGTCTTTCCATGCGCCTCGCGAAAAATTCGGCGGAAATGACGCTGACTGTATCCAAATTTCTCCGCAAGCTCAGCTGCGGATATGCGGGTGCCCGGGTGAAGATAAATCCACGAAAGCGCGGCATCGGCTTTTTGGCGATGGTGCATTTCAAGACCAGCCTGCGGAATGTTTCCATCCGCGCGCTGACTAAAATGGTAATCATACAGCAATCCCTTGAGCAGATGTCCGGAAAGTTTTCGAATCTGCGCATCATGCGAAGCGGACTCCGGGTTGTGGAGCCGGTATTGAAGAAACATGATGCGACGCATCACCGCCTCAAAATAATGAGTGTCCTGCACATGGCCGACGGTCGGAGGCAGCGCAACCTGCCGGTGGGGAAGGGTGCGGCCACGGGCGTTTAAAAGATCAAAATGAACAAACGCATTCGTGTAAGGTTCGGAGCCGACCACCCGCAGTTCAAAATCATCCCCCGGCTTCAATAAAATCATCGCCCCCCGCGACAGCATTCGCGTTTCACCACGAGCGTCACTCCATTCAATCCGTCCGCCGCAAATCAGCCACAAATCGAAATCCACAATCCTCGTCGTGAACCAGCTTCGAGGAATCACATAACCCGGAGGCGCCGAACTCATCGCAGCGGAGCGCACGACAGGTGTCGCCTCCAACCAGGAAATCCGCTGCCGGCAGCAACGCTCCAAATGAGGGGAATCCTTCACTTTTTCCATCATGCGCCGACGCACCATGGCCATAAAGTATAAAAAAAATGCCGCTTATGAAATGTTCGGAAGACGCCAGGAACGCTACTATCAAGCGCGAAATTCATCATCACTTATGAAAACACTGCGCATTGGCATGGCCGGTTTGGACACCTCGCATGTCCCGGCCTTCGCAAAAATCCTTCACGACGCCTCCGACGTTCACCATGTTCCCGGCGCGCGCATCACCATCGCATTTCCCGGCGGCTCGCCGGATTTCGAACAAAGCATCAGCCGCGTCGAAGGATTCACCGCAGAATTGCGCGACAAACATGACGTAAAAATCGTCTCCTCCCTGTCCGACCTTCGCGATCAATGCGACGCGATCATGCTGGAGAGCATTGACGGACGTGCGCACCTCGGGCAATTCCGTGAAATCGCCGACTGGGGCATCCCGGTGTTCATTGACAAGCCCTTGACAGTCGCCACGGAGGATGCCGTGGAAATCGCCCGAATTGCGGAGGCCAAAGGCGTTCGTGTCGCGAGCGGTTCGGCACTGCGCTTTGCGGAGACATTCGTGCAGGCGATGGATGGCGGCCCGGTTCTCGGTGCGGATATTTTCGGCCCCATGTCGTTTTTGGAAAAATGTCCGGGCTATTTTTGGTATGGAATCCACTCGGCGGAAATGCTCTTCGCCGCCCTGGGATCCGGATGCCGCGAGGCACTGGCCGTCCGCGAGGAATCTCACGACATTGTCGTGGGGCGCTGGGCCGACGGACGTCTTGGCACACTCCGAGGCAATCGCGGAGGGAACCCGAACTTCGGCGGAATCATCCAGCGCGGGCAATCCGGCGCCTATTTT
>JACTMZ010000178.1 GCA_014584375.1 Verrucomicrobiota bacterium | reverse complement strand
GCCATTGCTCCGTGGTTGCATCGGGTGCGGAAATGGCGAGATCAATATCGGAGGCACGGCGGGCATGACCGGTGGCACGGGAGCCGAAGATGCGAACTTCACGAATGTACGGGAAGCAGCGAAAGGCGCCGCGAAGTGCGACAAGATCACGGTCGCGGAGAACGGGGATTTTCACGGACTCACTCCCATTTCAAGGTTTGGATCTTTTCCGCCATGCGGGTGAGCAGAAAAATATAATTTTGCGAAATATTGTGGTAAATTTGACCGGCGAGATATGCATCATAGGCGTGACTCGTAAGATTCCGATCTTCGAGCATTTGAAGCCAATCGTCAGCTTCCTCCAAAGTGGAGATGAGGCCTTCCGAAAAAGCCTTTTTGAGAGTCATGCGTGGGCCACCGCATTCATGTCCCTGATGTTCAAGATAAAGTTTGAGGGTTTTCCAGACGACTTCAAAGGTGAACTCAAAACGTTGAATGGTGGCATCACGGATGAGTTCTGTTTCAGGTCGTTCCACCGCTTCAGCAAGGCGGGTGATGCTTTCGCGAACATTGTCCTGCCGCTCGGCAAACCGTTCTTTGCTCATAAATGCAATTTAGTCTTTCGGAAATTATTTGTATAGTACGGTATCTCCCCGGGAAGCTTGCATTCTTCGGAACAAGCACGCAAAAGTGTCCACTTTATGAAAATTGGCGTCAGCAGTTACAGCTATTCACGTTTGGTTCACAGCGGGGCGATGCAACAAATTGATGTCATTGCCAAAACCAAGGAACTCGGATTTGACGTTTTGGAATTTTCCACCATCAAGGTTCCCGAGGGGCGTGACCTGGCGGACTTTGCCGCCGAACTCAAGGTCGAGGCGGATCGCGTGGGCATTGCCATCGCCAATTACACCATTGGCGCCGATTTTCTCAATGGTTCCAACGGCGACCTGCAGGCGGAAATCGAACGCGTGAAGCGTGAGGTTGACATCGCCAAAATTCTCGGCGCACCGGGAATGCGTCATGATGCCACGGGTGGATTCAAGCCCGGCGACAAACGGGGGAAGAGTTTTGATGACGCCCTGCCGATTCTTGTGGAAGGCTGCCGCGCCGTCACCGACTACGCCGCCTCCCTCGGCATCCGCACGATGGTGGAAAACCACGGATACTTTTGTCAGGACAGCCTGCGTGTGGAAAAACTCGCAGCGACGGTTGCCCGCGAAAACTTCGGGATTCTTGTGGACATGGGCAATTTCATCTGCGCCGATGACGATCCCGGCATCGCCGTCGGTCGCCTGATGCCCTACGCCATTCACGTTCATGCGAAGGACTTTCATTTGAAACCCGGCTCGGCTCCGTCGCCGGGCGGCGGATGGAATGTTTCACGCGGCGGCAATTTCTGGCGCGGTGCGATTATTGGCCACGGCGACGTGCCCATCATGCAATGTCTGCGCGCCATGCGGCGTACAAATTATGACGGCGTGCTGTCCATTGAATTTGAGGGAATGGAAGACGTCTTCACCGGCCTGACCATCGGACAGGAAAATCTCCGCCGTTACGTCAATCTCGCCTACAACGAATAACGAGGAAACCGTCCGAGCAAACCGGCTGCCGCCTTAAAATTCCAGCGCGGATGCAGTGACGCCATGTGCGGCGGCAACGGCCGGGCTGATCAATTTTCCATTGTGTACATTCACACCGCCCCGCAGGGCGGGCATGCGTTCACACGCGCCGGCCAGGCCGAGATTGGCGATCATTTCCACATATTGCGCGGTCACATTGGTTAGCGCCTGCGTGGCCGTGCGGGCGTAAGCGCCAGGCATGTTGGTCACGCAATAATGGATCACCCCCTCTTCGACAAACGTGGGATTCTCATGCGAAGTCGGACGTGAGGTTTCGGCGCAGCCGCCCTGATCAATGGCGATATCCACAAACACACTGCCGGGTTTCATCAGCTTCAGCATTCCCCGGGTGATGAGCCGTGGCGCACGGGCGCCGGGAACCAGCACCGCACCCACCAACAAATCCACCTGCGCCAGCAACTCCTTCAAATGCGCCTCGCTGGAATAATAGGTGCGCACGCTGTTCAGCGCGATGTCGAGAAAACGCATCCTCTCAAAATCAATTTCAAGAATGGTCACGTCCGCCCCGATTCCCTGCGCCATGCGCGCGGCATTGACGCCCGCCGTGCCACCGCCCATCACGACGACCTTGCCTGGGAGAATGCCGGGCACACCGCCCAGCAAAACGCCCGTTCCGCCCTGGTGTTTGGCGAGAATGTTGGCGCCGACAATGACCGACATGCGCCCGGCGATTTCACTCATCGGCTCAAGCAGCGGAAGGCGGCGATTGACCTCAATCGTCTCGTAGGCCACGGCGGTCGCACCGCTGGCCATCAGGGCTTCGGTCAAATTCTTGTCCGCCGCCAAATGCAAATAAGTGAAAAGAACGCCTCCCTTTTTCAGCAGCGGAATTTCCTCCGGCTGCGGTTCCTTGACCTTGACGACCAAATCCGCATCGAACGCCCCGGCATGGGTGCCCACCAAGGTTGCGCCGGCTGCTTCGTAATCGGCGTCCGAATAGCCGCTGCCCGCACCGGCGGAACGTTCAACCACGACTTCATGGCCATGCTGTTTCAATTGAAACACCATGGCCGGAAGAAGCGCGACACGGTTTTCCTGCTTCTTGATTTCGCGAGGGACGCCAATTTTCATATAGTTAGTTGTATTATTTTTTCTCCTGTATCAATTCCACTTCGTAACCCTCGGGAGCATCCAAAAATGCGATGACCGAGCCGGTGGAAGTCGTCGTGGGGCCGTCGGAAAGAGGATGACCCTGCGCTGCCGCATGTTTGGCGAACTTTTCCAGATCCTCCACGGCGAAGGCAATGTGCGTGAGATCGGGGCCGACGATCACCGGGCCGCTTCCGGGATAATGACAAATTTCAAGAAGCTCCCCGCCCTGCGGCGCCTTGAGAAAAACCAATTCCGAGCCGCGAGGGGATTTCTGCCGACGCGTCTCCACAAGACCGAGCACGTTCTTGTAAAAATTAACCGTCCTTTCGAGATCGGTCACGCGATAGCGAACGTGTAAAAATTTGGTAACCACGGGCAAGGCATATCAAAGCGCGCCGCCGCTGTCCCGCCCGGATTTTGAACCAATTGACATTGAGGAGACACAGCAGGTCGGATAAAATCGCCTGTGCCGTTTTTCATTGCATCCGCCACATTCGCGCGGACCGAACCGAATCCCTGGATGATTCTTCCGTTCATCCTCCTGCTGCTCTCGATTGCGCTGATGCCCTTTATTCACGCGCACTGGTGGGAGCGAAATTATCCGAAGGTTGCCGTGGGCCTCGGACTGTTTGTGGCGCTTCAATATTTGTTTGCGGGTGGAGAATCGGGGCGCCTGCTGGAAGTTGCGCATGAATACGCAAGTTTCATCGCGCTGATCGGTTCGCTTTACATTGTCTGCGGCGGCATCCACATCCGCGTTCGCGGGGAGGCTGCGCCGCTTCGCAACACCCTCTTCCTTGCCCTTGGCGCGCTGCTGGCCAACCTCCTCGGCACAACCGGCGCCGCCATGCTCCTCATCCGTCCGTGGATTCGCATGAACAAATACCGCATCACGGCATTCCACATTGTGTTTTTTATTTTCATCACGGGAAACGTCGGCGGCGCCTTGACCCCCATTGGTGATCCACCGCTCTTTCTCGGCTATCTCAAAGGCGTCCCGTTTTTCTGGACTCTTCAACATTTGTGGGCGCCCTGGCTGTTTCTGACCCTTGTTCTCCTGGCTGTTTTTTATGCAATGGATCGCCGCAATTTTTTGCGTGCGCCGGAAGTCGTTCGCCCGCTTGAAACCATCCACCGCGAATTTCGCATCGAGGGAAAACGCAATTTTGCGTTTATCGGCGCAATCATTGCATCAGTGTTTCTGCCCTCCCCCTGGCGGGAGGCGATCATGGTCGCCGCCGCATACGGCTCCCTGCGTTTGTCCCCCCGGGGAGTGCATTTGAAAAACCGTTTCAGCTTTCGCCCCGTCACCGAGGTGGCGTGGCTGTTTTTCGGAATCTTCGCCACCATGATTCCCGCGCTGGACTATCTGCAACTGCACTCCGGGACGCTGGGGGTTGAAACGCCCGCGCAATTTTTCTTTCTCACGGGAGCGCTCTCGGCATTTCTGGACAATGCGCCGACTTATCTGACCTTTCTCGCCACGGCGCTCGGACAGCAGGGACTGCAACTGGGAAACCCAAATGACGTGGTGCTTTTTGCCAACAGCCATGCGGGCATTCTGTCGGCGATTTCACTGGGTGCCGTATTCTTCGGCGCCGCCACCTATATTGGGAACGGCCCGAATTTTATGATCAAGGCCATCGCCGTTCGCGCGCGCGTAAAAACGCCGTCCTTCTTCGGCTACATCCTGCGCTACGTCCTGCCGATCCTTCTGCCACCGCTCATTCTCACCGCGCTGATCTTTTTAAAATAAACTCAACGGCCAATTTGACCGTGCGCCTCGGGGCATCCGCGCCTTATGATCTCCGTCATGGCCGAACCACTGGTGTATCGCGATCCTCACCGGAAGCGCATTTTATGGATTGGAATTTTGATCGCTGTTTTGATTCTCGGATTCATTGCGACCGCCACCGTTTACACCTCCAAAATCAGCGCCAAAAGCGGTGCGTTCACCGGAAAAGTCATCGCCAAGGAATTCACTCCCGCCCCGGCGCAGGAAATCACCATCGGGCGCGGCGGCCTGGTCAGCCAGCATGTTGAGGGCGAATATTTGCTCAAGGTGCAAAGACCCGAGAGCCCGCAAATTTTCAACGTGTGGGTGGGCAAGGCCGAGTACGACGAATTCAATGTCGGCGACGATTATTACGTGGTTCCGACTCCCTGATCAGTCCGCAAATTGAACGCGCACCGATGCGCAGTGTCTCTCATTAAGCGCATTCGCGAAAATTCCGCAGGCGCTCAAATTCATTTTTTATGAGTCAAACAACACACGAGTTAAACGAAAAGGTGAGGCAAAGCAGTCAGTGGGTTCAACCGCTGTTCTCCGAAGTCGGAATGGTCGTCGTCGGGCAGAAATTGCTCGTCGAACGTCTGGTGATGGGGCTCCTGACAAATGGTCACGTTCTCCTCGAAGGCGTTCCAGGGTTGGCGAAAACCCTGACCGTCCGAACGCTGGCGGCCTGTCTGCACACCGGTTTTCAGCGCCTGCAATTCACTCCCGATCTTCTGCCGGCGGATCTGATTGGCACGCTTATTTACAATCCGCGCAGCGGCGAATTCACCACGAAACTCGGGCCGATTTTTTCCAATTTGATTCTTGCCGATGAAATCAATCGCGCGCCGGCCAAGGTGCAAAGCGCCCTGCTGGAAGCCATGCAGGAACGCCAGGTGACCATCAGCGACAAGACCTATCCGCTGCCCGATCCCTTCCTCGTGCTGGCCACGCAAAATCCGCTGGAGCAGGAAGGCACCTACCAGCTCCCGGAAGCGCAGTTGGATCGCTTCATGTTCAAGGTGCATGTCGGCTATCCCACACGCACCGAAGAGCGCTCCATCCTCGACGCCATGTCCACCTCCGCCCCGCAACTCGAAGTTAATGCCCTCGTGCAACCGGAGGACATCATCGCCTCACGCCATTTGGTCAATGACATTTACGTGGACGACCGCGTCAAGGACTACATCGTGGACATCGTCTGGGCCAGCCGTCAGCCGGAGGTGTACGGACTCAATCTCAATGGAATGATCCGTTACGGCGCCTCGCCGCGTGCGACCATTTACCTCACCCTCGCAGCCAAGGCCCATGCGTTCATCAATGGACGCGGCTATGTGACGCCGCAGGACGTCAAAGCCGTCGGCCCCGATGTGCTGCGTCACCGCATCGCCGTGAGTTACGAGGCTGAGGCCGGAGAAATGACCAGCGAAATGATCATTGAGCAAATTTTTGCCGGTCTGCCTGTGCCGTAAAAAGAAGGGAGGAAAATCCGGACGGCCACCGCCGCTCTATCTGCACATCCCAAGACCTTTTCATTCATGCACGAAACCCGCGAAATTCTAAAAAAAATCCGCCGTTTGGAGCTGCGCACCAACCGTCTGGTGGACTCCATGTTTGCGGGCTCCTATCACAGCGTGTTCAAGGGGCGCGGGATGAATTTCGAGGAGGTTCGCGAATACCATCCGGGCGACGAAATTCGCGCGATTGACTGGAATGTGACGGCGCGTATGAACGCGCCTTTTGTAAAAAAATTCACCGAGGAACGGGAACTGACCGTAATGCTTGTGGTGGATGTGAGCGCGTCGGGAAATTTCGGCAGCGTGGAATCCAGCAAGCGGGAGCTAGCGGCGGAGGTTGCGGCCATCCTCGCCTTCAGCGCCATCCGCAACAACGACAAGGTCGGGCTTCTGCTTTTCACCGACGAAGTGGAACTTTTCATCCATCCCAAAAAGGGACGCCTCCACATTCTGCGCCTCATTCGCGAAATGCTCTACTTCTCACCAAAACGCCGGGGAACCAATATCGCCACGGCGCTGGAATATCTTAACAAGGTCGTGACGCGCCGCGCCGTCGTTTTCCTCATTTCCGACTTCATGGACGAAGGCTATGAACGTCCGCTTTCCGTCACCAGCCGCCGCCACGACTTGATTTCCATACCGGTGGTGGATCCCGGCGAGGAAGTTCTTCCCGATGTCGGCATCGTCACTCTCGAAGATCCGGAAACCGGCGAACAAACGGATGTCAACACCTCCAGTCGCGCGCTGCGCGGCGCCTATCTCGCCCTCGAGGAACGTCGGAAAAAGGAAATTGACCGACAATTTCACAAGCTGGGGATTGACATGATTCCCCTGCACACCGACGAGGATTATCTTCCTGTGCTGCGGGCCTTTTTTGACCGCCGCGAGCAACGGCAACTTGCCTCCTGACCATGCCTCCCGCCGCCCAACCAACCCAACCCGCCGACCTGCTCCCGCACGAAATCACCGGGCCACTCGACTATTGGGGCATTCCGCCGGTCTATCTCGTCGCGGGCGGCATCCTTGTGCTGCTGCTTTTGGGGGGCGCTATTTGGGCGCTTATCGCATGGCGACGCCGGGCCAAACGCCGTCCGCTTGCGCCGCGTGAAAAGGCGCTGGTCGAGCTGACCGCCGCCCGCACGCATGCGCACGAAGCCGTTCCCTACGATTTCATCATCGGCGTCTGTGACATCCTGCGGGTGTTTCTTTCGGCGGAGCATCACCTGCCTGCGACAACCCAGACATCATGGGAATTTTTGCAGACGGCGAGAAACAGTTCGGTGTTTGACGAAGATCGTTTGACGCGGCTTGAGCGGTTTTTGGACAAGGCGGACGCCGTCAAATTCGCCCGGGCCGAAGCGTCTGCGTCCGATAATGTGGAGCTTTTGGATCTTGCGGAGGATTTGGTGAAAGGAGGTTTCTTCAGCCGCATCTGCTTTGGCTGTTGCTTCTGATTCCGCTGCTTTCCTGGCTCAAGGGAAAAATCGGCGGAACACCGGGCGTTTTGTTTTCCACGACCAACACATTGGCAAAGATCGGCGGACGCCGTCGCTCGCGTGCCGGAGACTTTCTCACCGGGCTGCTCTATCTCGCCCTCGCCTTCCTGATCCTCGCCCTGGCGCGTCCGCAGCTCGGCAAGACTGTCACCCGCACGCAGGCCAGCGGGGTGGACATCATGCTTGCGATTGACGTTTCGCGTTCGATGCTGGCGGAAGATTTCACCATTGGCGGGCAGCACGCCAACCGGCTGGAGGCAATCAAGCGCGTCACCGAAAAATTCATTGAGGAACGCCCGAACGACCGCATCGGCATTGTGGCCTTCGCCGGGCGTCCCTACCTCGTAAGCCCCCTCACCCTCGATCACGACTGGCTCATCGAAAATCTTGACCGCATCAAAATCGGACTCGTTGAGGACGGCACGGCCATCGGTTCCGCAATCGCCTCAGCCTCCAACCGCCTCAAGGACAAGGAAGCCAAAACGAAACTCGTCGTCCTGCTCACCGACGGCGACAACAACATGGGCAGCGTGACTCCGCTGACCGCAGCCGAGGCGGCCAAGGCTCTTGGCATCAAAGTCTATGCCATTGGCGCGGGAAGCCGTGGCTCCGCGCCCTATCCATTCACCGACCAATTTGGACGCACGATTTACCGGCAGATTCCGGTGGAATTCAACGAGGAGGGGCTCAAGGAAATCGCGGCCATGACGGGCGGTGCATATTTTCGCGCGACCGACACGCAGACATTGAAGCGAATTTTTGCCGAGATTGACAAATTGGAAAAATCCAAAGTCGAGGTGCAAAAGGTCGCCCAATATCGGGATTTGTTTCACTGGTTTGTTGGAATCGGCGCCGTTCTTCTCGCGGCGGAAACATTGCTCGGACAAACAATATGGAGACGTCTGCCCTAAGCTTTTCACATCCGGCCCTGCTGCATCTGCTGTGGCTGCTGCCGCTGCTTGTGGCCCTCTATTGGTGGGCCGAAAAACGCCGGCGTATCATGATCGGACGCATTGTCGCTCCGAAACTGCGTGACGCCCTGGCGGGCAACACCAGTGCGGCGCGACGCGGATTCCGCGCCGGCTGCGTTCTCGTCGCACTCGGGCTCCTCATCGTCACCCTCGCCGGCCCGCGCCTCGGCTATGACACCTTGGAAGTGCCGCACAAGGGGCGGGATGTCATCATCGCCATGGATGTGTCCCGCTCGATGCTGGCGCCGGACGTGGCGCCGACGCGATTGAAACGCGCGCAACTTTTGGCTGAGGACATCGTCGGCGAGTTGGACGCCGACCGCGTGGGATTGGTCGCCTTTGCCGGATCGGCTTTTTTGCAGGCGCCGTTGACGCTTGATCACGGCGCGGTGCTGGCGGCATTGGACGAACTGGACACGACGCTTATTCCGAAGGGAGGAACCAACATCGCAGCGGCCATACGCACCGCCACCGAAGCCTTCGGAAAAGCCGAGGGCTTGTCGCGGGCGTTGATCATTATTTCCGATGGTGAGGAGCTGGACGCCGACGGACTGGCGGCGGCCAAAAAGGCCGAGGCGGACGGCATTCGCATCTTCACCGTTGGCGTGGGTTCACCCGAAGGCTCCGAAATTCCGCTCGGTCCCGGCGAATTCGTGCGGGATCCCTCGGGAAAAATCGTCCGCTCGCGCCTGGATGCGGCGCGCATGACGCAAATCGCCGAGGTCACGGGAGGATTTTATACGCCGCTGGATGACAACACCGCCCGTCGGCTTGCCGTCGAAGGCATCGGAAAGATGGCCGAAGCGGACATCACGATGAACATGTCGCGTCGGCCCATTGAGCGGTATCAATGGCCGCTGGCGGCCGCCATCGCACTGCTCATGCTTCAATCCATGATTGGAGAACGCCGTCGCCGCGCCATCGTGGCGGCGGCCCTGTGGTTGATTGCATCACCTGCGGCCTGGTCGGCTCCCGCCGGACTTCAGGCCTATCAAGCGGGCGATTACGAAAAGGCTCGTCAACTTTTTGAAAAACGCCTGCAAACGGAAATGAACGTTCCCTTTTTGCAGCCCGACGCGGCAACCCTGCAATTCAATGCGGGTACCGCCGCCTATCGGCTAAAAGACTATGAAAGCGCCGCCGGATACTTTTCGCGAGCCACGCTGACCGAAGATCCCAAAATTAGATCGGAAGCCGAATTCAATCTCGGCAACACCCTCTTTCGTCAGGGCGAAGGCCGCAAGGAGGACAAGGAAAAAACCATCACGGATTGGAAAAACGCCATTTCAAAATATGAGGCGGCATTGAAATTGCGCCCGGACTACAAGGAAGCCCGCGAAAACAAGGAGCGCGTCGAACAATTGCTCAAGGAACTGGAAAAAAA
>JACTMZ010000144.1 GCA_014584375.1 Verrucomicrobiota bacterium | reverse complement strand
GTTGGCAAAGCTTTCGGAATCTCCCGGATTGTGATAAAATTTCGCCATGAGCGACACCGACTACTTTTCCAAATATCGGGCTTATTTTTTGAGTCAGAAGGATGCGCCTCAAAGCAAATCTGCGACGCATCCACCCTTTGTCACCATCTCGCGGCAATCGGGAAGCGGGGCGGAAACCGTCGCCCATCTGCTTGCGGGAAAGCTCAACGCCAAGCGTCGGGAAAATGAACAGCCGTGGATGGTGTTTGACAAAAACCTCATTGGAAAAATGCTCGAGGATCAGCATCTTCCGCAGGCGATCGCCAAACTTGTTCGGGAAGACACCGACACCACCGTCGAGGCTCTCGTGGGTGAGTTGCTCGGTCTGAATCCCTCCATGTGGACACTCTTTCATCACACCAGCGACACCATCCTCAAACTTGCACGTCTCGGACGCTGCATCATTGTCGGGCGCGGGGCGAGCGTCATTACCGAAAAACTCCAAGGCGGGCTCCGTGTGCGATTGGTCGCGCCGGACGCCGCTCGAATTGAGCACCTCAAAAAGCATTTTCATTATGACGAGAAGGCTGCCGCGCAATACATGAACGAAAGCGACTCCGGGCGGCGGCGCTACATCAAGGCGAATTTTGACCGCGACATCGAAGATCCCCTTCTCTACCACGCTGTGTTCAACACCGGATTAACGGGCTTCGAGGGGGCCGCCAACATGCTGGAAACCATGCTTGCCTCCGGAATCGCCTGACACGGACGTCGGTTTATTTTCATTTCAAAAACAGCGCTCCAGCCGCTCCGCCGGAGCAATGGCTTGAAAAATTGGCTGTACATGTCCAATTTTCTCCCGTGCAGCTCATTTCGCGCACTTCGGAATACGCGTTGCGCGCCGTCATTTGGCTGATGCAGGAACCGGCGCGCTCCCAAACGACCCGGCAAATCGCCAAAGGGACGAGAACGCCGCCGGGCTACATTTCAAAAGTTCTGCAAGCGCTGGCCAAATCCGGCCTTGTGCGCAGTCAACGCGGACTCGGTGGAGGATTTCTTTTCTCGGGCGATCCGGCGGAAGTCACGGTGCTCGAGGTGATCAGCGCCGTGGATCCTCTGGAACGCATCCACACCTGCCCTCTCGGTTTGCGCCAGCATGGAAAAAACCTCTGCCCGCTGCACTGCGGAATGAATGACGCCGTGGATCAAATGGAATCCACCTTCGGAAAAACAAAGCTCATGGACTTGCTCCACACACCCGTCAAATCCGTGCCGCTCGGCATTCGCCTCAAACCCACGCGGCAAAAGATATCCGCCGTCTGACGCCGGAGTGAACATCCATCGCACGCCATGCCAAAAACCGCGCTGAAATCGGATCGCCTGTGGATGCGCTTTGTGTGGCTGTCGCTGCTATGCGCGCTATTGCCCGGCTTCGGGCTCGCGGCTTTGATGACGGGAGCATGGGCCGTCGGTTTGCCTCGTGGCGCATGGTACACGGCGGCGGTGCAAGTTCACGCCGTCAGTCTGCTCATGGGCTGGGGAGGGGCGATGATTCTGGGAGTCGGACTGCATTTTCTCCCACGATTGCGAGGGGTAAAATTGTGCGGCTCCCAATGGGCACAGCCGCTGTTTTGGGTTTTGGCAATCGGGCTCACCCTGCGAATCACCGGGCAAATGGCGCTCGGAATTCGTACGGCGATTGGAGGAGATCCGATGATTTCGCTTAATGCAGCAGTCGCTGTCGGCGCGATTTTTCAAATGATCGGCGTCGTCGGTTTGCTGGTCATCCTGATAAAAACTTTCCGCTCGGGGCGTCCACTTACGGAAAATAAAGGGTTCAAACAAATAGCCCTTCCGCTGGCAACCGCCGCCCTGGCGCTGTTGTTTGCACAGGTGACATGGTGCCTCGGGACATTTCGCGGACTGCTGCACAAGACGCCCGATCTCACTATTCTGCCAGTCGTGTCGCAGAGGGGGGCGGCGGATCTCATGCTGTTTGCCTTCGTCATGGCCATGGCAGCCGGAATGTCGGCCCGGCTCTTCCCCCTCACCTTCCGCACCCAGGCCGCATCATCAGGCGGACTTAAAACAACCGCCGGGCTTTTGGCCGTGGGCGCGGGATTCACCGTGTTGGAGATCGTTCAATTTCCTGCGCCATTTGCAACATGGAGCAGTTTGGCGGCGGTATTTTACGGCTGCGGAATTCTGGTCGGAATTTTTTCTGTCCGAATTTTCCACCGACGCAAAGCCATTCCCCATGCACAAACCGCCTATCGTATGCGTGAAGATCCTGCGGCCGTCGGGGCGGCGTCTGCATATTTCTGGGCTGCGGCGGCGTCCGTTTTCCTCTTCGCGTCGGCTCTGTCGCATGCCGGCGCGCCAATTCCCGCACGACTTGCGCAGGAAAATCTCGCGCGTCACGCAATGGGAGCAGGATTCATGACGTTGCTCATCATTTCCGTCGGATGGAAAATGCTCCCGGGCTTCGGAGGGTGTTTGCCCGCCGGACGCGGGCTCCTTTGGTGCGCCGTGGTGCTGGGAAACACCGCCGCCGCGCTGAGAATTTATTCCCTGCTGATTTTCGGTGATGGAAATCCCGTGCATTCTTGGAATTCCATTCTTCTGCCCGCCGCCGGAGTCATCGCAGCGGCGGCGATCATCGCCTTTATGTTGGCGTTGCAAACAAGCCTTCGGAAAAAACCGACGCCTTGAAAAACCAATCCTGAAAATTACCAGCCCAACTGCCTTTTCCCCTCCTCGCTCAACATTTCGGGAGTCCAAGGAGGCTCAAAAACCATGGTCACTTCGACATTTTTTGCAAACGGCAGCAAACGCAAGGCGGATTTGACACCCTCGTAAATCCAATCGCCCGAAGGGCAGTTTGGCGTGGTCAAAGTCATGATCACCGCAATGTCTCCGTCCTTGTTTGACACTTCGTAAATCAGCCCCATATCCACAATGTTCAGGCCGAATTCCGGGTCGGGGATTGTGCGCAGGGCGCTCCAAACCGGAGCGTCTTCAGGTGTAATGTCGGATGGTGTACTCATGGTGTCGAAGGGGGGCTTGGCCGGACGGCGGGAGCGGTATCCGGGATCCATAGGTGTTTCAAAACGCAAAGCATGTCATACAAAAACAAAGCCACTCCCAGCGCCAGAATCCAAGTGCCCACTTGAATCAGAAAGTCATTCGTTCGCAAAATACCCGCAGCCAAAAAAAGAACGGCACCCTGCTGCAAAGCCAGTCCCCAGCGCTCCAGTCGCGGCTGTGTCAGGGAATGCGCCGGCGGCGCGTAGCCACGTCCGACCTTCGGGCCGTAAGCGCGCATCCATGTAAGAAACGGAACCACCTTGCACATCATTCCCGCCACGCACGGCAACAGCCCGCCGACAATCCCCAGCAGCGCGTAAACCACGGGATTGATGTCAAAAAGGATGACGGCAACACCGGTCAGCATCGCCACGCACATCCCCGCCCAGCCACAAAGAAACGCTGCAACCCCGGGATCAAGACGGCGTTTTTTGCGAGTGGACAGCGCGCGAAGCAAGCCGACTCCGGAAAAAATCCATCCGCAACCGATGAGCACCGCGCCGAGCAATGCCGTTGTGCGATTTTGCAAAACCAAAGCCGGGATCAGGGCGAGAAGCCCGATCTGCGAGAGCCACAAACCAATTTTTGCCAGCCGCCAGGATTTCACCTCGCCCATGGTGAACATCGGGACAAGTTGGAATCCCACGCCTTGCAGGAGGGTGATAAAAAAACCCGCCAGTCCCAAATGCGCATGTGCCCGCAACAAGGCAATCGGATCAAAAGACACAAGCGCCCACAGACGATTGGCCGCAAGAAAAAGGCCGGCCAGAACGGTGCATGTCAGCCAAACCGTGGCGAGAACGATGGAAACGGTCACCAAATCCCGGCGCGAGGATTGCACCACGGTGACCAAAGTGTTTACGGCAAAAAACAGGACGCCCAGGGCTGCGGCGGATGCAAAGGGCGACAGCGCCACGAGGCGGTAGCTCCAAAAAAAATACACCATACCGGGAACGCCCAGGGCATGCAGTGCAAAATGAATCCATCCCAAGCGCTCGCTCCACAAGGTTGTGCTCAGCGCCACCGGAACCAATTGATACACCGCGCCGCACGCTACCGTGACGAAAAAGCCGAGCATCCATGCGTGCGCCAGCGCAATCACCGGCGGACCGGCGTGAGGCAGCAGCGGCAGATCGGGACGCGCCACAAGCAGCCCGGTCGCCGCCGTCAACCAAAGCAGCGCCAGCCCCATGAAAGCCAGCGGCAGCCGCCCCTGCGCCGCCAGCCAGCTTTTATTGACCGACGTACGCGGAGCGGCGGCGGGCGGACGACTCATGCGGGAATTAATCGCGGGTCAGCACCGTAATCCAGCTTCCATCGGGCTGCTCCTTGCAATCCGAGCTGAATCCGCGCTGCTTGGCCTCGCCAAACAAATGACACGGTTCACGATCCGTTTGCGCCTTCAACTTCACTCCGGGAGCCAGGGTTTCCAGCACATCCAAAATGCGGACCAAAGGCTCCGGCGGTTCCAATCCCCGAACATCAATCTCCTGCACATCCGCCGAAGAAGTTTTCACCGGAGCCGGTGCCGAACCGCATCCGGTCGGAGCAGCGGCGGGTGCGGTCACTGCGCGAAGCTTGGTGATCTTGACGCGAAAATCCTCCGGTCCGCGTTCGAGATACTCCCAGGAAAACGCCCCGGCAAATTCCGCTTCAAACTGATAACGCAGCGGAACGGGATCATGATCGTTGAAAAGGACGAAAAACTCGTTGACCGGCAAATCCAGCCAGCGCTGAAAAATCTGTGCATGCTTCACACGCCCGGGAATGGAGCGAACGTCAAATTCTACCTTCGGATCACGATAGGGATCGGTGGTGGCTAGTGTTGTCATATTGATGTGTCTTGTTGGTGTTGATTTTAAATGACGGCGTTCACGCCGCAGTGATAACGCTAAATCGGATAAATTGGATGTCAATGTCCTATTTTATCCCACCCCCCTCAAAAACCGCCCCAGCCCCCGAATCTGCGCCTTCATCCGTCTTGTTTTTTTTAAAAAGCCGGGCACGCTTGTTTCTCACGTTATTTTTTCATGAAAATTCTTATCACGGGGGGAAGCGGGTTTATCGGGAGTCATCTCACGGCGCGTTATCAAGGGCGGGCGGAAGTTGTGATTCTCGACAATTTGCGCACGGGAAATCGGAAAAATCTACAGGGACTGGACTGCCGGTTTATCGAAGGCGACATTTTGAATCCGGAGGTTGTGAATGAAGCGATGGACGGCGTTGACATTGTCTATCATCTGGCGGCACTGGTCAGCGTGGCGGAGTCCATGGAGCGTCCGTTGGAGACGGTCGCCATCAATGTCACCGGGCTTCTCAATGTTTTGGAGGCGGCCAAGCGTCACAAGGTGCGCAAGCTGGTGTTTGCAAGTTCCGCCGCCGTCTATGGCGAAAATCCGACGCAGCCCAAGGTGGAGACGCTCACCCCCGATCCCCGCAGTCCGTATGCGGTGACGAAGTTGGACGGCGAATACTATTGCGCGATTTACGAACGGCAGGGCTGGCTCTCCACAGCGTGTCTGCGCTTTTTCAACGTGTTCGGTCCGCGTCAGGATCCATCCAGCGCCTATGCAGCAGCGGTGGCGGCGTTTTTTGACAAGGCGCGACGCGGACAGACCATGAGCATCCATGGGGATGGCGGGCAGACGCGTGATTTCATCCACGTCGCCGACATCGCCTCGGCCCTGGCCTTCATTGGCGAACATCCGAACGCCACCGGGGTTTTCAACGCCGGATATGGAAAGGCGATCACAATCCTTGAGCTGGCCAATAAAATTCGCGAAGCCGTCGGCTCGGAATCGCCGCTGGAGTTCACGCCCTCAAGGCCGGGAGACATCCGCCATTCCACCTCCGATCCCTCGCGGCTCTTTGCGCTCGGATGGACGCCGGAATACGATGTGGCGGACGGCATTCGTCATCTGGCGGAACAGGACGGCTGAACGCCGCCGCAGCGTCAATCTCCGGACAAATGCAGCCGCAAAATACGGCGGAGCTCCTCAATCCCCTCGGGATTTTCATTAACGCTGTGTCCTGAAGGCACGATTTTTTCGGATGCGGCGCCCTCCAGGTGCGAGCTCCAATAGGGCACGATGCCGTCGGAACTGTCAGGCGTATCGCCCCTGCCGCGATCGCCAATAATGGAGTGATACGGAACCTCGCGCTTCATTGGCAGCTTCAAAATGGCGGTCAACAAGGGCGAATTTGCCCGCAAAAACACAAGGCTGTTCGCCGGTGTTGCAAAAAGTCCGCGCACATCCTCGCGAAGGAATTTCCGCACATCGGTGAAATCCGTGCGCAGAAAATCAAACGGCAGCCGCACCATGCGGGAGGCGAGTTCCACGAGCGATTTGGAAGCCAGATAGCTTCCGCGATGCGGTGTGGCGAGAAACACGACGCGCGAAATTTCTGGACGGGGATGGAATTCCGCAATGCGCATCAAATGCCTCCTCATTATCGGCGAAACACTCAATTGATCCGGAGACACATTGAAAAATTGACGCCACAAAAGTTTTCCGCCGGTGCGAATTTGCATTCCGGAAATCAGCCCGCCCATGCTGTGCCCGGCCAAAACCATGCGCTTGAAATTGGGATTCCTCCCCTGCGGATCAAGCTCCTCGTGATACCGGGCAATCTCCGTCCGCAATTTTGCGGCGGATGTCCACACGGGCAGTCCTGTGGGATAAATAAAGAGCCAAAATTGAAAGCGTTCCCGGATTTTTTTATCACCCAAAAGCTCATTGATGGCGGGCACCCATGTCTCCGGGCGCGACATCAGGCCGTGAACGAGAACAACGGGAATTTTATCGGGATCGTAGGTGGAAAGCTGATACAGCCCCACGGACAGCCTGCTGGCATTGGGGAAAAACATTTCGCGAATGCTCAGGAGGCGGTTTTGTCCCTTGTAAACCATGTAGGCGAGTGGCGCGGAAAAATCCGCCGCCAGCGTCACCTTGCGTCCGTTCACCCTCGTTTCGCTCGTCTTGAGCGTACGATAAAATGCGAGCGTCGGATTTTTCCCATCAAAACGCAGCAACGCCGTGGCCGGCTCGCAAATTCCCGCCTGCGGTGGAACGCCCGGTTGACCGCGCAGCGCGGGGGAACCCGAGGCAAACCGTACCACACACGGAACGCCCACACCCTCTTGTGTCGTGCGAGCGTGCAGCCCCCGAATGCGAATGGACTGCGCTAAAAACAGCTCGTCGGCATTTCGAGGATTCAGCGTCGTGGACGAATCATCGGAAACGCTGAGAAGCCGTCCGTCATCAAGGCGAACCGGTTCAAATTTTCCCGCCTGCATCAACTTGATGACAGCCGCTGTGGCGGTTTGACTGATTTTATGATCAGCGTCCCCGACTTTTGCGTCCCGGGTCA
>JACTMZ010000152.1 GCA_014584375.1 Verrucomicrobiota bacterium | reverse complement strand
ATTCCAAATTCAGTCCGTCCCCACCATGTGGCTTCTCGACCGCGAGGGAAAACTCGCCGATCCCGCCCCGCGCGGTCGCTTGGAACAGGCCATCGAAGCTGCGCTGTCGGAAAAGAAATAATCAGGAGCGCACCTTCGCTCCCAAGGCCCGACGCACGCGCCAGCGCTGCGAGGACTTAACGATGAACCCGACGCAATCCGGCGCCGCACACCGGCACGGATGCTCGTGGTGATGCTCGTAATCGTAGCAGTAGTCATAAGACAGCTCCTCGCCGGGAAGAATCTTACGCAGGGCCACAATCCACACCCGACCGCGCACAATCCGCGATTCACAATTGGGTCGGCAGGAGTGATTGATGAAACGCGCCGTATTCCACGAAACGCCACCATCAAGATCCGTTTTTTGATTCAGCTCAAAAATAAAAATTCCGCCGTCACCTCCGCTTTTGGCCCGTCTTTGACGCAATGTCTCCCGCCGCCATCCCTCGGCCTTGCTGATGCGCTCGCCGACATATTCAATCACACGCGTTCCGCGTGGAATTTCCTTCACCGCAAACATTCCCCGTCCGTGAATCGCCGATCCACGCACCACAGCCCACTCGCTCTTCATCGGCTGGGGACGTTCCACCCGTATTTTTTCCATGGCACACCCTATCCCGCCCGTCAAGCGACGCCCCCCTTCACCGCATCAATGCAAAATCCACCGCAATCCGACACCCAGCCAGAGGGGAATGCTGACGAGGCCGACAAGCGAAGTTCCCAGTACAACCTGAATGCCGGTGCGAATGTCGCCGCCATAAGCGACGACAACCACCAGGGAAAAAATCGAAGCGGGCATGGCGGCCTCCATTACGAGGACGGCTTTGAGTTTTTCATTAAACGGCAAAAGCCAGGCCGCAACCAAGATCAGCACGGGAACCAACAAAATACGTACCGCCACCGCCGCAAAAATATGACGCCGACCATGACGCAGTGCGCCAAAATTCAAATGATCCGCAACGAGTGCTCCGCTGAGCAGCAGGGCCAGCGGAATGGCACAGGCTCCCAGGGAATGAATGACCGTCCCAGCAACAGGCGGAAGCCACTCCCCGGCGGAAAATCCGTTGAGAATCAACGCCAGCAAAATGGCCGCCATTGGCGGATTGAGCATCCGCCGCCAATGGCGCGACAGACCACCGCCGGTCAGCCGCCATAAAGCGACACTCCAAAAGGCGGCCTCCACACCCAGGCAGAACGCAAACAAAATCCCCATTGTTTCCCCGGGAAACAACGCTGCACAAACCGGCAGCGGAATGTAGCTGTAATTTTGCAGCGAGGCCGTGAAAACAAATGTCCGTCGCGGCACTCCTTCCCTTATTCGAAACACACACGCGCCCAAATGCGCGCAGGCTATGCCGAGCAGCACCGAGGCAAAGCCCAGCAACGGAGGAAGCAGCCAGTTCTCCGGACGCTTGAGAGCCTCATTGCCCAATATAACGTCAAAAATAAGAGCCGGCGCCAAAGCCGTGATCACCAGCCGGGTCAACGAACGATCCGCCTCGGATGTCAGAACCCGCACTCGCCGCAATCCATACCCAATCCCCATCGTCGCAAAAATCGGAGCAACAATCTGCAGCAAAAATAAAAACTGACTCATCTTCGGCTTAACATCGCCTCCCTTGGGATGCCTCCCGCATTCACACCGGGCTCCATGACTCTGCTCAACGCCGCCCCTCGTCCGCCGTGATTTGTTCCGCAGCGGCGGCGAGATATTCGCGCGAAAGTCGCACGTAACGCAGCGCCCAGATTTTAATTCCCTCCTGCTCGGCCTCGGATAGCGTTCGCACGATCCTTGCGGGAGTACCGAGCACGAGCGATCCCGGTGGTATTTCCATGTCCTGTCTGACGGTGGCATTGGCGCCAATAATCGAACGTGCGCCCACGCGCGCCCCATCAAGAACAATCGCCCCCATTCCCACCAGCACCTCGTCCTCAATCTCACAGGCGTGAACAATCGCCCCGTGCCCAACGGTGACAAGACGCCCGAGCAGAGCCGGGCGTTCGTCGGCCACATGCACCACGGCGCCATCCTGCACATTGGACTGCGGGCCGATCACGATATGAGCAACATCCCCGCGCAACACGGTGCGGTGCCACACACTGGCCTCTTCGCCAATTTCCACATTGGCGACAACCGTGGCGTCCGGCGCAATGTAAGCATCGGAAGCCACGCGGGGTTTTACGCGAATATTCCGCGTGATCGTTTCAATAAACTTTTCCTGCGAACCGAATGTGGGGCGCTGCATGTGCTTGAGTGGAATCCGCCCGCAGCGCGTGTCAAATCAAAATCCGCACACCGCGCGACGAATATCATTTGACACCGTCCGCCATATACGGGAAAAGCCGTGTGTCTTTTGGACAACAAACAAGCGCCCAACACCCCAATAAAAAATCATGAGCAATAAAGTTCACATCATCGAATCCGTTCAAAAATCACTCGGCGGCACCAAAGCGGACGCCGAACGCGCCGTTAACGCCGTGATTGACAGCCTGAAGGCCCACATCAAAAAAAGCAAAATTGTCCAACT
This sequence comes from Verrucomicrobiota bacterium, assembly GCA_014584375.1. Lineage (GTDB taxonomy): Bacteria > Verrucomicrobiota > Verrucomicrobiia > Chthoniobacterales > JACTMZ01 > JACTMZ01. The sequence goes on along the minus strand of JACTMZ010000152.1, from coordinate 11,424 downwards.
CGTCGGATTCGGAACTTTTAAAGTTGTCACCCGCAAGGCCCGTACAGGCATCAATCCCCAGACCAAAAAGCCCATCAAGATCAAAGCCTCAAAAGCCGTGAAGTTCACGACAGGCAAGGATCTCAAGGGCCGACTTTGACGGATTTCCCCCCCGCTGAAGAAAAGGGAAACCCGTTCCGCCTGCTGGCGGAACGGGTTTCCTCATTTTCAGGATAACCCAGGAAAATCATCCTCCGAAAAAATCCAGCAGATGCTTCCCGAGCAATCCGATCAGAACCACATAGACCACGGACACAATGGCCAGAAGATGTCCGATAAAAATTAGCACGCCGTCGCGTTCCATCAGTCCCAAAGCAAAAAACACAACGGCAAATCCGGGGATTGTGTTGGTGAGAATGAACGGCGGAGGAATTGGCAGGCTGAGAACCAATCCGGCGGCAGCGATGGAAATTCCCATAACCATGCCCATGCCCGGACCTGTGAGCAAAAAGGAAAAACGGGGGCGCACCACCTTTTCCAATCGCTCGTGAATTTTACAGCCGGCACGAATCATTTTTTCCAGAAACTGATAGGAAATCTGCCTGTCAAGAATCACCCTGGGCAGCCAGGGCTTGAGCCCCAATCCCATGCGCACCCCGCATAGCGCGATGGCCAGACCGAACGGCAGGGAAAGCCCGGGAATGGTCACGGGGGAAAGAAAAGGCAGACAAAGCAACGCAATCATCACCGGCAAACTCCGCTCCTGAAGAACATCCATCATCTCACGCACCCGCATCGGACGACCATCAGCCGCAGCAAGAAGACGCCGAAGCGCATCCGACCATTTTGTGTCGGAAGGTATGTCAAAAGCTTGAGGCATCAATGCGCAAAATTAAACATGATCATCCCACACACGTAAATCGCCTTGTTGCTTATGCTTAGAATTTAACTTTTAAAAGCACGAAACACAGACTTGCAGCAAGGCTTTGGAGAAAGCGTCTTTTTGCTAAAAGCCCTCCAATGGGTGGAGCCCAAGCCGAACTCAAACCCCGCACACGAAGGCGAAACTTAATCAAGCTGGGAGCAGATCCCAGCGAAGTCAAAATGGCCTCGCGCAGCCGCAAAGAAATGTGAGTGTCTATAACGATCACTTGGCAGCCTCCCATTCAGATTCTGCCACCGGCTCAGTGGGAGAGTAGAATGAGATTGGTGTGCCGCGCAACGGATAACGTGAAGTCGCCGTGGTGTGCATGACAAATGGCAAAACGATCACCTCAACGGATTCGCCGCGTCGAAAAGGGAGGCCGTGAAGCGTAAGAACTCCGTCGTCCGAAATGATCGTTTCTGCTCGGTGAGCTTGCATCGCGGGGTGTGAAGCACAATGCAGTGCTTGGGCCAAGTGTTCAAACAGTGCCGTCAGGACAAACGCATCAAAATTGTGAGAACAATAATTCCAAAAAACTCAGTTCTCAAAGCGTTTTTTCCCATTGATACAAAACCCAAACAATTCTATATCCTCCCTGCCGCCGGGAACATTTTTTTGAGTCAATTCGACTCCGCCACCACGATAAAAATTTTCTATCAAATAATTTTGATATTCGATTATCATATTTGCGTCATGAAGCCGTTTTGCCGTTTACTCGCCTTGTTTCCATTTTGTGTTCTTGTTCATTCCGCGATTGCCCACGGGCCGGAGGGGCATGAAACGGCGGAGCATCACGATTTTTCCAGCCGATCATGGGAGGTGTCCTTGGAAACGGGCTGGGAAAGTCGGCATGTTCATTATGGAGTCAATGAAACCGGCAACGGCAGCGCCTGGATTACGGAGATGTCCGCAGGAATCAAGGAATGGATTTTCAGCGTTTGGTCGGGGTTTGGAATTGATAATAATTATCAGGAATGGAATTTCACGGTTGCCCGTAATTTTGATTTGGGAACGGTGTTTTTTATGCCGGGTTACAATTTCTGGTATATCCCGGGCCTCGTGGAGGACGGTCACGATGCGGAGGAGGAGCATGACGAACACGTGCATACGACATCCGCAAATGAAATCTTTTTTGTTCTGGGAACCCGGCGCATTCCCTACGTGACGCCCAATGCCGTTTTTGTTTGGAATTTAAACAGTGCGCCCGGTGCATTTACAGAGCTGCGGCTGGATGGCAACGTGCCGTTTTGGAAGGATTCGCTTTTTGTAAAGCCCTACGCCCTGCTCGGGATCAACTTTGGATACAACACGCAGGATTATTACGGATGGAACAATGTCCAAACCGGCGTGGAGGTTTCCTGGAAAATCAACAATGCCATCCGCATTTTCAGCGGCATCAATTACAGCGTGGCATTGCGGGCATTGGAGGAAATTGAGCAGGGTGATGAAACCTGGGTCAGCGTCGGAATTTCCTTTGCGTATTAAAAATTGGGGGGGCGAAAGGGCTGACGGATAAAAAAAACCGGGGCGACCTTGCGGCCGCCCCGGTGTGATCATTCAGGCTGTTGCCGGACTTAGTAGTCCATGCCGCCCATACCGCCGCCCGGAGGCATGGCGGGTGCCTTTTCCTTCTCGGGGATCTCGGTGATGAGAGCCTCGGTCGTCAGGAGCAGACCGCTGATGGATGCAGCATTTTGCAGGGCGCTGCGGGTGACCTTGGTCGGGTCCACTACACCGGCCTTGACGAGATCCTCGTATTTGCCGGTGGCAACGTTGTAGCCTTCGTTGCCCTTGCCCTTTTTGACTTCCTGCACGATGAGCGCGCCTTCCTGCCCCGCGTTGTCGGCGAGGGTGCGGAGCGGCTGCTCAATGGCACGGTTGACGATTTGAGCGCCGATGGCTTCGTCGCCTTCGAGCTTGAGGCTTCCGAGCGCCTTTTGAGCGCGGATCAGAGCGACGCCGCCGCCGGGGACAATGCCTTCCTCAACCGCCGCACGGGTGGCGTGGAGGGCGTCTTCGACGCGGGCCTTCTTTTCCTTCATTTCCGTTTCGGTCGCAGCGCCGACATTGATGACGGCAACACCGCCCGCGAGCTTGGCCAGGCGTTCCTGGAGCTTCTCGCGATCGTAGTCCGAGGTGGTTTCCTCGATCTGACGGCGAATCTGGGCGACACGGCCCTGGATGTCCTTGCTCTTGCCTTCGCCTTCCACAATCGTTGTGGCTTCCTTCTCCACGACAACGCGCTTGGCTTTGCCGAGGTCATCGAGGGTGATGTTCTCCAGCTTGATGCCGAGATCTTCGGTGATGCAACGTCCGCCGGTAAGAACGGCAATGTCTTCGAGCATGGCCTTGCGGCGGTCGCCAAAGCCGGGGGCCTTGACGGCGCAAACCTGCAGGGTTCCGCGAAGTTTGTTGACCACGAGAGTTGCCAGGGCTTCGCCTTCCACGTCCTCGGCAATGATGAGGAGCGGACGTCCGCCTTTGGCCACTTTTTCGAGCAGCGGCAGGAGATCCTTGAGGCTGCTGATTTTCTTTTCGTGGATGAGGATGTAGGCGTTCTCCAACGAAGCTTCCATCGCCTCCATGTTGGTTGCGAAGTAAGGCGAGAGATAGCCCTTGTCGAACTGCATGCCCTCGACGACGTCGAGAGTGGTTTCGATGGATTTGGCCTCCTCGACCGTAATCGTTCCATCCTTGCCAACCTTGTCCATGGCATCGGCGATGATTTCACCGACCTTGGTGTCCCAGTTGGCCGAGACGGTGGCGACCTGCGCAATTTCGCTGCTGTCAGAGACCTTCTTGGAGATCTTGCCGAGTTCGGCGACAATGGCCTCAACAGCCTTGTTGATGCCGCGCTGCAAGGATGTCGGAACAGCTCCGGCGGTTACGTTTTTGAGTCCTTCGCGATAGATGGACTCCGCCAGCACCGTGGCTGTGGTGGTACCATCGCCGGCGATGTCGGACGTTTTTGACGCGACTTCGCGAACGAGCTGGGCGCCCATGTTTTCATAGGGATTCTCAAGTTCGATCTCCTTGGCGACGGTCCTGCCGAATTTCTTGTCGAGAATGACATTGCGTCCCGCAGGTCCGAGCGTGGCCTTGACGGCCTTGGCGAGTTTTTCGACACCGCGGAGCAAGTGCTGCCGCGCGGCTTCGTCAAATTCCAGTTGTTTAGCTGCCATAGTTTTTAATTCTAAGATTTTTTAAGCGTTGAGTTATTCGAGCACGCCGAGGATGTCGTCCTCGCGCATGATAAGATAGGACTGATCGTCCACCTTGATTTCGGTGCCGCCGTATTTAGAGAAGAGAACCTTGTCACCGACTTTCACGGTGAATTCGATTTTCTTGCCATTGTCATCGGTTTTTCCAGTTCCGACGGCGATGATTTTGCCCTCCTGGGGCTTTTCCTTGGCGGTATCGGGAATGATGATTCCGCCCTTGATGGTTTCCTTCTCGTCAAGCGCCTGCACCAGCACGCGATCTCCGAGAGGCTTTACTTTAGCTGCCATGTTGTGGTGTTACCTCCGTATTTGGTTTGTTGGTTGATGTTGAAAGCACGCGCAAACACTCGTCCGCCCGTGCAGTTTCAAATTTTCGGGTCAATTATTTCTTTTTGTCCTCGTCCACCATTTCGAACTCGGCGTCCACGACATCGCCCTCCTTGGGGGCGCTTTCGCCGCCGGACGTCTCCGGATTGCCGCCGGTTTCCGGCTGCGGCGGAGCCTGCTGTGCCGAAGCCTGCTTATAGAGTTCGGCGCTGACCTCCTGAAACTTCGCCTGCAGGGCGTCGGCGGCGGATTTGATGGCATCCGTATCGGAGCCCTTGAGTGTTTCACGCACCTTGGCGATGAGATCCTCGACATCCTTCTTGAGGTTTCCCGGGATTTTATCACCGAGATCCTTGAGTTGTTTTTCGCATTGATAGGCAACGGAGTCGGCATTGTTGCGCGCCTCGACGGATTCCTTGGCTTTGGCGTCCTCCGCCTCATGCAACTCGGCATCCTTGCGCATCTTTTCCACCTCGTCCTTGCTCAGGCCACTGGATCCCGTGATGGAGATTTTTTGCTCCTTGCCGGAACCGAGATCCTTCGCCGAAACGTTGAGGATGCCGTTGGCGTCAATATCGAACGTGACTTCAATTTGCGGCACACCGCGCGGCGCGGGCGGGATTCCATCGAGATGAAAAACGCCCAGCTGCTTGTTGTCCTTGGACAGCTTGCGTTCGCCCTGGAGCACCTTGATTTCCACACCCGGCTGATTGTCGCTGTAGGTGGAAAATGTCTGCGACTTTTTGGTCGGGATCGTGGTGTTGCGCTCGATCATCGGCGTGGCAATGCCACCCGCCGTTTCGATGGCGAGGGTGAGCGGCGTGACGTCCAACAAAAGGACATCCTTCACGTCACCCTTGAGCACACCGCCCTGAATGGCGGCACCAATGGCCACGACTTCGTCGGGATTGACGCCGCGATGCGGATCGCGTCCGATGAGATTCTTGGCCGTTTCGACAACCTTGGGCATGCGGGTCATGCCGCCAACAAGAACCAGCTCCTGAATGTCGCTTTTGCTCAGCTTGGCGTCATTCAAACACGCCTCAACCGGCTTGATGGTGCGGGCAAAAAGATCATCGGTAAGCTGCTCCAGTTTTGAACGGGTCAGCTTTTTCTGAATATGCTTCGGGCCGCTGGCATCCGCCGTAACGAAGGGCAGATTGATTTCGTATTCCTGGGCGGACGAGAGGGCGATTTTCGCCTTTTCGGCCTCTTCCTTGATGCGCTGAACGGCGTCGGGCTGTTTGGACAGGTCAATTCCGGTGTCGGATTTGAACTCCCCGATGATCCAGTCCATGATTTTGTGATCCCAGTCATCACCACCGAGGTGCGTGTCGCCATTGGTGGCCTTGACTTCAAAAACGCCGTCGCCGATTTCGAGGGCGGAAATGTCGAACGTGCCGCCGCCGAGGTCATAGACGGCGATTTTTTCATCCTTCTTTTTATCGAGCCCGTAAGCCAGCGAGGCGGCCGTGGGTTCGTTGATGATGCGCAAAACTTCGAGGCCCGCGATTTTCCCGGCGTCCTTGGTGGCGTTGCGCTGCGAGTCATTAAAATACGCAGGAACGGTGATCACCGCCTTGGTGATTTTCTCGCCGAGCTTGGCTTCCGCATCGGATTTGAGCTTGGCCAAAATCATCGCGGAAATTTCCGGCGGAGAGAATGTTTTCTTTTGTCCATTGACCTCCAGTTCAATGTGAACATCGCCATTGGAAGCCTTCACCAACTTGTAAGGCACGCGCCGATCGCCCTCGTTTAGTTCGTCAAACTTGCGTCCCATAAAGCGCTTGACGGAGAAGACAGTGTTGGTCGGGTTGGTGACCGCCTGACGTTTTGCGGCCTGCCCCACAAGGCGTTCGCCATTTTTTGCAAAGGCGACAACCGAAGGTGTCGTGCGCGCTCCCTCACTGTTTTCCAACACGGCGGGTTCGCCGCCTTCCATGACGGACATGCAGGAGTTGGTTGTTCCAAGATCAATACCAAGAATTTTGCTCATAAAAAAAGATGTTTGAGCCCTTTAAAGAAGCAGGAATCATGCCAAGTTGGAAAAATATTTTGCAAATATCTTATTCATAGCAGATTAAAATTAAATATGCCAAAATTTTTACAGAACCGATAATGAGACATGTTGTCACATTTTCAAAAGAAAGTGTGACACATGCGACAATCTGACACAGCTAATGCTCCTCCATTGGTTAAAGGCGACGCGCCCACCACCCGCAAGGCAGGTTTTAATGAACGATGTAAAACGCATTCGCAAACACCCCTCTTATTCCGGGATGGCCCCCGGTTTGCGGGGATATTTACGACATGGAGGCGGGGCTGATTCACGCTTCTCCCGAGACGATGGAAGCCGGTGCGGCGACGGCGTGAACAGGGCCGCACCGCAAACCAAATCGCAAAGTTCAAGGACAAGCGGCTCGCTGATTTCGTAACGAACGGTTGTGCCGCTCCGGCGCGGGGAAACAACGCGGACCTCGCGCAGAACGCGGAGATGCTTGGATGTGTTGGCCTGCTTGAGGCGGCAAACGCGGTGAATTTCCCCAACGCTGCGCGGCCCCTCGCGCAGACAGTGCAAAATACGCAGCCGGGCCGGATCACCAAGAACGGAAAACAGCGAGGCCAGGCGTTTTAATTGAAGCAGGGACGGAGCGGACACAATTTTGCTTTCTTTTATTACCAAACGGTAATATTATAACGGCGTCATGATTGCAAGAGCGTATCTCCTAACATTGGTTTCATTTCTTTTGCCATTGATTTCCGGATGCGGAAAAAGGCCGGAGACGTCCGGCCCGACCGCACCGGCAAAAAAAGTCGAACTGATTTCCGCCGAATCGCGTCCGCTGTGGGACGAGGAGGAGGCGGTGGGCAATGTGGAGGCGGCCCAGCGCGCGGTGCTGTCGGCGAAAATCACGGGCGTGGTGGATGCCGTCAAAGTCGCACCCGGCACGAAGGTGGCGGCGGGCGACGCGCTGGTGACGATTGACGCGCGGGAAATTCGGGCGCGTCTGGATTCCGCCCTGGCGGCACAGGATCAGGCGCAGAAGGATTTTGCGCGCATTGAAAAACTGCTGAAGAGCGGCTCCTCCACGCGGCAGGAATACGACGCCGCCAACGCGCGGCGACTTTTATCCGACGCTGCCGCGATGGAAGCCAAAACGATGCTGCAATACACCGTTGTCACGGCGCCATTTGAGGGTGTGATCACGCGAAAGCTGGTGGAAGTGGGCGATCTGGCCACGCCGGGCAAGCCGCTGTTGGAGATGGAAAACTCCTCCCTCCTGCGCTTCGAGGCGGAAATTCCCGAGGCTCTCATTGATCGCCTGACGCTGGGGGCGGAGCTGCCCGTACGGGTGGGTGCGGCCAACGCGGAGCTGATTGGAAAAGTATCGGAAATTGCGCCGTCGGCTTCGGCGGGAAGCCGGACATTTTCCATCAAACTCGACCTGCCGTCGGCGGACAAACTTCGCGCCGGGCAATTTGGTCGCGTGCGCGTTCCGGTGCGGGAGCGTCCGGCGGTTCTTGTTCCAGCAGACGCCCTGGTGCGGCGCGGGCAGATTGAGAGTGTGTTTGTGGTGGACGGCGGTGTCGCACGGCTTCGCGTGGTGAAATCCGGTCGAAAAATCGGCGGTCAAATTGAAATCCTCAGCGGACTTTCCGGAGGGGAAACCATCGTGGCACATGACGCACATTTGCTGACCGACAGCATGGCTGTGGAGGGCGGGAAATGAGCAGGCCGGACGCGCACGCCGACGGATCGGCGCATGAGGGAATGGCCGGGCGCATCGCGCGGATGTTTGTGGACAGCAAACTGACGCCGCTGCTCATCATCACCTCCGTTTTGCTGGGACTGGCCGCCGTGATCCTGCTCCCGCGTGAGGAGGAACCTCAAATTCAAGTGCCGATGATTGACGTGATGGTTTCCATGCCGGGAGCCGGAGCGCGGGAGGTGGCCGAGCGCGTGACGCGTCCGATGGAGCAATTGCTCTGGGAAATTCCGGGCGTGGAATACGTTTATTCCACATCACGACCGGGGGAGAGCCTCGTCATCGTACGATTCAAAGTCGGTTCCAATTTGGAAAACAGCCTGGTCAAGCTCAACCAGAAGCTGCAGACAAATTTTGACCGCATTCCGCATGGCGTCAGCGCCCCGCTCATCAAGCCACGCACGATTGACGACGTTCCGATTTTGGCGCTCACCCTGCACAGCGCGCAACAGAACCCCATGGAACTGCGTCGCATGGCGGCGGAATTGCAGGACGCCATCAAACAAATCCCGCTCGTGGCGGAAACGACGCTTATTGGCGGCCTGCGTCGGCAGGTGCGCGTGGAACTCGATCCGGTTCGCATGGCCTCGCGCGGTGTCACGGCGGCGGGCATTGTGCCCATGCTTCAACAAAGCGACCGGCAGACGCGCGCCGGAGCCATCACCTCGGAGAATCAGGCGATCTTGATCGAATCCGGCGGCTTCATCACCAGCGCGGCCGAGGCGGCGCAGGTGGTGGTGGGCGTTTACGAGGGACGTCCGGTTTATCTACGCGACGTGGCGGAGATCATTGACGGCCCCGAGGAACCGACCGCCCATGTGTTTCAAGCCGCCGAGGGGCACGGGATTGAGCCGGCGGTGACGCTGAGCGTCGCCAAGCAGCCCGGCGCCAATGCGGTGGACACGGTTCATGCGGTGATGCGCAAGACGGCAGAAGTGCGCGGACGCATTTTGCCGTCTGATGTGGAAATCACGGTGACGCGCGACTATGGGGCGACGGCTTCGGAAAAATCCAACGAGCTGCTTTTTCACATGGCCATTGCGGTCGTCAGCGTTTCCCTGCTCGTCCTGTTCGTGCTGGGCTGGCGCGAGTCCATTGTCGTTGCGATTGCCATTCCCACGACGCTGGCTCTGACGCTGCTGGTTTTCTATCTTTACGGCTACACACTGAATCGCATCACGCTGTTTGCGCTCATCTTTTCCATCGGCATTCTGGTGGATGACGCCATTGTCGTAGTGGAAAACATTGTTCGTCACTACCGCTTGCCGGAGCAACGCGGACGCAATTTGAGTCAGGTGGCGATTGAGGCGGTGGCGGAGGTCGGCAATCCGACGATTTTGGCGACCCTGGCCGTCATTGCGGCAATTTTGCCGATGGCATTTGTGAGCGGTCTCATGGGGCCGTACATGCGCCCCATCCCCATCGGCGCCAGCGCAGCGATGTTTTGGTCACTGCTCATCGCCTTCATCGTCACTCCCTGGGCGGCTCGCCGCATGTTGGCCGGTGAGGCAAAGGGATTGCGTTCACATGGCGAGAAAGAGGGAAAAATGACCCTTCTTTATCGTCAATGGATGGGGCATCTCATTCACGATCCAAAATGGCGCTGGAGTTTTCTGGGCGGCATCGTGGCGCTGCTTCTGGCCTGCTTTGCCCTCGTGCCCCTCGGTTTTGTGAAGGTCAAAATGCTGCCGTTTGACAACAAAAGCGAATTTCAGGTCATTCTCAACATGCCTGAAGGCAGTTCGCTGGAGCAAACCACGGCGGTGGCACGCGAGATGGCCGATGCGCTGCTGCCCGAGCCCGAGGTGCGGGATGTGCAAATTTACGCAGGCGTCGCCTCGCCCTTCAACTTCAACGGCCTGGTGCGCCACTATTTCATGCGCTCCGGTCCGTCCTCAGCGGATTTGCAAGTCAACCTGCTGTCCGCCCATGACCGCAAGGCGCAGAGCCATGACATCGCCAAGCGGGTGCGTCCGCGCCTTGCGGAAATCGCCAAACGGCATGGCGCGCGGCTGGCGGTGGCCGAGGTGCCGCCGGGGCCTCCGGTGTTGCAGACGCTCGTGGCTGAAATTTACGGTCCCGACGAATCTTCACGCCTCAAACTGGCGGGGGAGATCAAAAAAATCTTCGAAGAAACCCCCGGCGTTGTGGATGTGGATTGGTATGTGGAGTCCGATCAGCCGAAGGCGCGTTTTGTCGTGGACAAGGAAAAGGCCGCACTCAACGGCATCAGCGCCGACACCATTGCGCGCACCCTGGCCATTGCATCCAAGGGGCAGTCGGTGGATTTGATTCACATGCCGCGCGAAAAGGAGGACGTGAACGTCTTTCTCCAACTGCCCAATCGCGACAAGACCTCTCCCGAACAACTGCTGTCACTGCGGGTGCGTTCAGGCGACGCCAACGCCCTGCCGGAGCCGGGAGCGGCGGGCGGATCGCCGCTGGTTCCCCTGCGCGAGCTGGTGCGGGTGGAGCGGAGCATTGAGGACAAAAGCATTTACCACAAAAACCTCATGCCCGCCGTCTATGTCCTGGCCGATGTGGCCGGTGAAATTGAAAGCCCGGTTTATGCCATCCTGGAAATGAACAAGCGGATCGCCGAATTAAACGCATCCGCCTTCGGCGGCGCGCCCGGCGCGATACAAATTCACAACGCCACCATGCCCTTCACCGATTTCACCCCTGCGCTCAAATGGGATGGCGAATGGCACATCACCATCGAGGTTTTCCGCGATCTGGGCCTGGCCTTTGCGGCGGTGCTCATCCTCATTTATCTGCTCATGGTCGGTTGGTTTGGATCCTTTTTGACTCCCCTGGTGGTGATGGCCGCCATTCCGTTTTCGCTGGTCGGCATCCTCCCGGCCCATGGATTGATGGGGGCATTTTTCAGCGCGCCCTCGATGATCGGATTTATGGCGGGCGCGGGCATTGTCGTGCGCAATTCCATCATTCTCGTGGATTTCATTCAATTGCGGCGCTCCCAGGGAATGCCGCTCGACCAGGCAGTGATTGACGCCGGAGCGGTGCGTTTTCGCCCGATGTTGCTCACCGCCATGGCCGTGGTGGTCGGGGCGGCGGTGATTCTTTTTGACCCGATTTTTCAAGGACTGGCCATTTCGCTGATGGCCGGAGAAATCGCCTCCCTGCTCCTCAGCCGCATGGCCGTCCCGGTACTATTCTACCTCGCCAACCGAAAAACAGACAT
>JACTMZ010000165.1 GCA_014584375.1 Verrucomicrobiota bacterium | reverse complement strand
GATCTCATCGTGTGGCCGGAAGCCGCCACACCCAGGGGATTTTTTGAAGATTCCATCACCAATCATTTTGTAAAATCACAAATGGCGCACGGTGATTTTTCCCTTCTTTTCGGAAGTCTCATTCTCAGTCACGAAGCCGATTACAACGCTGCCATCCTCCTCACAAAATCCGACACCGAACCGCAGGTTTATCCCAAAACACACCTCGTCATGTTCGGCGAGTACATCCCCTTTCGCGAAAGCTTTCCCCTCTTCGCCATTTTGGTCGGCGACTTGGTTCCCGCCGACTTTGACGCCGGTCAAGGCCCTGTCATTTTCCAGCTTTCCGCCCCAAACATCGCCATCGCATCTCTGATCTGCTTCGAGGACACCCTGGGCGGTCTCGCACGCAAGGCCGCCCTCGCCGGAGCACAAATGTTTGTCAACATCACCAACGACGGATGGTTTAAACGCAGCGCCGGATCACGTCAGCACGCCGCCCACGCCGTCTTTCGATGCGCCGAAACACGCCGTCCCATGATTCGGGCCGCAAACACCGGGATCACCTGCGCCATTGACCGCTTCGGTCGCGTCCGCCAAACCCTGCAATCACCCGAAGGCGACACCTTCGCCGAAGGCGTGTTGTTCGCCGAAGTGGAGGCACCCGTCCATCCGCCGGAAACTTTCTACATGCGATACGGCGACCTTTTTTCCCGGGCCTGCCTCGTCGCAACCTTTGCCGCTCTCGTCGCCACGGTCTTTCTCCGCCGACTTTCAGCCCGCCAATAAGGCGCGGACATTCCGACAACGACGGCTCCTCACTCGCCCGGTTCGTAATTCAGATACGGCCCAAGCCATTTTTCCACCTCGGCGACGGTCATTCCCTTGCGCTTTGCATAGTCTTCAACCTGATCGCGCAGAATTTTTCCGACGGCGAAATATTTGGACTCCGGATGGGCAAAATACAGTCCGCTCACCGAGCTGGCCGGCCACATGGCGAGGCCTTCGGTGAGAATGACGCCCGTGCGTTTCGTGCTCTCCAGCAGTTCAAAAAGCAGCCACTTTTCGGTGTGATCGGGCTGCGCGGGATAGCCCGGCGCAGGACGAATCCCGCGATAACGCTCCCGAATGTAATCCTCGTTGGTGAGGTTCTCAGTCTTTCCAAATCCCCACAAATCGCGCACCTCCTTGTGCATCCGCTCAGCAAAGGCCTCGGCAAAACGGTCACCAATGGCCTTGAGCAACAGGGCGCTGTAATCATCATGGGCGGCCTTGAAGGCTTTGACCCGCTCATCAAGCCCGTGCCCGGCGGTAACGGTGAATCCGCCAATGTAATCCAGACGTCCGCTCTCACGCGGCGCGACATAGTCGGACAAGGCGAAATTCGGAGCACCGGAGGATTTTTGCTGCTGCTGCCGCAAAGTGTGAAAAACCCCCAGCACGCGGGATCGCTCCTCGTCGGCATACACCTCGATGTCATCCCCGACCGAATTCGCAGGCCATAGTGTGCAAACGCCGCGCGCCGTAAGCCATTTCTCCGCAAGCGCCCTCTCCAGCAGGGCCCGCGCATCGTCATAAAGTTCACGTGCCTGCGCGCCAATCACCTCGTCCTTGAGAATGGATGGAAAACGTCCGCGCAATTCCCATGCGTGAAAAAATGGAGACCAATCCACATAGTCCAACAACTCCTCCAATGGAAAATCATCAAACACTTTGACGCCCAGAAATTCAGGCCGGTCAATCGTCGCCGTCGCCCAGTCCGTCGCAAACCGGTGCGCCCGCGCCTCCGCTATGTCAAACATGCGGACGGTCTTTCGCTTGGCCGCATGGGCGATGCGCAAATCCTCAAATTCCGCCGCCGTTTTCTCGGCGAATGCCGCGCGCGTCTCGGGATTAAACAACTGCGACACCACGCCGACCACGCGGGATGCGTCGGAAACATAGACCGTCTCGTGATCATATTGCGGCGCAATTTTCACCGCCGTGTGCGCCTTGCTGGTCGTCGCGCCACCAATCAACAGCGGAAGATCAAATCCGCCACGCTTCATCTCGGACGCCACATGCGCCATCTCATCCAACGACGGCGTGATCAATCCGCTCACCCCAACGGCATCCACCTTCTCATCACGGGCGGTTTGTAACAGTTTGTCGCAGGGAACCATCACGCCAAGATCAATGACATCGTAATTGTTGCAGGCCAAAACAACGCCGACGATGCTCTTGCCAATGTCGTGAACATCCCCCTTCACGGTCGCCAGCAAAATCTTTCCCTGCGGCTGAATTGCATGTCCGGCAGCCGCCAGCGCCGCCTTCTCCGCCTCCATAAACGGCGTGAGATACGCCACCGCCTTTTTCATGACGCGGGCGGACTTCACCACCTGCGGCAAAAACATTTTTCCGGCTCCGAAAAGATCGCCCACCACGGCCATCCCGTCCATCAACGGCCCCTCAATGACGAGAAGCGGACGCACATATTTTTGTCGCGCCTCCTCCGTGTCGGCCTCGATGTAGGCGTCAATCCCCCGCACAAGAGCGTGCTTGATGCGTTCCTCCAAACTCCCGGAACGCCACTCTTCCGACGCCTTCGCCCCGGGAGTTTCCCCCGATGACTTCGCCTTGAGTTCCTCCCCAAACGTCACCAGCCGCTCGGTGGCATCCGGACGCCGGTTGAACAAAACATCCTCAACATGCTCCAAAAGATCCTTGGGAATGTTTTCATAAATCTCCAACATGCCGGCGTTCACAATTCCCATGTCCAGACCCGCGCGTATGGCATGATAAAGAAAGGCGCTGTGCATGGCCTCCCGCACGACATTGTTGCCGCGATAGCTGAAACTGATGTTGGAAATTCCACCGCTCACCTTCGCCAGCGGCAGATTTTCCTTGATCCACTTCACGCCCTTGATGAAATCCACCGCGTAATTGTTGTGCTCCTCAATGCCCGTGCCCACGGTGAGAACATTGGGATCAAAAATAATGTCCTGCGGCGGAAATCCCGCCTTCTCCACAAGCAAATCATAACTGCGTTTGCAGATTTCCTGACGCCGTTCAAAATTGTCCGCCTGACCTTTTTCATCAAAGGCCATGACCACAACCGCCGCACCGTAACGACGAATCAACCGCGCTTCGTTGAGAAATTTTTCCTCTCCCTCCTTCAACGAAATGGAATTCACGATTCCCTTGCCCTGCAAACGTTTCAGCCCCGCCTCGATCACTTCCCATTTTGAGGAGTCAATCATGATCGGAACCTTGGCAATGTCCGGCTCGGCGGCGACGAGGTTTACAAAGCGCGACATGGCCGCCACGCCATCAAGCATTCCCTCGTCCATGCAAATGTCTATGATCTGCGCCCCGTTCTCCACCTGCTGTTTGGCAATCGCCAGCGCCTCTTCGTACTGACCGGCAAGAATCAGTTTTTTAAACTTCGGAGAGCCCGCAACATTAGTCCGCTCGCCGATGTTTATAAAGTTGGACTCCGGCGTTTGAGTGAATGCCTCCATGCCGCTCAAACGCAGAAGCGGCTCAACTTCCGGAAGTTTTCGCGGCGGCAAATCGCGCGCCGCCGCTGCAATCGCACGAATGTGCGCCGGCGTGGTTCCACAGCAACCGCCAACAAT
Source organism: Verrucomicrobiota bacterium (assembly GCA_014584375.1). Lineage (GTDB taxonomy): Bacteria > Verrucomicrobiota > Verrucomicrobiia > Chthoniobacterales > JACTMZ01 > JACTMZ01. The sequence continues at coordinate 9,515 of JACTMZ010000165.1, read as the reverse complement.
GTTGAGAAACCCCGCCTCACCCCACTCGCGAAGCTGGGGCGCAAGCGATTCCGGAGTCTCCGGAAATCCCGTCGGCGACAACGGATCAGGCAGCCCGGCGTTCGGATAAAAACACGTGTAAGTCGGCGCAATGCGAACCAGCTCCTCGACAAACGGACGCATTAAATCAGGCCCCAATGCGCAGTTTAAACCCACGGTCAGCGGTTGCGCATGCGAGACGGAATTCCAAAATGCCTCAACCGTCTGCCCCGTAAGCGTACGCCCGGAACGATCCGTGATCGTCCCCGAAATCATGAGAGGCAGACGCTCACCACGCTCCTCAAACGCCTCGGCAATCGCAAAAAGTGCCGCCTTGGCATTGAGCGTGTCAAAAATTGTCTCCACCAACAGCAAATCGGCGCCCGCCTCCATGAACACGTCAATTTGCTCGCGATAGGAACGACGAAGCTGGTCAAAACTCACCGCGCGAAATCCCATGTCATTCACATCCGGCGAAAGCGAGGCCGTCACCGGCATCGGTCCGATCGCCCCCGCCACAAAACGGCGACGCCCGGTGCGCTCCGCCACTTCGTCCGCCGCCTTGCGCGCCAAACGCACCGCCGCATGATTCATGTCGGCCACCATGCCGCGCAACGCGGCGTCGCTGATCACCCCCTCAAAAAACTCCTGATCCTTCCGCCCCTCCGGATGCTTCGCATACAAAAAATCATGCTGCCCTATCGTCGTCGCCGAAAATGTGTTCGTCTCAACAATGTCCGACCCGGCTTCAAAATAATCCCGGTGAATTTCCTCAATGACCTCCGGTTTTGTAAGCAGGAGCAGCTCGTTGTTCCCCTTGAGATCCTTGCCTTTCCAATCCGCAAAACGCTCCCCGCGAAACGCCGCCTCATCCAGCTTATATCGCTGAATCACCGTTCCCATTGCACCGTCAAGGATCGCAATGCGCTCTTCCATCAACCGGCGCAAATCTTTTTCCGTATCGTTTGTTTTCATAATTATTCCCCGCTTGTCCGCGCCTCCGCCAAACTTTCCTGCCGACGGGCCTCAAGCCAAAGCGCGTCGGACAGCCGGTTCAATGACGCCAAAATGATCCCCGCCCGCCCTGGATTAAGCAGTCCCGCCTCATGCACTCTCACCAGGGCGGTCTCCGCCGCGCGGCAGGCCGTCCGCGCACTGTCAAAGGCCGCCGCCTGCGGCGTCCTTCCCGGAGTGGCCCATCCCTTGAATGAAAACCCACCCTCCTCAAGCTGCGTCACCCGCGCGTCCAATTCCCCCAGCAACGCCGCGTCAAAATTTGGCATGCCCGAAGCCTCATACCGTGCCCAATCCTCCGGCGCCACCGCCACCTCCCCCATCAAATTCACAAGATTGTTCTGCACCCGCTCAATAAACACCTTGGTCGAAGCCTCCTCCCCGGAAAGCGCCGCCTTCACAAGCCCCAGCCGTACGTTCAACTCATCCACACAACCGTTGGCCTCAATCCGTATATCCGCCTTAGACACCCGACGCCCAAACAACAATGATGTCTCACCCCCGTCTCCCGCTTTGGTGGCAATACTCTTCATTCTTTTATTAAATCACTCACTTCCATACTTAAGCAATCCATCAATGTATCATGATATGTCTATATATCTTTTTTTGCAAAAGAAAAGATGTTGCCGGGCGGACGCATCTTGAATATGTTGGCAGGCTCATTTTTCAGCGAAAGGGAAACGAACAGCATGAATATTTTGGATAAAATCGAAGCCGATCAACTCAAGAAGGACGTTACGGCGTTCAATGTGGGGGATACAGTCAAAGTCCACACCCGCGTGATCGAAGGGGACAAGGAACGCATTCAGATCTACGCCGGCATCGTCATCGGTCGCAAGGGAACAGGCGTCAACGCCAATTTCACCGTGCGCCGCGTTTCCTACGGCGAAGGCACCGAACGCGTTTTCCCGATCCATTCCCCGCGCATCGCCAAAATCGAAGTGGAAAAGAAGGGCTCGGTTCGCCGCGCCCGCCTCAACTATCTCCGCACGCGCAAAGGAAAATCCGCCACCACGGTCAAGGAAAAATCCGGCGCCACCGCCGCTTAAAGCTCCAAGGCCGCCCCAATGGCCTGCGATTTCGCCCGCGAGCGCGCTTTATGCGCACGCGGGCTTTTTCCTGTCGCCGGCGTGGACGAAGCCGGTCGCGGCCCCCTTGCCGGCCCGGTCGTCGCAGCGGCTGTCATCCTGCCCGAGGACTTTGCCCCCTGCGGACTGGATGACTCAAAAAAGCTTTCTCCAGCCCGTCGGGAAAAACTCTTCGCCGCCATCACTGCCGCCGCAAATGTTCAATGGGCAACAAGTGAAGTCGGTGCTGAAGAAATTGACCGCTTGAACATTCTTCGCGCCACCCACCTTGCCATGGCGCGCGCCCTGAACGGGCTGCCCATAAAACCGCGCCACGCATTGGTGGACGGCCTTCCCGTTCGCGGCCTGCCCACGGAACACACCGCTGTCATCGGCGGCGATGGACTAAGCCTGAGCATCGCTGCGGCAAGCATCATCGCAAAAGTCACACGGGATCGGATCATGCTCGCGCTCGACGCCAAATTTCCCCAGTATGGATTTGCCCGACACAAAGGCTACGGTGTCCGACAACACCTCGAAGCTCTCAAAATTCATGGCCCCTGCCCCATCCATCGTCGCTCGTTTGCTCCCGTGGCGAAAGCCGTCGGCGAACGTTCCTGACCATATTGCCTTCGGACAATGGGGCGAACACATCGCCGCACAATTTCTGCGCCGTCAAAAATTTCGCATTCTCTACCGCAACTTTCGCGCCCCCGGCGGCGGCGAAGTGGACATCGTCTGCCGCGACAAACCCGAAAACACCCTCGTCTTCGTCGAAGTCAAAACCCGCGCCACGGAGGAGCGCGGACGCCCCGCCGACGCGGTGGACTACGACAAGCAGCGCCTCATCGCACGCGGCGCGATGGCATGGCTGCAATTGCTCAATTTCCCCGACATCTACTTCCGCTTCGACATCGTGGAAATCCTTGCCGCGAATAGACAAAGTCCCGAAATCAATCTCATCCGCAACGCCTTTCCGCTGCCGGAATATTACGTTTACTGATCACATGACCGCACTCCGCCCCAATATTGCCGTCCTGGACGAAGGCCGCCTGCTCGACGACGGCCTCGATTGGAACGCCGTCCATGCGCTCGGCAATCTCACAATTCACCCGCAGACACCGCCCTCCGAAATCCTTTCGCGAGCCGCCGGAAAACAAATCATCCTCACCAACAAAACACCCCTCGACGCAGCCACCCTCGATGCGCTGCCGGAACTTCGCTTCATCAGCGTCCTGGCCACCGGCTTCAACATTGTGGATACAGCCGCCGCCCGCGCCCGCGGAATTCCCGTAAGCAATGTCCCCTCCTACGGCTCCGACTCCGTCGCACAGCACACATTCGCCCTTATCCTCGAACTTGCCAATCACGTCGGACAACACGCCGCCGCCGTATCGCGCGGGCATTGGTCGCAATCCGGATCATGGAGCGCACCGCTTACCCCAATAACCGAACTTCACGGACTTCGACTCGGCCTCATCGGACGCGGACGCATCGCCGCCCGCGTCGCAAATATCGCCTCCGCCTTCGGCATGGAGGTTTTGCTGGCAAGCGCCTCGCATCCGGAGGGCGCGGACGGACTTGTATCACTCGATCAAATCGCCGCCTCCTCCGACATTGTTTCGCTTCACTGCCAGCTCACCGAATCGAATCGCGGCATCATCAACGCCGGCTTTCTCGCCCGCATGAAGCCCTCCGCCTTTTTAATCAACACCGCCCGCGGCGCCCTCATCAACGAGCACGATCTTGCCAGGGCACTTATCCAAGCCTTCCTCTCCGGCACTCCAATCAATGTGGTCAACGCCTGATAACCCGGCCCTCTACGCCCCGCCTCGCTCCATTTCGGGCAAATAGCAGTTGTCCCCTGCGCCAACGCCGCTAGAATCCCAGCCCTTTTATGAAACGCATCCTTTCCGGCATCCAACCCTCGGGCGCGCTTCATCTGGGCAACTACCTCGGCATGATGCGCCCCGCCATCGAATTGGCAAAACAGGGCGAGGCATTTTATTTCATCGCCGATCTTCACGCCCTCACCACCCTGCGCGACCCCGAGGCTCTTCGCCGCCACTCCCGCAATGTCGCCCTCGACTTTCTCGCATGCGGACTCGATCCGCAAAAAACCCACCTCTTCCGCCAGTCCGACATTCCCCAGATCCCCCGCCTCACCTGGATTCTCAACACCGTCACCCCCATGGGACTTCTCGAACGCTGCCACTCCTACAAGGATAAAATCGCACGTGGCATCTCCCCGAATCACGCCCTTTTCGCCTATCCCGTGCTCATGGCCGCCGACATCCTCATCTACGACAGCGACATCGTCCCAGTCGGAAAGGATCAAAAACAACACCTCGAAGTCACCCGCGACATCGCCACCAAAATGAATGAAACCTACGGCCCGGTTTTTAAACTGCCCGAGGCATCCATCCGCGAAGACGCCGCCATTGTTCCCGGTACGGACGGTGCCAAAATGAGCAAAAGCTACGGCAACACGATCGAAATTTTTGAGCCTGAAAAATCCATGAGAAAGAAAATCATGGGCATGATTACCGACTCCGCTTCAGTCGAAGACCCCAAAAATCCCGACACTTCCTCCATCTATAATCTCTACCGGCTCTTCGCCTCCGCAGAAGAAGCCGACGCCATGGCCGGGGAATTTCGTGCCGGAGGCGTTGGCTATGGCGAATTTAAAAAGCGGCTTTTCTCCGCCGTTTGGGAATACTTTGAACCCATGAGAAAACTACGAACTGAACTTGAGGCCGATCCCGGCCACGTGGATGCCATCCTCAAGGCGGGAGCGGAAAAAGCAAATGCCATCGCGGAATCCGTGATGTCCCGCGTTGATAAAGCCGTCGGACTGCGCTCATGAAAATCTATTCCTGGCTATCCGGAACATGGGCCGCCGTCCTTTGGTTCTTTACCCTGGGCATCGCCATCCCGCTCTTTCGCGCCTTTCCCGGGCCTCGCGCCGCAGAAGTCGCCATCGCCGTGTTTCCCTTTTACTTCGGCACAACCATCGCCCTCGGCATCCTGGCCACCGTCGCCCTCTGGCTCTGCCGACAAAAAAACAAACGCAACTCCGCCGCACTCGCCCTCCAAACCCTCGCCATCATCACCCTCACGGCCATCCCAACCATCATCCAACCCGCCATGGAACCGCACACTCCCGGCTCACCGGAATTCATGCGACTGCACGGATTATCCTCGCTCCTGAATCTTTTCTCCTTGCTCGCCGCGCCAACCGCTTTTTTATTGGTGATAGCGAAAAGGAAGGAAGAATCGGTATGAGTGATGACTATCCGCGCAGCCCGGACAAAATACTGGCATCGGAAAAAGTGGTGTCGGGAAGAAAAATTTTCTTTCTCGATTTCAAGGAAAACAGCCGCGGACGCGTGCTGAAAATCACCGAGGATGTCAACGGACGCCGCGACACCATCATGGTGCCGGACGAGGCGCTCGATGATTTTTATGACGCCCTCGGGCGCATTCTCGACGCGGATGACGCCGCCGCCCCTGGCGACGGCGACTGAAACATCGCCCGAGAGTTCCGGCGCCGAAAGGAACGCATGATCGGCAATCTCCTTGGCCCGGAATTTGCGGAAATGATCCAACGGCGCGATTTTGACGCGCTGCGTGAAACTCTTCTCCATTTCCCGGCGGCCGATATTGCGGAAATCCTTTGCGACCTCCCCTCCGGCGACGCAGCCGTCCTCCTTCGCCTTCTGCCCCGCCGCCTCGCCGCTGAAACCTTCGGACATCTCCCCGCCAAAAATCAGGAAAACACCCTCAATGACATCGCTCCGGACGATCGCACCGCCCTTTTTCAGGAGCTTCCCGCCGCCGCCGTAAAAAAACTTCTGTCCCTCCTGAACCCAAGCGAACGCGATATCGCCATCCGACTGCTCGGTTATCCCAAAAATTCCATCGGTCGCCGCATGACCCCGGAATATGTCTCGATCAAACGCAACTGGACTGTCGCTGAAACCTTTTCCCATTTGCGCACGCAACAGGACAAACGTGACTCCGTCAGTCAGCTCTACGTCGTGGACGACAAAGGACACCTTCTGGATTTTGTCCGTCTTCGCAACCTGGCCGTCGCCACCCCCGAAACACCCGTCAGCACGCTCCTCGAACATAAAAACTTTTCACTTCGCGCCGCCGCCGATCAGGAAACCGCAATCGCTGCATTCAAAAAATACGGACTCACCATGCTACCCGTTGTGGACTCCGACAACATTCTGGTCGGCGTACTCACCGCCGATGATGTCCTTGATGTTGCCGAGGCCGAAACCACCGAGGACATCCAAAAACTGGGCGGCGTCGAAGCCCTCGACGGCCCATATCTCAAAATCGGCGTTTTTGACATGCTCCGCAAACGCGTTCCCTGGCTCGCCGTTCTATTTATCGGGGAAATGTTCACCTCGACGGCCATGGGCTACTTTGAGAAGGAAATCGAAAGAGCCGCCGTACTCGCCATTTTCCTTCCCCTCATTCTTTCCAGCGGCGGCAACTCCGGCTCGCAGGCCACCACGCTGATCATCCGCTCCATGGCTCTCGGCGATGTGGCCCTGCGGGACTGGTGGCGCGTGTTTTGCAAGGAGCTGTTCACCGGATTTCTCCTCGGATGCAGCCTCGCCGCAATCGGTGTCGTTCGCATTCTGACCTGGCAATTTCTCGGCATCAAAGATTACGGCTCCAAACACGCCATGCTCGCCCTCACCGTCGGCGGCAGCCTCGTCGGCGTCGTCCTCTGGGGAAGCCTCATCGGCTCGATGCTCCCCCTTCTCCTGCGCCGCCTCAAACTCGATCCCGCCGTCTGCTCCGCCCCGTTCGTCGCCACCTTCGTGGATGTCACCGGCATCATCATCTACTTCACCATCGCTTACTTCCTGCTCCTCCCGCACATTTAAACAACTTTTCATCATGACAGACACCCGCCACAATTGACCGTCATGGATCAAATCATCAAAACCATCAGCCAAAATCTCGGACTCCCCGAAGCCGCCGTACGCACCGGCATCGGCATTCTCCTCAACTTCATCAAACAAAAGGCCGCCGATGGTGGCTCAACGCAATTCGCCGCCCTTGTGAATCTCCTCCCCGGTGCATCCGACCTGATGACCTCCGCTCCCTCCGGCGATGGCGGTGGCGGACTCGGCGGCTTGCTGTCCAAGGCGGGCGGCTTGCTCGGAGGAAATCTCGGAGGCGCTGCAGAACTGCTCGGTGTCCTGCAAAATGCCGGAATTCCAATGAACAAAGCCGGTGACTTCGTCGGCAATTTCTTGAACGAAGCCAAAAATGTCGCAGGGGACGACGCCGTCAGTGCAGTTCTCAAAAACATTCCCGCACTTTCCTCCGTATTCTCAAAGGAATAACATCACCCCCTGTTTCAAGCGTCACAGGCGTCGGCTTGTGACGCTTTTTTCTTTTCCGCCATCCCAGACCGCCGCAAACTCCCTCCAGCAGGGGAGCCGCAAGGCTGAGAGTCCCGGCGCGCATGCGACGGGTGACCCTTCGAACCTGATCCGGGTTATGCCGGCGCAGGGAGCGGAGATCGTCTTGGCGTGCCATCCTCCCCGGCAATATGACCATGAACTCCGCCAACAAAGCCGCCGAATCCTCCGCATCCGACACACCTCTCCCCAACAGCCGCCGCATTTATCTCTCCGGCTCGCTGCATCCCGACATCCGCGTACCCATGCGCGAGATTTCCCTCGCCCCCACCAAGACATTCAGCGGCTCCATGGAGCAAAATAAACCCGTCCGCGTCTATGACACCTCCGGCCCTTGGGGCGACCCCGATGTTTCCCACAATGTCGAAAAAGGCCTCCCCGCCCTGCGTCAAAAATGGATTCTCCAGCGGGATGACGTCATTGAATACGACGGTCGTCCGGTTCAACCGATTGACGACGGCTACCTCAGTGAAAATCACCGTGCGAATTCACGCACAAAACGTCAGGACGAAACCAACTACCGCCTCGAAGGTCTCACCGCGCCACGCCGCCGCCCGCTGCGTGCAAAACCCGGGAACACAGTCACCCAACTCGCCTACGCCCGCGCCGGCATCATCACACCCGAAATGGAGTTCATCGCCATCCGCGAAAACATGGGACTTTCCAATTTGAAATCCCAAATTGCGGATCTTTCGACCGATATCCTGCGCAACGACATCCAAAAACAACACGCCGGCAGCGCACAATTATCCGGGAGCGCCCGTGAGGTGTCGGGGAGCGCACGCGTCTCGCGTGCCGTTGAAGGCGTCCCGCCTTCAACCTCGTTCACTCCATCTATTTTCTCCCGCTTCCCCCAGCGAATCCCCGACGAAATCACTCCCGAATTCGTCCGCTCCGAAGTTGCCGCCGGACGCGCCATCATCCCGTCCAACATCAATCATCCCGAACTCGAGCCGATGATCATCGGGCGCAATTTCCTCGTCAAAATCAACGCCAACATCGGCAACAGCGCCGTGGCGTCGAGCATCGAGGAGGAAGTCGAGAAAATGCGCTGGGCCACCAAATGGGGGGCGGACACCGTCATGGATCTCTCCACCGGCAAAAACATCCACGCCACGCGCGAATGGATTCTGCGTAACTCCCCCGTCCCCATTGGAACCGTCCCCATTTATCAGGCACTCGAAAAAGTCAATGGACGACCCGAGGAACTAACTTGGGAAATTTATCGCGACACCCTCATCGAACAAGCCGAGCAGGGCGTGGACTACTTCACCATCCACGCCGGCGTCCTGCTGCGCTTTGTTCCGCTCACCGCCTCGCGCATGACGGGCATTGTCTCGCGCGGCGGCAGCATCCTGGCCAAATGGTGCCTCGCGCATCACAAGGAAAATTTCCTCTACACCCACTGGGATGACATCTGCGACATCATGGCCGCCTACGACGTCAGCTTTTCCATCGGCGACGGCCTGCGTCCCGGCTCGATTGCCGACGCCAACGACCAGGCGCAGTTCGGCGAACTCGACGTGCAGGGCGAACTCACCAAACGCGCCTGGGCCAAAGGCGTGCAAGTCATGAACGAAGGCCCGGGCCACGTGCCCATGCACATGATCGAGGAAAACATGGCCAAGCAGCTCGAGTGGTGCGGCGAAGCGCCGTTCTACACCCTCGGCCCGCTCACCACCGACATCGCGCCCGGCTACGACCACATCACCAGCGGCATCGGCGCGGCGATGATCGGCTGGTATGGCTGCGCGATGTTGTGCTACGTCACGCCCAAGGAACACCTCGGCCTGCCGAACAAGAAAGACGTAAAAGACGGCGTCATCGCCTACAAAGTCGCCGCCCACGCCGCCGATTTGGCCAAAGGCCATCCCGGCGCGCAATACCGCGACAACGCCATCAGCAAGGCGCGCTTTGAATTCCGGTGGGAGGACCAATTCAACCTCAGCCTCGACCCCGTCACCGC
>JACTMZ010000043.1 GCA_014584375.1 Verrucomicrobiota bacterium | reverse complement strand
TTGATTGGTCGGGCTGGTGGGATTTGAACCCACGGCCTCTGCGTCCCGAACGCAGCGCTCTACCAAGCTGAGCCACAGCCCGAAATGAAGAAGGCAACTTATCGCATGGAAAAAGTCCGTCCGCAAGAAACAACATTGCGCTCCGCAAAGTCCGGAGACATTCGGTTATTGCGGCATCATGGGCTCGTTGAGCCAAATGGGGAGGCTGCGCAGCAGCGCCTGCGAATTGTTTCCATCCGCCTGGAGACTGATTTGAAAATAGGCTTCCGGCCCATCGTAAGCCGTTCCCAAAGGATCCATGGGTTGGCGTGTGACCTCCCGGCTTTTCGGAAGATTAATGGAAAAATCGTAACTACCCTCCTGAGAGGGCTCTTTCCCGCCATTGCTCCATTGAATGGCCAGCGATTGCGGAGAGTCTTCGGGGAAGATGATGATTTGATTGTTGAAGGCGGAGAATTTGAAGTTGCCCGCTTTGTTCAATGTGAGCGTTCCAGCGACCTTGGTGGAATTTGGCGAGCGCTCCACGGATCGAATGACAAGGCGGAACGCATCCCGGTAAATGTAATCGTTGGAGGTGAAAAGTTTGAATGTCGTCATGCCCAGGAGCAGGATGACGACGGTGAATGTGGGGAGGATGAAAAAGATGTGTGCTTCGTCCTTGTCGCGCGTCGCCCGCATGCGCATGTACACGATGCCGATAATGTAAAAAATTACAAAAATCAGCTCCAGCATGTTTGTGGTTTCGATCGTGGCGGGGTGTTGGTAATAAATGGCGTCCAATGTCCAGACGCCGAGAAGAAACAGGGCGTAGGGTGAGGCGTAAATGACGGTGTATGCCAGCGCCCCCAAAAGGTTTTTCTTCGCCTTGATGCAATATGCCAGCGCTGCGAGGGCTGCGGCGATGAGCCCCCACAAGAATGCCATTTGCCACGAATCGGTTCCTTCGAGCAGCACGTAGGGCAGATTGTTGCCGCCGGATTGCAGACCGAGGATGATCATTCCTGCAATCCAGACAATCACCCCGACGGAATAAATCCGGCAGGCGGGTATGGGTTCCAGGGAGTTGGCGAAGGCGGATAAAAAGCGACGCAAGGGAGAGAGGGGCTTATCCATGGAGCGAGTATGATGCGTTTGTGCTTGCAAAGTCAAAAAAAGAAGAAGGCGAAAACAGCGTCTTTTTTTGAAGCATTTTCGGGGACGTTTTACAGCGTGCAGGCGTGGTCAATGGCGGCGAGCTCTGCATTTGTAAAATTCGTATTATTTGTGGCAGCCAGGTTTTCTTCGATTTGACTCCAACGGCTGGCGCCGGCCAGAACGGATGTGACGAAAGGCCTGGCCAACAGCCACGCGATGGACATTTGAGCGAGGGTTTGGCTGCGTGCGGACGCGATTTCGGCAAGAGCCCGGGTGCGGTTTTGGATTTGATCCGTAATGTGCTTCGGGCGCAGAAAGCGTCTGTCGCATACGGCGCGCGAATCGTTGGGAATGCCGTTCAGGTAACGCCCGGCGAGAATGCCCTGGGCCAGCGGACTAAAGGCGATGCAGCCGATGCCTTCGGATTGAAGAGCATCGGCGAGGGCGCCTTCCGGGCTGCGATTGAGGAGATTGTAAACGGGTTGGTGAATTAGGAGATGAATTCCTTCGTTTTGCAGAAGCTTCGCTGCCTGCTGCGTCATTTGCGCATCGTAATTGGATACACCCACATAAAGAGCCTTGCCGGATTTTACCGCTGTGGCGAGTGCCCCCATGGTTTCTTCAAGCGGAGTTTCCGGATCGGGGCGATGACTGTAGAAAATATCCACGCAGTCAATTTGCAGGCGGCGCAGGCTTTGATCCAGGCTGGCGAGAACATGTTTGCGCGAACCCCATTCGCCGTAGGGGCCGGCCCACATTTCAAATCCGGCCTTGGTCGAGATGACGAGTTCGTCGCGGTGTGCCGTCAGGTCGTCCCGCAGGATGCGTCCCAGGGTTGTTTCCGCGCCGCCCGGCGGCGGCCCGTAGTTGTTCGCCAAATCGAAATGCGTGATCCCCGCATCGAAGGAACGCACGATCATTTCCCGGGCGACGACGGGATCGGCGCCTTCCCCGAAATTGTGCCACAGACCGAGGGAAACAGGCGGAAGTTTCAGCCCACTGCGTCCGCAGCGACGGTAGGGCATGGAATCATAGCGGGTGGAAGAGGGCATGACATCATTGATAATCCGCGAATTTTTCCCCGTCCATACCGGCGTGCGATTTTTTCGGCGAATTGAAATTGAGCGGCAAAAGACTGTTGTCTTCGGGTTATTTTGTCCGGCTGATGGCGCGGCGGTAGGAGGTCAAAAGCAGGGTCATTTTGTGATCGGCGGTCAGTTCCTGGAGGGCCAAGTTGAGCCCGGCTTGGCCAAGCCCGGCGGCCATGGTTGGATTCGAGGCGATTTTCAACATGGCGTCGGCCAAAGCTTCGTAATTTTTCGGCTCGACGAGAAGTCCGTTCACGCCGTCCTCCACGAGTTCTGGAATGCCGCCGACACGCGATCCGATCACCGGTTTTCCCGTGGCGAAGGCTTGGGGAATGACGAGAGTCTGCGCGTCCTTTAGCGATGGCACCACCAGGCAGTTGATGGCTCGCATGACGGCGGGAATGTCGTTGCGGAATCCCGTCATGATGATGGGTGGGGTGGAAAATTCAGGCAGTTCCGTTTTCAGGAAATCTTTGATGTTGTTTTCAAGCCTTGTGCTCTTCGCATTGCCCCCGACGACGGCAAAGCGGATGTCGGGGCGCTTGCGCAGGACTTCACGCGCCGCACGAACGAATGTCATTTGTCCTTTCTCTCCGCGCAGCATGCCGACGACGGCGAAGAGGGGAGTGTCGGAGGCGATGCCAAACTCGTTTCGGAAGGTGCTGCCGTCGCCCGGGTGAAATTCCTCCGGATCAACGCACTCGCCGATGACGTCAACGCGCTCGGGTGAAATGCCGATGACGCTGCGCATGTTGTCTGCAATGAATTCGGCAGAGGCAATAAGGCGCCGGCATCCGCAGCGGTAAATGAGTTTTCTTCCAAACGGAATTTGTGGAGCCAGCGTAATGTGGCGGGATCGCACAACCGGAATGCCGAACCAATGGAACCAGAAACCAAACCAGGCGTCTTTTGAGCTGCGGGTGTGAATGATGTCGGGCTTTTCGCGCCGCACGAGGGCGGCGAGGCGAAGAAATCCGGGCAGATCGAAATTCATTCGCATGGAGACCGGACGCACATCCAGCCCGGCGTCAACGGCGCGCTGAAAAGTTGCCGAGGATTGAGGGCAGGCGAGAATGGCCCGATGCCCGTGCTTTTTAAACCAGATCATTTCCCGCAGAAGGCGCTCTTCCTGCCCGCCCCAGTTCATGCTGCTTTCCAGTTCGAGGATGGTGAGAGGTGCGGAAGGTGAGGCTTTTGCTTGCATGGAACGGGTGAATCTCAAAGCCTATCCGACTTGCCGGATTTTTTCATGAAGAAGAATGCGCATTTTGCCGATTTGTCACCTTTTGCAAATTTGTTTCACGAAGGTGTTCCTGTGATTTGCTATCATAAGGTCGCACGCAAGCCGCTGCGCGCAAAGCTGCGTGGAATCTATGTCACGCCGCGTTTTTTCCGACGTCAGATGCGTGAATTGCGGGAGGGCGGATTTTCCACAATCACGCTTGATGAATGCGTGGCGTTGCGCGCTCCCAATGATGGCAAAAAGATTGTCCTGACGTTTGACGACGGGAGCGTGACGGTGCTGAAAAACGCCATGCCTGCCATGGCGGATGCGGGGTTTTCGGCGATCAATTATTTGGTGGCGGATCTTTCGGGCGGTTGCAATGCCTGGGATGTCGTCAATGGAGAGGTTCCCGACCGGCTGATGGATGAGGCGCAGGTGCGCGATTGGCTGGCCGCTGGAAATGAAATCGGATCGCACACGAGAACGCATCCGCGCCTTTCCCGGATTTCTCCGGAGCAGGCGAAGGAGGAAATTTTTGCGAGTAAAAAAATCCTGGAGGATCGCTTCGGTGTTCCCATTCGGCACTTTTGCTATCCTTATGGTGATTTTTCCCCGCGCGTCCGTGATTTGGTGGAGGAGGCGGGATATGTCACGGCGGTGACGACCGAGTGGGGCGTATGGGGCGGCGGTGATCCTCTGCTTGTAAACCGAATCGGAGCACGCGCCCACAGCCTGAATTTTCGCAATGTCTTTCGCCGTCTCACGGGACGGAAGCCGGCATGGTGAGGAGGAGGGGCGAGACGTCCGTCAGGCGAAGGCGTCGCGCATGGTGTCCGTGAGCGGAATCGGGCGTCCCGTGGATTTTTCGATGAGCACGTGTACGGTGCGAATGCGCGCAACAAGGCAGCGGGCTTCGTCATAAAACTCCGTGAGAAACGTGACGGATGTTTCGCCGAGGCGTTCGACCTCGGCTTTCACGACGTATTTGCCTCCGGCGTGCATGGGAGCGCGGAAATCCGCCTCCAGATGCCGCAGGGGCGAGGCGTGTTGCGGGGAGGCGAACCAGGCGTTCCAGCCCAGGGATGAATGACGAATCATTTCCTCGACAACCTCGTGCGCGCGGGCGACGGCGCGTGGATAAAACATGATGCCGGCCAGGTCGGCGTCTTCAAAGCGTATGACAATGTGTTGTTCCCGGGAGAGCATGTGAAATGTTTATACGTGTTTGCGATGATTTGAGAAAGGCGGGAATTGCCATCGAATACGAACGGGCGAGGGAGCCTCTTGTCTGCGAAATTTCGGCGGCTTATCGGTTTGCCCCTTCATTTTCCAATTCGGAAAAATCGCGGTCCAAAACGCTGTTTGGTTCGATTGGCATGGTCCGGCGCGCTGTTTGCAGCGCCTTTGCGGCATCTTTGTCACGTCCCGCCTGGCGCAATTGTCGAACAAAAGGGCGGATGACATCGTAAAAAAAGTTGCCTCCGCCGGTTCGCCCCAGCTTTGTCGCGAGAGTGCGAAATTCCCGCAGCGCGCCTTCATAATCGCCGGATTTGATGCGGCGCGAAAGCGCATCCGCCCCCGCTGATACGCTTAAATCAGTGCGTTCGCGGCGGTTTTCCCGAATCATGCGGCTCTCGATTTTTGCGGCAATTCGTTGATCCCCAGCGGTGCGCTCCCATTCGGCCAGTCGCGTCTGATAGCGCACCCGCAAATCTTCATCGCGTCGAAAGTGGTCAATCGCCCGGGTGTAGAACGCCTTCAACTCGGCCTCACGCCCGTTTTTTTCCAGTGCCTGCTCCATTTCCTCCCATGTCGCCGTGAGCGCGGGGGAGTTGAACAGGGCGCTTTCCGCTGCGGCAAGGCGCGCATCCTGATTTCCCCTGCGGGAAAAAATTTCGACCATGGCCAAATCCGCCAATGCGGCGTCATATCCGGCGTCGCGATTGAGGCGTCCGGAAAGGTGGAGTAATTCGTGGTCCGTGATGGGCAGCCATGTTTGTGGATCCAGCGCTTCGCCGACCGTGTAATTTTGATTCACATAGCGCCCGGCATCCAATTCCCACCGCCCGTTTCCACGCAGATAGCCAAACCATGCGTGCCCGCCGTCCATTCCCTGTCCCGCAAAAAACAGGGTTGGAATTCCGCGAGCTTTGCCGGACAAAGCCGCAAAATAGGCCTGATCCACGCAAATGCCGCCGTGTTCCCGGATGTCGGACAGCAAATAGCGTCCGTGTGGCCATTTGAAAACGCCGTTCTCCGCACGTTTCAAATCATAGCCGACGGTGATGAACGCGTCTTCAAAGCGATTGCGGGAAACGCGCATGTTTTTGACGGCCCATTCGAGTTCCGATTTTGACACGGGGGCGTCCACGACAAATTTCAATTCGGCGGCGGACAGGCTTCGCAGATCATAGTCGAGTCGGCGTGCTTCATTGAGCCGTGCATAGCGCGCGAAGCGTTCGGAAAGCGGTTCATCCATCTCCGGAACAGTGCCGGGCTCCACCTGCGGATGCGGCCAGAATGCGGGGCGGCGCTGATCATAGACCAGCGCAAACGCAAGCGCGAGGGATTGGTAGTTTTGCCAAAATCCCGGATGGGCCGAATGCAATTCCTCCAGCCTCATCAGGGCCGTCGGTGGAAAATCATCCGGCGTCAACATCCGGAAAAACTCCCGCAAAAATTCATAGTCGCCCGCGAGTTGCAGCAAAAAATCCTGCTTTGCACGCAGTGCCGTCTCTCCTTCCTGCGGCGTGTAGTCGCTCGGAAGCAGCGCCTGCAAAATTTCAGCGGGAATTCGCGCATGAGCCAGCTTGTCCGCCGCCGTCGGCAACGGACGTCCGCTGCGGTCGGCGGGCAGTTTCATGCCCGGAGGGACGACGGAGAGGGCTCCGGAGTGCGAGGGATCTTCAAACACCCGCCGTCCGAGGTATGCTTGCAAAGCTTCGGGTTCCGGCGTTCCGAGCAGACGGCACCAGCGTTGCAGAAGCAGCCAGCGGCGAAATGTTTCATTGGCGGAACTTCCCGTCTGCCCTGCGTGCGAGGGACGCCAGGATTCGGCCAACTGTGCTTCCAACGCGTCGGCCGCCGCCGCCCAGCCGGATTGTCGGATTGTTTCCAACGCCTGCGCATCGGGCAGTCGTTGCAGGTCAAACGCTGCCCGCAGCGGTGTTGCGGAAATGAGGGTGATTAAGGCAAAACAGAGGAATGCAAATATCCTCGTGATCCCGAATTTTTGGCTTCGGGGAGGTGTTTGTTTTTTTTGAGTCGGTGGATTCCGTCCGCACATTCTGTTTCAGGATAACGCCGTTTGAGTGCCCGCCAAGTGCATGATTTTGCATCGCCGCATCGCCCGGATGCTTGGCCGGAGGGATTTTCAAAAAATGATTGCGCAGAGTGGCTGGGGTGGGAATCGAACCCACGACACGAGGATTTTCAGTCCTCTGCTCTGCCAACTGAGCTACCCAGCCGATAAAAAGCGGAAAACCATAGGCCGGGCGACTGTGGCATGGCAAGAAGAAGCTGCGCGCAATCGCTTATTGCCTCGGCTGCGGCGGATCGAGTGCCACGGCGCGATGGTATTCCTTGTATTGATAGTAGGGATAGTCGGAGCTGCCCATGTCCGCACAATTGTAAATAAGCCCCCGCACAGTCACGCCGCGAACCGCCAGAAGTTTGAGCGAGCGGATAAAGAGCCGCGCTGAAGTGAAGCGGGAGCGGACGACGAATAAAACGGCGTCCACAAGCGGCGCCATGGCGCTGGAATCGTCGGCGGCCAACACGGGGCAACTGTCGAGAATGACGTAGTCAAAACGCTCCTGCGCTTTCGTGATAAATTCGCGGAATTGTGTGCCGGGAACCGGTTCATGGCCGTCGGCGAGAGCCTTGCCTCGGGCGAGCAGGTGAAGATTGGGAAGGTGGGTTTTGACGATGGCATCGTCCAGTGCGGCCGTGCCCTTGAGAAACTCCGCCAATCCGGGTTCGCTCTTGGTGGAAAAAATGCGGTTCATCCGTCCGCGCCGCAGGTCGGCGTCCACCAGCAGGGTTTTGG
>JACTMZ010000048.1 GCA_014584375.1 Verrucomicrobiota bacterium | reverse complement strand
GATGGGAATGGCGGTTTTCGTGGTACAGGCGACAATTTTGGCAGCGGCTGGCGCTCGGATGGGAATGGCGGTTTTCGTGGTACAGGCGACAATTTTGGCAGTGGTTGGCGCTCGGATGGGAATGGCGGTTTTCGTGGTACAGGCGACAATTTTGGCAGTGGCTGGCGCTCGGATGGGAATGGGGGTTTTATTGGAACCGGGAACAATTTTGGCAGCGGCTGGCGCTCGGATGGGAATGGCGGGTTCATCGGAACCGGGAATAATTTTGGCAACGGCTGGCGCCGCTGAAGCGATAAAATTTTTCCCGATGTTCGCGGTCGGTGAATGTTAATTTTCGGAACGTTTTCCCGGAGGGCACAGACGTGAAAATCCATCGTATTTCACGATCCAGTGCCATGCCAGCAAAGCGCGCTTGGAGGTGTTGAGGCTGACGGGTGGGAGGCTTTTCTTTTTAGCTACGTCCAGCATTTAGCAGCTAAGAGTAACGAATTGCCTCTGTGGTAAAGCCGCGAAGCGGCTACCACAACAGCACGGTCAGTCCGGTGACGTTCTGGAGATGAGCGTCGGCGGTTGCCAACGGAAGGCCGGATTGCAGCGCGATGGCGGCGATCCAGATGTCGTTTTGCGGGATGGGCGTTTCTGCCTGGGCGAGTTGGGCGGAGATGCGCCCGTAAACTTCCGGGGTGGACTCGTCGGGAACCAACACGTCCACCGCTTCGAGGAAGCGCATGATTTGCTGGAGGTTCTTTTCGGGACGGGCGGGCGGAACGCGCCCGCGTAGAGCTCGGCCAAAGCCGCTTGCGGTAGGTAAATTTCTTCGTAGGCGGCGAGCTTTGAGGTCAGCGCGTTGCTGTCGCGGAAGTGGCGAACGACAACGCTGGTATCCAGCAGGACGCTGTTACCAGGTGTCGCCATCAATCCGATCCGCTTCTGCCTTCACGGCCCGCTCGAAGTCCTCGCCTTCCTCACCCGCCATGCAACCCGCCGTGGCCAGCAACGCGGCACGGCGGCGTTCGCGGCTCTTGGGATTGAGGCCGTGGACGTAGCGGGCGACATCCACCAGCTTGGGCGGCGGCAGTTCGCGCAGGTCTCGCACGATGGATTCGATCACGGTCATACAGCGGCTATGTTAAAGTAGCTAAAAAAAGAAGGCGAGCGTGGATTCATGGGCGAGGCGGAGCCTTACCCGGCGACGGCTTGGGAGGCCGTTCCAGCCGTGCCGGATGGGTGACCGAATGAACCTGCTTCAACTGCTGGATGCTGACCTGAGTGTAAATCTGGGTCGTGCTCAACTCGGCGTGTCCAAGCAACTGCTGGATGAACCAGATGTCCGCACCGCCTTCGAGCATGAGGGTGGCGCAGGTGTGGCGCAGCAGGTGGCAAGCGCCGCTTTTGTCGAGTTCCAGCGCGTTGATGTATTCGCGCACAAGCTGCGTGAGCCGGTTCGGGCTGACCGGGTCGCGCGTCTCACCCGGTTCGCAGGTGGATTTGCACCCGCCCAGGTTGACGGAGACAATTGGCGGATGTGGGTGGCCCAGCCATTGGCGCGTTGGGAGATCACGACTTCGCACGGCCATAGCGTCCGGCACAGCCAAAGAAGCTCGTCCCGCGCCTGTTCCAATTTGAGTGGGCGAGTGCTCCACTTGGTTGCCTCTATCAACGGCTTAAAGGGATGTAATCAGCGACTCGAAGCCGGCAGCCAGCGTGACAGGCTTTCTTGTTTCACGATCCAGTGCCATACCAGCCATCCGGCAAGCAGTCCGATCAGGGCGCCTGTGGCGATGTCGGAAACATGGTGCGCGTTGAGCTGGATTCGTGACCATGACACAAGCCCTGCCGCTACGAGTCCGACCAATCCGGCCGCACGTCGGGAAAAAAACAGGGGGAAGAAAAATCCGAATGCGCAGGCGGCGTGGGAGGAGGGGAAGGATTGGAAATCATGATCGAGCGACACCCATTTTCCATTGTGACGCGGGCCATGCCAGCCCTGCTCAACGCTGGTCACACGCGGGCGCACACGTCCGGCGCCGAGCTTGATCACATTGGACGCAAGTCCCGCCAGGACGCTGGATAAAATCATTGCGACAATGATTCTGCTCCACTCGCGGTGCCAGAGTCCGCGCCACCAAATCCATCCCAGCGCCAGAATTCCCGCGCCGAGCAGATAGGGAAAATCACCGTAACGTGAAAAAAATCGCGCCGTATTTTTGAAATTTTTGCCCGCGCCCTCTCGTATGGCGTTCGCCACCGGTGCATCCCACCATAGCAATCCGGCCAACGTCAGTGCCGCAAAACACAGCCCGAATCCCACGATCCATTTCCACTTTGCGCTACTCATAAAAGGATGTTTTTCATTTCCCCATACGGCGAAGAATCTCCGCTTCGTCTGTGCTCAAGGGCATGACGCTCAGTCGCGACTGGCGCAGCAGGGCGATGTCGCGCAAGCCCGGATGTTCCTTGATTTGCTCCAATGTCACCGGCGTGGCAAAAGCGGCAACCGGCTCAATGTCCACGCAGGACCACTGCCCCGTTTCGTCCGTGGGATCGGCATACGCCTCCCGGATGACCCGGGCTGTGCCCATCACGCACTTGCCTTTGACGCTGTGATAATAAAAAACGCAATCGCCCGATCGCATCGCCCGCAGATTGTTGCGAGCCTGAAAATTTCTGACACCCGTCCACGCCGTTTGCCGGTCGCGCACGAATTGTGCCCACGGGTAGGAGTCCGGCTCCTGCTTGACCAGCCAGTTTTTCATCGTGTCACAATGGCTTCCGGCCGCAGTTTTCCGGCGATGAAGTCGAGGATGTTTCGCGCGGTGTCCCCATTGATGCGCTCAATGGCCTCCGTGCTGTTGAAGCCGACGTGCGGTGTGAAAAAAACGCGGGGGTGCGCAAGCAGACGGCGGTTGCGCATGATGCCCTGCAATTCGCGCAGCCGTTCGTCGCGGCGCTCCGAATCGCCGCCCGGCGTGGACATGGCGTGAATTTTTTGCACGATTTGCGCCCCGATGAGCGGCGCCTGATCCTTGGTGAAGGCCCGGTCGTCCTCAAGAACATCGAGGCCCACGCCTCCAATGTGTCCGCTGTTGAGCCCCTCCAGCAGGGCGTCAATGTCAACCAGTCCACCGCGCGCAGTGTTGATGAGAATCACTCCCGGTTTGCATGTCGCCAGACGCCGGGCGTTGAGCATTTGACGGGTGTGCGTTGTCAGCGGCACATGCAGCGTGATGATGTCCGACTCGTGCAGCAGTTTCGCCAGCGTGACATGTTTGAATCCCAGCATCCGTTCCATCGCCGGGTCGTGCTGTCTGTCATAGGCGATGCATCGCATGGAAAATCCGCGTGCAATGTGAATGACATGCGTTCCGACGCGCCCGGCGCCGATGACGCCCAGCGTTTTTCCGTGCAGCTCCATCCCGCGCAGGCGTTCCGAAACGCCCCGTCCATGGCGTCCGATCTCCACGCAGTGCCGCAATTTTCTGGCGACGCCGAGGATGAGGGCAAAGGTGTGTTCGGCGACGGTGGCCGCTCCGAAGTCGGGAACATGCGTGAGAACGACGCCATGCCGACGGGCCGGGGGAAGGTGAAAATGATCGGTGGCCGAGGATCGCGTTGCCACCATTTTCAACGCCGGATGTGCGCGCAGGAAGGTTTCGTTGATTCGGGAATTGACAAAAACGGACACAATTTCCGCATCGGCGGGAACGTCCTTTGCGGAGTCCACGAATTCCACATCGTGTCCCTCCAGGGTTTCGACAAAGAACTTCCTCTCGTCCTCTTCTGTTTCGACAAAAACAATTTTCATTCCCGGTCGTCGGTTTGTCGAAATGCCTTTGCGCAAATTCGACTCAGGGAGTCTAATGGGCGGCACGCGTGAGACGAGGTCTATTTATTACATTTGAAGGTTCCGAGGGTTGCGGAAAGACGACTCAGATCCGCCGTCTTGTCGCCTGGTTGGAGGAGCGCGGGGAGACTTGCGTGACCGTGCGCGAGCCGGGGGGGACGGCGGCGGGGGATCAAATCCGTCATTTGTTGCAGCATGCACCGCAGGGGCGCGCCCTCGTGCCGGAGGCGGAGCTGTTGCTTTTCGCCGCCAGCCGCGCCCAGCTTGTGCGCGAGATTGTCCTTCCCGCTTTGGATGCGGGCCGGGTGGTCATTAGCGATCGGTTCCTTGATTCCACCGCCGTTTATCAGGGTGTGGCGCGCAGGCTTCCGCAGGATCGTGTTGCGGATATCAATGCCTTTGCCGTCGGCGGCTGCCTGCCGGATGTCACCTTTTTGCTGGATATGGATGTTGATGCAGCGTTTGACCGTCTGCGGCGGCGAAGTCGTCCGGCGGATCGCATGGAAAGCGAGCCCGTCGCCTTTTATCAGGCGGTTCGCGAGGGATATTTGAAGGTGGCGGCGTCCGAGCCCGGGCGTTTTTGTCTTCTCGATGCCGCGCGATGCGAAGAGGATCTCGCCCGCGACATCCGCAAAATTTTGCAGGAGCGATTTCATGGCTTTTTCACCCGCTGAAATACTTGACCGCCTGCGGCGTTCCCGCGAGTTGGGACGTCTTCCCCACGCCCTGCTTCTTGTCGGTGCGCCCGGCAGCGGACGTACACAACTCGCGTGGGAGATTGCCGCAATGGCCAATGGCATTGCCGTCGCGGAGGCGCGGAATCATCCGGATATTTACAAAATTGAACCCGAGTCAAAATCCCGCCGCATACGGGTTGAGGCATTTCGTGATTTTTGCCAGCCGTTTTTCGCAACCAGCTTTCGTGTGGGTGCCGTCAAAACCGGGATTGTGCTTGAGGCGGACAGATTGCATCCCTCCGCAGCCAACGCCTTCCTTAAGACTCTTGAGGAACCGCCGCCGGGCTGCCTGTTTATTCTCGTCACGTCCAATCCTGCGCTTTTGCCAGTCACCATTGTTTCCCGCTGCAGCCGGTTTGAATTGAGTGTCGCACGGCCGCCAAAATTGGAGGGAGCCGCCGCCGAAATCGCGGACGCAACCGGCGACATGCTCGCTGCACCGCCCGAATTGCGCACGGCGCAGGCCCTGCTCCTGGCGCGCCGCATGCAGACGCATCTGCGCCAGATTCGAGAAAGACTGGAAGAGGAGGCGTCCTCGGTTTTTAAGGAGGAAAAAAAACGTCTTGGTCATTCCATTGACGAGGATTGGATCAAGGATGAGGAAACGCGGATGAAAGCCCTGACTGAGGCGCGCGCCCTTGCCGCCCGGCAACAATTGGCCGACGTGGTGGCGGAACGGGCGGCCGATATCCTTCGGGCGCGTCACGGCGTCACCCAACTGCATTTTCCCTCGCTTGCCGATGAATCGCGGCGACTGGCGTCCGTCCTGGACGATGTGTCGCTCCTGCGCGTCCTTGACGGCGCGGTCCGGTTGCGTGGATTTTTGAATCAAACCCTTGTTGAAAATCTCGCCCTTGAAGCGGGCTGCCTCGGTCTTGTGCAATCATGAAAAACTGTATTGTCCTGAAATTTGGAACCGGTGTTCTCACGGCGGATGCCAGCGGAGTGCGGCTGGATCCCGCGCAATTTGAAAAACTGGCGGTGGAAATCGCCGCCTTGGTGGACAGGGAATTTTCGGTGGTTGTCATTTCCAGCGCAGCGGTGGCCGCCGGTGTCGCCGCCCTCGGGTTGCAGGCCCGCCCCTCGTCATTGCCGGGCAAACAGGCCTGTGCGTCCGTGGGGCAATCCCAGCTTATGCGGGCTTACGAAGAAAGTTTCCGACGCCACGGGCTCGTTGCCGCGCAGCTTCTCCTCACCCATGGGGACATAGACAGCCGCCAGCGCCGCCGCAATGCGCAGAACACCCTCCGGGAGCTGCTGACTTATCCGCATGTGGTTCCCATCATCAATGAAAACGACTCGGTGGCTGTGGAAGAATTGCGTTTTGGGGACAATGACCGCCTTGGTGCCGAAGTGGCTTCGCTTTGCGATGCCGGGCGCTATTTGATTCTCACCCGCGCCGACGGATTTCAGGCCGACGGTGTGCGCGTGCCGGTGATCACCGATTTGGAGGAGGCGCGGCTCCATGTCACTGGTCAGAAAGGCGAACACAGCACGGGCGGCATGTCCAGCAAGCTGGACGCCGTTGATTTTGCCACAGCCTCCGGCATAGAGACATGGATACTCGACGGGCGGCGCCCCGAGCAGATAGCATTGGCCCTTGCGGGGCGTGATGTTGGCACCCGTTTTCCTGCAAAAGTATGATACGTCGCATTCAAACCATTGCCGCCGCGACTTGGACCGAGCTGGTCCGGCTCAAGGTGTTTTATTTTCTCGTCATTTTCGCCCTGCTGATCATCGCCAGCTCGTTTTTCCTTGCGGGATTCAGTTTTGAGGCGGAGTTCCAGATGCTCAAGGACATCGCGCTTGGCGCCATGAGCATTTTCAGCTCCCTGCTGGCGATTCTCGCGGCGGCAAACCTTCTGCCCAAGGACATGGAGGATCGCACCATTTACACCATTTTGGCCAAGCCGGTGGCGCGTTTTGAATATTTGCTGGGAAAACTGTTCGGCCTTTTGCTGCTGCTGACACTTGCCGTGGCGCTCATGGCACTGGTCTTTGCCGTCACATTGTTCCTTTTTACAAATTATAAATTGCACATGACGTCTGTGGAAATGAACGGTGCTCCGGAGGCGGAGCTCGCCTCCGCTCTCGCTCAGATTCGGGCGCAGGGATATGACTCCAACCTCTTTGCCGGCGGCATTATTATTCTTGTAAAATCGTGGTTGCTTGCGGCCATGACGCTTTTTATTTCCGCGTTTTCCACATCGGCGATTTTTACGACCATTGCGGCATTTGCGGTTTATTTTATCGGGCATTTGCAGGCCACGGCGCGGGATTACTGGCTGTCCGCCGCCGATCCGGGCGTGTTTGTAAAAGGTATTCTCGCCTTGATTGCGTTGATTTTTCCCGATTTGCAGGCCCTGAATCTTGTGGATGACATTGTGGCGGGAACCGCCATTCCCATGATCGTTTTGCTTAAAACCCTGGCGTTGGGCATGGGATATATTGTCGTTTACACCGCATTGGCCGTCGCCGCCTTTCAATCCCGGGAGCTTTGACCATGCGACGGTCCGCGACGCTGATTTTGGTGGTCGTTTTGCTGCTGCTTTTTGGCATTGCGCGGCTGCCGTTTGAGCGAAAGCTGGATGCCAGCCAACGCTCCGCACATTTGCGCTCGGCCGCTTTGAGCCTGGGATTGCGCGAGCAGATAGGGCAGCTCTCCTATGTCGCCGCACTCAGCGGCTTTCGTTCGCTTGTGGCAGCGATTCTGTGGGTTCAGGCGCACACCGCATGGGAACAAACGGCATGGGGACGCATGGTGGCCTTGTTTCAGAGTGTGACAACATTGCAGCCGCGCTCGCTGATTTATTGGGATATCGCCGCGTGGCACATGGCGTGGAATGCGTCCATCGCAGCCCGTGAAAATCCCAAGGAGCCCAGCGAGTTTCTTCGGATGAAGGCCGAGAGGGAATATCATGAACTCGGGCGCTATTTTCTGGAGCGCGGCATTGCCAACAATCC
>JACTMZ010000097.1 GCA_014584375.1 Verrucomicrobiota bacterium | reverse complement strand
CGGGCGCGCCTTTTTGGCCGGCGGACGCCATGAGTTTGCGGATTTGCAAAATTTTGGGAATCGCCGCTGCGGCGATCGCCGCGACAATGATGAGCGCCGCGAAAACAAAGGGTTTAAACTTCATGCAAACGAATTTCCGGAATTGCCCGGACGCACTGTTTTACACGGTGGACGGCCGCTGTCACGATCACTTGCAGCGGCGGCGCTGATTTTTATTTCGTCAAATCCGGGCGTCGTTTTTGCGTTCGGTCAACCGCCTGCGCGCGCCGCCAGGCTTCGATTTCCGCATGGTGCCCGGAAAGCAAAACGTCGGGAACCTTCCAGCCTCGAAATTCCGCCGGACGCGTATAGTGGGGATATTCCAGCAAGCCATGGGAAAAGGATTCGTCCTCCGCCGAGTGTGCGTCGCCCAAGACGCCGGGAAGAAGCCGCGTCACGGCATCGGCCACAACCAGTGCTGCGAGCGTGCCGTTGGTCAGCACATAGTCGCCGAGGGAAATTTCCTCGTCCACCAGATGGTCGGCCACGCGCTGATCAACACCTTCGTAGTGGCCGGAAATCATGATGAGGTGGCGTTCTTCCGCCAGCCGTCGGGCGGCGGCCTGATCGAAGCGCGCGCCTTGGGCGGAGAGCAGGATGACGCGGGAATGTTCGCCGCGCAATTCATCGAGGGCCCGGGCGACAGGTTCGACTTTCAGCACCATGCCCGCACCGCCACCATAGGGAGGTTCGTCGGTCACACGGTGTTTGCCCGGCGCCCAGTCGCGGAGATTGCGCAGCCGAATTTGCGCAATGTTTTTTTCACGCGCAATGCGCAGCATGCTTTCCCCGAGAATGCCGTCCCCCATGGACGGAAACAAAGTAAGTATGTCAATTTCCACGCCGCCCTGCGTACCATGCAGAACCATCCTTCACCAGCCATCACATGAACGCCGTCCGCTTCTCCGCTGTCTTTCTTCCCATGCGTATTTTGACACATTGCCTTGCAACGGCCCTTTTGCTGACCGCAGCAAACGGCGCCTCGCTGTCCGATGAACTGAACGAGGCGGATCGCGCCAAATTTGAAGCCGGGGAAAACGTTGTTGTTACGGTGGACAAGGAGGGTGCGATTTGGCCGGAGGTGCGCATTTACCGCAAGGTGAAGGCGAGTGCGGAAGTCGTCACCGACCTGTTTCTCGATTACGAACACGCCAACACCTTCATCAGCAACCTTGAGTCCGCCACCGTGGAAAACACGCCGGATCCGGATACCAAGGACGTGCGTTACAAGGTGCGGCTGCCCGTAATTTTCAGCATCAGCTACCTTGTCCGCAACAGTTATGAAAAGACGCCGGAGGGCTACATTGTGCGCTGGCGCCTCCTGGAGCCTCCGTTTGCCGCCAAGTCGGCCGTGGGTTCGCTTCGTGTCGAACCCCATGGCGACGGGGCGGTGATTTGCTATAAAAATCACGTGGAGCCGTCCACCCGGCTGATCGCCGCCCTGCGCGGACATGCCGTGAAGGAGGCGTCAAAAACCGTTGCGGCCATCGTGGCCGAAGCCGAGCGCCGTCAACGTCAACGCACGGCGCCTTGACATCGTCGGCGAAACCTTTTGTTTTTTATATAAAGCTCGGGTGGCGAAATTGGCAGACGCGCCAGACTTAGGATCTGGTGGAGAAATCCATAAGGGTTCGAGTCCCTTCCCGAGCATTTCCCGCCGACCTCTGCCGCATTGACTCACACCGCCCTCCTGCCGCAGGGTGTGTGCGTGCGGTTTGTCATTTCCATCATCGCCGTCCTGCTCCTGCCCGGCTGCGGAACCCCCTACGGTCATGCCGGCTCGATGGGTGGGGTGAAGGTGTTTGAGTTGAGCCCCGGAAAAGTCGAGATCATGGTGCTTGGAACCCATAACGCGCCTTACAGCATGCTGGCGGAAACCTGGAAAAGAAAAGCGGATGAGGAGGCGCGTTTGCGCGGTGCCGAGAATTATGAAATTGTTTCGTTTTCAACCGGACGGGAAATTCTCGGGATCGAAGTCATGGGGGAGAGCAGTTTTGCCGAGCGGTATGCGGATGACTCCGCTTTTTGGCTGCCCAAAATCGCCCGGGGGGTCATTCGCATTGACAATCCCACGCGGCCCAAACGGCGGGCCGGACGGCCTGTCAGCGGATGATTTTTCCATTGGGGAAAATTTACAAAGCCGCCACGCCGGGAAAATGTTTCACGGGCGGCGTAATCGGTGCAAAAGGGAGAATATGCTTTCATTTGCGTTTTGAGCCTCTAAAAAGCTGTCGGTATGCATTGGATTGACTGGGTGATTGTAGCGGCTGCCTGTGCGGTGGTGCTCTTTATTTCCGTCAAAGCCCGGTCCTTTGTGCGCAGTGTCGCCGACTTTCTTACGGCGGGCCGTGTGGCGGGACGTTATGTCGTTAGTGTGTCGAGCGGAGAGGCGGGCATGGGGCTTATCAGCGCGGTGGCGCTCTTCGAGGTGTACTATAATTCCGGCTTTGGGTACAGTTTTTGGAACGGACTTTCCACTCCGTTGGGAATCCTTTTTTTGCTGACTGGATATTGCATTTACCGGTTCCGCGAGACGCGGGCGATGACCATGGGGCAGTTTTTGGAAATGCGTTACAACCGTCCGTTTCGGATTTACGCCGGCGTTTTGCAGTCCATTTCGGGGGTGATTAATTACGCCATTTTTCCGGCGGTAAGCGCCCGGTTTCTGATTTATTTTTGTAATTTGCCGCTGGAGGTGAACATTTTCGGGCTCACCTTTCCGACCATGGGCGTGGTCATGGCCATCTTTCTTTCGGTCGGGGTGCTTGTCGCGACGACCGGCGGCATGATCACCATCATGGTGACCGACTGCGTCCAGGGGCTTCTCAGTTACCCGTTGTATGCCATCGTGGTCGTTTACCTTCTGATGCAGTTTTCCTGGTCCAACGAAATTGCGCCCGCACTTTTGGATCGCCCCGAAGGAATGAGCCTGCTGAATCCGTTCGATATTTCCAAGCTGAGGGATTTCAATCTTTTCTATATTCTGGTGGGAATTTTTTCCTCCGTCTTCAATCGGATGTCCTGGTCCGGATCACAGGGATTCAATACGGCGGCCCTCAATGCGCATGAGCAGAAAATGGCCGCTGTTTTGGGAACGTGGCGCGGAGGGTTTTCGACCATGATGTTTATTATTCTGGCCATCGTGGCCTACACGTTTTTGCATCATGCGGACTTTGCGCCCAGAGCCAAAGAGGTTCGTCAGGAGCTGGCTTGGAAAACGGTGAATGATGTTGCGGGAGACGCGCGTTTTGCTGCGGTGAAGACGGAAATTCGGGATTATATGGACTACGGGGTGGCGCCGCCGGTTTTGGAGGGTGCGGAAACGGCGTCGGAAACGGCTCTGGATCCGGAGCCGATGCTTTCGGTGGTCAAGGATGCCCTTGGGACCCAGGATCCCGGGGTGGCGCAAACATTTGGTTCCATTTATGGCCAAATGCGCGTCCCCATGGTTTTGCGCAACATTCTGCCCATCGGCATCATGGGCGTCTTTTGCGCGATTTGCATTTTTCTGCTGGTGAGCACTGACGCTTCCTACATGCACTCTTGGGGGAGCATTATAGTACAGGACATTGTATTGCCTGTCCGCAACAAGCCTTTTACTCCAAAACAGCAGCTTTTCTGGCTGAGACTTGTCATTACGGGAGTGGCGGTCTTTGCGTTTCTCTTTTCCTCCTATTTTGCCCAGATTGATTTTATTATCATGTTTTTTGCAATCACTGGCGCCATTTGGCTGGGGGGTGCCGGGCCGTGCATCGTGGGCGGATTGTATTGGAAGCGCGGAACCAGTGCCGGCGCGTTCGCCGCCCTGACTCTCGGCTCCGGAATCGCGACGGGCGGCATCATTGCCCAAAAAATGTGGGTCGGCACCATTTATCCCTGGCTGGCATCCTCCGGATTGCTGCCCTTTGTCCGAACCATTGTCGAGGGCGTCTCGCGTCCGTTTGAACCCTATGTTCTTTGGAGGGTGACACCCGACCAGTTTCCTATCAATTCCCAGGAAATCTACTTTCTTGGCCTGCTTGTCAGTATTTTTTCCTATATTGCCGTATCATTGCTGACGAGCCGGGAGAGTTTCAATATGGATCGGATGCTGCATCGCGGTGTCTATACGCACAAGGGGGAGAAGCCCGTGGTCCATGAGCGGGTTACATGGGGGAACCTCTGGCAAAAGCTTCTGGGATTCACCCCTGAATATACACGCGGAGACAAGGCGCTTGCCTGGTCGGTCTTTATTTATTCCATGGGATGGGGATTCGGGAGTTTTGTGATCATAGCTCTTTGGAATTTAATCACCCCCTGGCCGGACGCCTGGTGGGCCGGATGGTTCCTGATTCAAAACATCATCATCGCGGGCATTATCGGTGTCGTCACCTCCATTTGGTTCACCATTGGCGGCTCTATTGATCTCTACCGTCTGTTTCGCCGCCTCGAAGAAGAGGACGTCAACGTTCTGGACGACGGACGCGTGGTCGGCCATATGAGCGCCGATGATGCTGCGGATTGGAATGCCGGACGGAAGCCGCCGACGGAATCGGATTCATAATTTCCATATTTTTGTGTGTGATAACACGGGAGAATTTCGCAGGCGCTTCGTATTTATATTGGCGTTGCAGGTAATGCGCCTTGTGCTGTTTTCCGGATCTCCTATAATTGGCCTGACATGAAGAGTTCTTTGTTTTTGCTTCGTCTGTTGGTTGTTTCCATTGTTCTGACATTTGTCTCTTTTCTACATGCGGATGAAATTCGTCCGAAACATGTATTTATAATCAGCATTGACCAGGGCAATCCGGACGCCCTGCAGGAATTTAAAATGCCGGTGTTGCAGCAGATGGCTCGGGAGGGGGCCCGCAGTTGGAGCGCCTATACGATAGTGCCTTCCATCACGCTTCCTTCGCACACTTCCATGCTGACCGGGGTGGGCATTCAAAAACATCAGGTGCTCTGGAACGACTTCGATTCCAAACACCCGCCTCTTGGCGTTCCCACGATTTTCAGTCTCGCCAAGAAAAAGGGGCTGGTTACGGCGATGTTTGTGGGCAAGCAAAAGTTCCAATATCTGAATTTGCCGGGTTCCATAGATACTTTTGTCTGGCCTGAGCCTGACAATAATGCGTTGAAGGTTGCCGGGGCTTTTGCAAAGGAGGTGGGGACGCTCAAACCCAATCTTTGCTTTATCCATTTTCGAGATCCCGATACGGCGGGACATTCTCATGGAACGCGTTCACCAGAAAAGATTGCGGCTTTGGAAGAGGTGGATGCGGCGTTGGGCATTATTCGCGAAGCCATCGCCAAGGCGGGGCTGGCCGACTCCAGCGTGATCATCATCACGGCGGATCATGGGGGACATGATGTCAAAGACAACGAGGGCAAGGTTATTGGCGGCGCCCATGGCACGGCGGAAGCGGCGGATGTCACCATTCCGTGGATTGCTTACGGAACGGGCGTGCGCAAGGGCTATGACATCACGGCGCCGATTGTTCAATATGACACCGCCGCCACCGCACTGTGGCTGTTGGGAATTCCCATCCCCGAACATTTTTGGGGACATCCGGTGACGAGTGCCTTTGACCTTTCCGAAAAGCCGAAATCCTGATCAGGGAAAGAGCGGGGTGGCGTTAAATGCCGTCGCCCTCCATGCCGTTGAGATCCTGATAGGCGAAGGGGGCGGATCGGATGACCTCCGCGAGGGTGGAGCGATCCATGAGCAGCGCCACGAGATTGCGGGCGTCGCGCATGACGTGTCGGAAGCGGCAGACGGATTCCTGCGAACAGCGTTTGTAATGGGTAAGCGACACGCAGTGAATGGGAGCCAGGGAGCCGTTGAAATGGCGTACGATTTCCCCCATTGTGATGCGGGTCGGAGGCTTGGCCAGCACATAACCGCCGGATTTGCCGGGATGACTTTTGACCCATTTGCCGGCTTTGAGATCCAGCATGATTTGTTCGAGAAATCGTTTGGGAATGTCATTGCGCCGCGCCAGCTCAATGATGGGAATGGGCGGGCCACCATAATGCTCCGCAAGCGTAAAAATCGCCCGCAGCGCGTAGTCGGTGCGCATGGATAATTGCATGATGCGTCAACCTCCAATCATTCCCGGAATCACGAGCAAAAACATCATGGATTAACTTATCCCGTCGGACTTCATACACAAGGGGGAATTATTTTCAAAATTCGCGCAAAATGAAAATTAGCGGGCACCGACGCTCCCGGCTTCTGCACAAACAATGAAATTCCACGGCAAAAAATGCAGTTGAATTTGAGTTGACAAACCAGAGAAACAACGACTAAATAAATCGTTATTCAATATTAAAACTGCGCAAAGTGCGCGAAGAGTCAACTCCCGGAGAATTAAAATTATGTCACAAGACGCCGCTGAAAGCCAATTTGTTGTTTTGTCGGGCGAGGGGAATGTTTCCAAATCCTCCCCGGCCTCCCAGCAGCCGATTCGTCATGCGTGCGAGAAGGTGCTGCGTCCATTTTGGGGCGCTGTGGAGACCGGTGTGTTGGAGTCCGGGAGTCTTGGCGGTTTTGTGGCCGGCACCGGGGCGTATGAAATTCATCGCTTTATTTTACGCGGTGCGTCGGATGGCAACGCCACGGTGCGACTGGGAATTTTTGCGACGATTCACGGGGATGAGCCGCAGGGGGCTGCGGCCTTGATTGAGCTGTCCCGGCTGTCGCGCCGGGCGCCGGAAATTTTTCGGGGTTATGAATTGCACCTTTATCCGCTGTGCAATCCGACCGGATACGAGGATGGGACGCGTCACTCACGGCGCGGGGAGGATTTGAACCGTCATTTTTGGTGTGATTCGCGGGAGCCCGAGGTGGTTTTGCTGGAGCGTGAAATCGCTGCACAGAATTTTCACGGCATCATTTCGCTCCATGCCGACGATACGAGCGGGGGGATTTATGGTTTTGTGCGTGGTGCAACGATCAGCAGGGAGCTTTTGATGCCGGCGCTGGCGGCGGCGGAGCCGCATATCCAGATCAATCGTGCGCCGGTGATTGACGGATTTCGCGCGCAGGGAGGAGTGATTGTCGAGGGTTACGACGGCATTCTTTCCGCAGGAAATATCGAGCCACGGCCATTTGAAATTGTTTTTGAAACGCCTGCTCATGAGCCGGTGGAACGGCAGGTTCAGGCATCCGTGGCCGCGCTGTCTGCAATTCTTCAGCGCTATCGCGCCATGCTCTCGGTGGCCAGCGGCATTTGAAGCCTTCCTTGTTTCAGGCGGAAATCTTTTTCCGCAG
This sequence comes from Verrucomicrobiota bacterium, assembly GCA_014584375.1. GTDB lineage: Bacteria > Verrucomicrobiota > Verrucomicrobiia > Chthoniobacterales > JACTMZ01 > JACTMZ01. Next base: position 297 of record JACTMZ010000097.1, on the reverse strand, counting down.
CGTGAGGATGTTGCAATCGTCGGCGCGCTCATAATCCTGCGCGTCGGTCAGTTTTTTGCAAAAATGGACGCCTAGGCCGCCGATGGGCCGTTTTTCGGCGGACAGCGTGGTGTCGGGAGCTTCACGCAGGAGCGGATTGTAGGGGCGACCGCAGTCTTTGATGACAATGATCAGCTCCCGGTTTTCCAATGACAGGGTGACGCAGGCGGCGTGTTGCCCCGCTGGAACGCCACCGTAATCAATCACATTGGTCACGAGTTCCTCGACGACGATTTGCAGGGCGAAGAGATCCTTTGC
>JACTMZ010000036.1 GCA_014584375.1 Verrucomicrobiota bacterium | reverse complement strand
CCGGAATCATACAGGGAGCGCAAATGGGAGAGCCGGGTGTTGAGGGCAATGTGATCATTCAGCTTCAACGCCTTGTTCGCCGGCACAGCCAGTCGCGGACGGGCGGAATAATAGGCGTCGTCGGCGAAGGGAATCACGGTGTTGAGTCCGTCATTGCCCCCGGCCAATTGCAGCACGACAAGAATGGGGCCGTCCTTTCCTGTGAGGGTTTGAACGGCGGAATCCGCCGCCATGGCGTCCAAAGCCAGAAATGTTCGCTCCAAAAACACCGGCAAACTCCAGGCCACGGCGCCGCCGAGAACGCCGGTGCGGAGAAATTTTCTACGAGTGAAAAGTGTGGAGGTGTTCATGTCAGTTGATAATCAGGCGTACTCATCAGCAGATGCAGAAAATCGCGCAGCGCGGCGTCGTCAATCTCCCCTTCATGACGACGCAGTGCCTCCAAAAGCTGTTCCCTCTCCTCCATTTGTAGGCGGGCGTTCAGCATCCGAAAGGAAAGTTCATCGCAAAGAGCCTCCGGATTTTTACGCAGCTCCGCCGGTGCAATTTTTTCCAACGGAATGTCAACCACGCCGCCGGACGCGCGGCGGAATCCGGCCAGCGCGGGCGGACGTCCGCTCACCATGTAACCGGCGAGATTGCAGCGCAGCAAATAGGTCGAGCTGCCGATCCATGCGCGACCGCCCTCCCATCCCTTCACATTTGGCGGCGCAAACAAGTTTTGCCCCAACTGCTTCAGAGCGGATTCCAATATTGTCGGCGGCGGCAGCGTCGCCTCCAACGCGCGGGTGCTCCCGATCATCCACTGCACCGGACTCTTGATTTGCGAACGGACAACCTCCGGCGCGTAAAACTCCCGGCTGAGAAAAATCCGTTCCAACACCGCCCCGATATGGAAATCCGCCGCCCGAAGCGCATCAGCCGCAGCGCGTACAACAGCGGGATTTGGACGATCGGAGACAAAAAAGGCCCATAATTTTCGCATTAGAAATTCGGCGCACTCGGGCTGTTCGAGAATGATGCCGATGACAGCGTCTCCATCAAACGGCCCCGTGCGGCCGAGGAACATTTTGTTGTCCGAATCAAACTGTCTTCTTTGGAAAACAAACTCGCCGCGTTTTGGAGCGATGCGATACCCCGTGAATGCGCGGGCGGCCTCCCGAACATCCTTCTCCGTATAACAAACCCCCTCGCCCAAAAGAAAAAGCTCCATCAGCTCACGGGCAAAATTTTCATTGGGTTTTCCGCGCCGGCTTTTCTGAAGATCCAAATACCGCATCATCGCGGGATCGCGGGAGACCTCTTTGGCAAGCTCTCGAAAACTTCCCAGCGCGTGAGTTCGAAACATTTCATTCTGCCGCCACATAAGGCAAGCCGCCCGCACCTTCTCCACGCCCGTGGCGAAGTGCCCGTGCCAAAAGAGCGTCATTTTTTCGCGCAGGGGAAAGGTAGTACGCCGCATCCGCTCCAGCCACCATGCGCGCAATGCACGCATTTCCGCCATCTGCTCGCGCCGCCACCGCCTCCGCAATTCACGCTTCTGCTCCTCAGAAGAAAGTCCGCGCGCCATCCGGGCCTGTTCATACAATTCCTCCGGTGCGGTCAGTGATGGTGGAGGAGAATCAGACTCAGCTCCGCCGCCTGACATCATCCTCCCGACCGCACGTTTGAGTCCGAGGGCGTGCATTTCCCGAATCTCCGCAGGCGTCCCCCCAAATCCGGCCCGATTCAACAAATGGGCCGCACAAGCGGGTGTCCAACGCGCGGAATCAAGAGGCGCAAGCATCACAAAATAAAACCCGCCGCACCCGCAAAAGTTGCGACAAAAATTTGCGCGCGCCTGTTTTGATCTTACTAACCTGCCGCAACCGACGCGCCATCCCATCCGGCCAGACGCGCCATCATCCACCAAAAGGCGGCCGCTTTCAGGGCACCGTTCAACGGACGACTGTGCGCCGCGCTGCCCGGCAAAATCAAGGAGTGACCCGGATTGTTCTCGATCCACTCATCGGCCCAGTTGCGAACAGCGCCGTTTTCCTTGTAATCGCAACGGTCATTGGCATTGAGCTCCATGTAATTGACCGCGCCATCCGGATCAAAACTTTCGATGTCGGCAAAATCGAAAAGCACCTTGCCATTTGCTTTGCAAAATTCCCGAATCTGCTCATTGCGACGGTTGAGATTTCCGTCTTTGCCCGAGCCGTCCAGGTGGCCGGTCATGTACACAAACCGCACACCGGGGAACTCCTGCTCCAGTTTGCTCATCAGGGAAAGATACGTCTCAATATCCTTCTCCCTCGCCTTGCTCACCTGCCCGCACCATGACCAGATGACCGTATTGATATCCCCCTTTCGGTCGTTTAACAATTCCCGGGTTCGCTGCGCCCATGTCTCGCGATCAGGATTTCCAAGATCCCCTCCCGGCGTCCTGTCCAAAAGAAACAACCCCTTTTCCCCCGCGCCAAAGCCGAACACAGCCGGGTCGCTCTTTTGCAGAGCCTGCATTCCCGACACAATCTGACTGCCGTGCGACGTGTGTCCATAGGCAACCCGAAACGATTTTTTCGCCTTCTCAAGAAAGGCAGGCGGAATTTTGGAGACATCCGTACAAGTGTGATCAATGACAACCGCCTCAGCGCTGGCGTGATTTGAAAACATCAAACACATCACAATCATTCCCGCGCACAGCAACGTTCTGCCCGTGAATCCTTCCATCCAATTTTTGCGTCCTGCATGCATGGTCGTATTTTGTTTGGCGTCTATTAACCACAAACCATCCTGACGGCAATCACAGGAATCAAATTTCCAAAAATATATGCAAGTTCACCCGGCGAGCTGAAAAATTTCGGTACGCACTGCGAGCTTCCTCTCCGTCCGATGCTGCGCCGGCGACAGCTGGTGTTGGCGTCAAAGGGCGATCTTGATGCCGTCAAAGGCCGTCTGGATTCCGGCTGGATTCAGACGGGACTCCAGTTCTTCGTGATGGAGGTGTCCGTTGTGCGAAAAGTGGGTGGCGACGACGGTTGTATTGCGGTCAATCACGCCGATTTCGCGCAGGCGGGTGCTCGCTTCCAAGAGCGCCTCCACTCCGAGATGACCACGACGATTCGGGCGATCTCCCATGGTGCATTCCAACAACACGCCATCCGCACGTTTCCCTTCAAGCCAGGCCCACGTTTTCTCGGGAAACCAACCCGAGTCATGCGCATAAAAAAACGTTTTTCCAAGGCGCTCAATCCACAGGAGAAAGCAGTTTTCTTCAACAATATGATCCGCAGGCAAGGGAGTGACCGTGGCAGTTTGCGCCACAACGGGTTCAAAAGCGCGGAGCAGCCGCCGTTGAATATGCTCGGGAGACGATTGCGTGGGAGCGCGAAGCGTTCCCAGCACCGTTTCATTGCCATAGATGACCAGGGGCTCCGTGCAGTCGTTGGAAAACCCGGGCAGACGCATGATGACGGGTTCGACGCACAAATGATCGCCATGCGAGTGGGTGAAAAACAAATCCTTCACTCCGCACCAATTCAATCCATGGGTCACGGTGTGGTGCCATGTGTCCGGCGGCATGTCTATTTTTAGAACTCCGTCAATCAAAGCGGAAGTTTGAGAGCGAATATTTTTCCCTCCATGTTTCCGGGCGTGCTCACAAACCCTGCACCGGCAAAAAGGGGCCGGAATTCCCTCCGCTGCGGCAGTTCCAAGAAGCTGAATGTGCATTGTTTTAAAAATCGCCCCCCATTATTTCGCCTTCGCCGCAGACTATTCCGCAGGCGCCTTCCATCCGAAAAGACGGCGGTCACGAATAATTCTGGCGACGGCCGGCGGAACGGATTTTTCCCATTGCGGATCACCGGCCTTCAATTGCGCAAGGACGGCAGGTGATTTGATGCTCAAAATGTCGGCGCGGTAATTGACGACGGGAACAATGAAGTCGTTTTCGCGCAGGTAGGCGTAAAGGTGCCGGAGCTTGGGATCAATACGGGGGTTGTCCGCCGTGACGATGGTTCCATCCTCCGCGAGGCGCGGATAGGCGTAAAGGCGCACATTGGTTTTAAAAAGCCGCCCGAGGCCCTCGAGGGTTCCGCCCTCCAGTTTGGCGTAGTATTTTTCCAGGAAAATTTCCTCGAGGCTCGGAACGCCCAGCGCCATACCGATCGCTTCGCTGGTATAACGCCCGACATAATCGGCCAATTCGTAATACTCGCCGAAATTGGAAACCAAAACGATTTGCCCGAGCGCGCCAAGCACGTCGCTGCGATCCAAAAAATCGCGGGAATCAAGCGGCCCCGTGCTGAGAAGATTTTGCATCGTGATTTCAGCAAGCGAGAGAATGCCGCGCGGCGCGTCCTTTTCCCGCGGCTCAAAATCCGCACGGGCCTCCCGAAGCATTTCGTATGTCACATGCGTCGGCGGACGAAAACTGCCGCGCTCGATAAGGACGGAGCGTTTGTAAAACTCCTCGGTCGGTTGAAGGATCTCGCCGTCGGCGCGGAACATCACGGCGCGCCCCAATCCCTGAGCCACCAATTCAAGGCTCATCAAACGATTGTCAATCCCCGCAAAGGCCGGCCCGTTGAATCGAATCATATCCACCTCGATTCGCTGCGAAGTCAGATCATCCAGCAGGCTTCCAATGAGCTTTTTCGGCGCCGCATGAAAACGAAAGGCGCCGTAAATCAGATTGACGCCAATGATGCCGAGCGCCTCCTGTTGCAGGGTGTTTTCAGCGTCAAGCATCCGAACATGGATGATGATTTCATTGATCGGCCCCCGAGGGACTGTTTGAAAACGAATGCCAATCCAGCCGTGGGATTCGTCATGCCGGTGATAACTGCGCGCCGCCACGGTGTCCGCAAAAACAAAGAACGATTTTTCCTCGCCCAATTTTGCGTCGAGGCGTTCCTGAAGCAAATTGTACTCGTGATCCAGCATCCCCCAAAGCCGCTGCCGGCTGACATAGCGATCCACCGGGCCATAGATGGCGTCGCTAAAGGTCATGTCATAGGCGGATATCGTCTTGGCAACCGTTCCCGCCGCCCCGCCGACGTAAAAAAACCTCCGAGCCACTTCCTGCCCGGCGCCAATCTCGGCAAATGTCCCGTACACCTGCCGATCCATGTTCAACTCCAGTGCCTTGCGGTTGACCTGCCGGTTAAATCCGTCCGTTGCCATAGAAAGTACAATCATGCGACGTCGGACGATCTCGGGCAACCACGAAAGCGACCAAAATAATTTCCCAACAATCCGCGCCTCCATGCTTGCCAGCGGGCCATATCCGCCGTGAGATGACGAAGTCGGTTCATGCAAAAAAGCGCAAAAACAGTGAGCGGGAGACGGCGATCATGACCGTTGCCAAAGCAGCTTTGGCGGGAGTGGCCCCCCTGCGTCCGGCGACGCGGCGGCGGGCGTTTCTCGCCCTATTTCTGCTTCCCTCGCTGGTACTGCTGCTACTCGCGCTGGTTTACCCACTTTTTTACAATGTCCTCCTTTCACTTTCCGACACGGGGCCCCAAGACACCCGGGGATGGAAAATTGTCGGTCTGGAACAGTACGTACGGATTTTTCAGGAGCCCAAATTTTGGGTCATGTTCGCCCGCACGGTGATTTGGACGGCGGTGAGCACATCGGCGCAGGTTGTTCTCGGCGTTGCGCTCGCCGCCGTTCTGCACCAATCCTTCATCCGAGGGCGGTCAGCTTGGCGCATTTTACTGCTTCTTCCCTGGGCGATGCCACAATACATCGCGGCGCTTACCTGGCGGGGAATGTTTCAGGGCGAAGAAGGCGCGGTGAATTCCCTGCTTGCCGGAATGTTCGGAATGCCGCCCATCGCCTGGCTCACATCACCATTCGAAGCCTTTGTCGCTGTGATTCTCGTGAACATCTGGATGGGATTTCCCTTCATGATGGTCATCGCCCTCGCCGGCCTACAAACGATTCCCGACAGCGTTTATGAGGCGGCGAGGCTTGACAAGGCATCGCCATGGATGCAGTTCAGCCGACTCACCGCGCCACTTTTACGCCCCGTCATGCTCCCGGCTGCGGTCATCGGCATCATCTGGAATTTCAATAATCTGAATGTCATTTGGCTCTTCACCGACGGAGGGGAACCTGCGGACTCGACACACATTCTCGTGTCGTATGTTTACAAATCGGCATTCACCTACCAGCGCTACGGATGGTCGGCGGCGCTGTCGGTCGTCATTTTCATCATTCTTTTTCTCTTCGTGCAGACATTTCTGCAAATCAACCGACGCAGGCGCTGAGTCCGCGCAATCAGCGCGTGAAATACCAGCGGACAAACTCCGGCCCGACGGCGATCCACAGCAATGCGCCCACGGCCAGATAAGGGCCGAAAGGGATTCGTCCGGCATCGCCGAGCCGCCGTGTCGCAAGCAGAAGCATGCCGACTACCGCGCCGATGACCGAGCCCGCGCCGATGCTGAACAACGCGCCCGGCCATCCGAGAAACGCGCCCAGCGTGAGCATGAATTTCACATCGCCAAACCCCATGGCCTCCCTTGGAACAACCACCGCATTGACCGCCCCACTCCCTCCCGCCGCCTCGTCATAACCGACACTCCCGCCGTCCTCCCGCAAAACTCCGCGCGCCGTCAGCCGCCAAACCGTTCCATCCGTCGCATGCAATTCAAGCGTGTCGGAAGGCCTGTAAAAAACTTCGCGCAAATCCCAGTCCTCATCCCCAATTTTAAGGCGCGGCACCTCCGCTGTTCCTCCGATCTCGAACGGCTCGGGCGAATCAAGCGTAAATTTCTTTCGACCAAACGCCAACTTGCCGAGTTCGACCACGCCGTACAGCACGGCGAATCCGACACCCGCGCCGAAGAGACTTGCCCGCAGGCGTCCGTCCCATGACTCCGCCACGGGATGAAGGCCGGCGATGAACACGCTGAGCACAACCCCCACCGCCGCGCCGCCCAGCGTGATTGAATCCGGCAGGATCATGTGCTCCAAATCAATGAACGTTCCCGCCACCAGCAAAGCCGCCAGAACCATGTACGCCGCCGCCGGGCCGGGCGGGAAGGCGAGCCAAAGCCACAGGAAAAGCGTGGCCGTGAGCAGCTCCACAAGAGGGTAGCGCCAGGCGATGCGCATTCCGCAGCCCGCGCAGCGTCCGCGCAAAACAAGCCAACTTGCGACAGGAATGTTTTCGTACCACGAAATGGAGCGTCCGCAACCCGGACAAAATGAACGGGAGGGATGACAGAGCCCGATGCCGCGCGGCAGGCGATGGATCACCGCATTGAGAAACGACCCGCAAATCAAGCCAAAGGCAAAGACAATTGCGGGCATGAACACCGCATTCATTCCCTGGGGAGTTTTTTCTCCACGATTTCGCAGAGGACATGCAGGAGAAATTTTTGCGCCTCCTGAATGCGCGCCGTCGAATCGCCGGGAACGATTATTTCCACATCCGCCGCGCCCTTGGTAAATCCGCCGTCGCGCCCCAGCAGCGCCACGGTGAAAATGTCCCGCCGCCGCGCCTCGACAAGAGCCGACAAAATATTGCGCGATTTTCCGGATGACGAAATTCCGATCAGCACATCCCCCGCCCGCCCAAAAGCGTGAACCTGACGCGCAAAAAT
>JACTMZ010000159.1 GCA_014584375.1 Verrucomicrobiota bacterium | reverse complement strand
ACAGTCAGTGGCCGATTTCCCGCAAAATCCCTTTGGCCACAAACATTGTTTGGAATGATGGATCCAAAGGGGCATTGGAGCATCAGGCGAATTTGCTTCTCGAATTTCTTGTCAAAACATGAAGCCGGTCACCGACATTTCGCCGGGCGGAAAACACGATCTCTCCGCATTTCCGGAAGACGCCGCCACCGCTGCCGGAATGCGCCTGCAATTGGCTGATTTGCAAAAGCTGTCATTCGCGGAACTTACCGAACTGCTTCTTCGCTATGCACTGCGCCTGCGTCCGGACGGCACAAAACGCCACCTTGTTTTCGACTTGGCGCGTTTCTATCTCTCGTCCGGCGCGGAAATAACCGCCGAGGGCATCATTGAAAACCTGGAAAATCACTCCATAGTGCGCTGGCCTCTCCACAGTTTTGCATCAGGGCCGGACGATCTTCTTGTTCCGGCACCCCTCGCCGAAAAATACAAACTTCCAACCGGATTGCGGGTCAAAGGAACGCTCCAGCCACCCTCGGAGCGCGGTCGTCATCTGGAGCTTGCAACCGTGATGGAAATCGAGGGCATTCCGTCCGCCGATTGGAATCCGCCGACGCCCTTCGACAAACTCACCCCCCTGCATCCCAACGAACGCATCCTGCTGGAAGCTGTCAAAAACCCCACCCTCAGCGCGCGGGCTGTGGATTTGATCGCCCCCTTGGGAAAAGGTCAGCGCGCGCTCATTGTCGCACCGCCGCGCACCGGAAAAACCATTCTCCTTAAACACATCGCCCAGGCAATCCGTTCCACATCACCCCACATCCATTTGATTTTGCTGTTGGTGGACGAACGCCCCGAGGAGGTCACAGATCTTAAGCGCTCGATTGACGCTGATATTTTCAGTTCCACTTTTGACGAATCACCGCAACGCCACACTCAGCTGGCCGAGTTTGTGATTGAAAGGGCAAAGCGACTCGTCGAACTCGGTGGTGACGTCGTAATTCTGCTCGACAGCATCACGCGTCTCGCCCGCGGTTATAATAATCTGCAACCCGGCAAAGGTCGCATCATGTCCGGCGGTGTCGAAGCCACCGCGCTCATGAAACCCAAAAGATTCTTCGGTGCCGCCCGCAACACCGACGAAGCTGGAAGCCTCACCATCATGGCCACCGCACTCGTCGAAACCCAAAGCCGCATGGATGATCTCATTTTTGAGGAATTCAAGGGAACGGGAAACATGGAGGTTCACTTGGATCGAACCATTGCCGACCAAAGGGTTTTCCCCGCCATTCACATCATAAAATCCGCCACCCGCCGGGAGGAAAATCTGTACCATCCGGACGAGTTGAGCCGCATAATCACCCTTCGCAAACAGCTCCACGAACTGCCCGCCGTGGAAGCCATGGAAACGCTGGTTCGCAACCTCGAATACACCGATTCAAACGTCGAACTGCTTCTAAGGGGCCTCCGCTGATCTCCGCCAATGCCATCCGCTCAGGAACAACCCGATCTCGGAAGAGCGGATTTTTCGCCGCACATGAATCCGCTGGAGCAGCGTATCCGTTACAAGTTCCGCAATTCGCTCCTCCTGGCGGAGGCTCTCACACACCCCAGCCTTTCCTTTGAGCGCAAAACATTCCACTTCGACAATCAACGCCTGGAATTCCTGGGCGACGCCGTCCTTCAACTCGTCATCACCCATCACCTCTACCGCCTTTTTCCCGGCTTCAGCGAAGGACGCCTGACAAAAATTCGATCCGGCATTGTCTCTCGCGAGGGGCTCCGAAAACATGCGCTCTCGCTCGGGCTTGGGCGGTATTTGATGCTTGGACGCGGCGAGGAGGCCAGCTGCGGACGGGAGCGCGCCTCCACTCTGGCCGATGCCTTCGAGGCGCTGATCGGCGCCGTTTATTTGGACAGCGATCTGGAGACCGCGCGTCGGTTTATTTTGCGCGTGATGGGTGACGCATTGGGGACGATGGCCAGAGAACCGGCGGAACACAATCCCAAGGGGGAACTGCAGGAAGTGTTGCAATCCATTTCCCCGCTCGGCCCGGCCTACGAAGTTGTCTCGGAAACCGGCCCTGATCACCGCAAACAATTTGTCTCCCGCGTCACATGGGAAAACAAGGAGCTGGGGCGGGGCTCCGGGCAAAGCAAGAAACAGGCGGAAATCAAGGCTGCGGCGGATGCTTTGCAACGACGAGTTTGGGAGTCCACTTGAGCCTTGCTCATTGAGCCAGACCGCGCAAAAATACACCCGATGATCGAACTCCAAGTTTATGCCGCCGGATTGCGGGCTCCGGATAAATTGATGGGTCTCGACCTCGAGCTCGGGGCGATCCCCCACCTGCGCTATAAAGTGGACACACTGCACGATCTGATTTTTTTGGAGTCGGATGCCCAGGATCTTTCACTCCAGGAAATCGCCAGCATCTTCAATAAAATCGGACTTCAAGCGCGCTTCGTCGGTCAGACTCACACCATCGCAAAGTCTGCATCCGCCACCCAAGTCCTCCGCCCTTAAGCGCTGCGATTCATGGCTCTCGCACGCTATGTCGGAGACATCATCCTCTCCTTTTCCCGTTATCTGGGGGAGCTTGCATTCCTGATTGCGGAAACATTTCGCGGCATCGTCGGAGGCCACATTCGACTACGCTCCGCCATCCATCAAATTTTTGAGGTCGGCTACCGTTCCCAACCCGTCATTCTCATCACCGGTGCCTTCACCGGCGCCGTCTTCGCCACCCAGGCGTTTTTTCAATTTCACCGCCTCCAAATGGACGCCGCTGTCGGCCCTGTGGTCAGCGTCTCGATGTTTCGCGAACTCGGCCCCGTTTTGTGCGGCCTCATGGTGGCCGGGCGCGTGGGCGCCGCAATGTCGGCGGAGCTTGGCACGATGAAGGTGACCGAACAACTGGATGCCCTGCGTGCCCTCGGCGTGCATCCGGTGGATTACCTTGTCATTCCCCGCTTCCTTGCCATGACAATCTCCATGCCTCTGCTCGTGACCGAGTGCATTGTTGTGGGCATTCTCGCCGGATATTTCGTCACAACCCAAATCCTCGGCGTTTCGGAGGTGTATTACCTTTACAACATGCTGCACTTCACCGGCAGCAAGGATGTCACCATGGGCCTCGTCAAAGGCGTCGTCTTCGGCATCATCATTGTCTTTGTCAGTTGCCATCAGGGCCTCAATGCCCGCGAAGGAGCCGTCGGCGTCGGTCGCGCCACAACCAACGCCGTCGTCTTCGGATCGCTGTTCATCCTCGTGATCAATTTCTTTCTCACACTGACACTGAACATTTTCTTTCCGGCGGCAAAATGAACCGATTCCACGATGCCCCTGAAATCATTTCCGTGGACAACCTTGTCCAGACGCTTGCCGGGCAGAAAATCCTCCGGGGCTTCAGCCTAAAGGTTCGCAAGGGAGAGACTCTTGTTCTTCTCGGACGAAGTGGAGGCGGCAAAAGCGTGTTTCTCCGTCATTTGATCGGCCTTATTCGCCCTCTGGAAGGACGTATCATCGTGGATGGCAAAAACATCACCGACCTCAGGGAACGGGATCTGGCACCCGTGCGAAAATCCATCGGAATGCTATTCCAAAATGGCGCGCTGTTTGATTCCATGAATGTTGCGGATAATGTGGCCTTTCCACTGCGGGAACATGGCGAAACAAACGCCGATCTCATTGCACGCAAGGTTCAGGAGGCTCTGCGCATGGTCGGCCTGCACGGACAACACTCCAAAATGCCCTCCAGCCTCAGCGGTGGCATGCGCAAACGCGCCGCCCTTGCCCGCGCCATCATCAACGAACCCCGGTTTATCTTATATGACGAACCGACCGCAGGGCTTGACCCGATTGTCGCCGACAGCATTGATCTTCTGATCCGGCGCCTTCAACGTCGGTTGGGCGTGACGTCAATCGTCGTGACTCACGATATGAAAAGCGCCTTTACCATAGCCGACAGTGTCGCCCTGCTGCATGAGGGGCGATGCTATTTTTACGGAACATGCGAAGAATTGCGCGCCTCGACGGATCCCATAATCCGTGATTTCGTAGAAGGCCGCTCCCACGAATCACCTTGAATATGTACAACCGCGACTTCCGCATCGAAACCCGCGTGGGCGTTTTTGTCCTGCTCGGCCTGGCTCTGGTGGCCGCCACCGTCGTTTATTTTGGACGACTCGGCCAGGGACTCCAAAAATTTTACAATCTGCAGGTGGATTTCCCCAACGCCAGCGGACTTCTCAAGGGCTCGGATGTTCTCCTCGGCGGAGCGCGCATCGGCTATGTGGAACATTCGCCCCGGGTGCTTCCGGGAATGCAGGGAGTCGCCGTGGATCTCAAAATTTACGAAACCGTCGCCCTGCCCGTCGAATCGCGCTTCATCATCGGAAGCTCCGGGCTGCTGGGCAACCGCTTCGTGGACGTGCTCGTAAATCCCAACGCCGATTTGCAAAAGCACATCCCGCCGGATTCCGTGGTCAACGGTCAACGCGAAACCGGCATTGAGGATCTCACGCGCAACAGCAGCGAAATGCTCGCCGACATTCGCAAGGCCGTCGCAACGCTTAACAAAACCCTCGACCGCCTCGATCAAACCGCGCTCAGTCCCAAATCGCTAGCCGACATTCAGGAAACCATCACCAATATCAAGCAAGGTAGCGCGGGATTCATCAACATCGGCAAAACGGCGGAGGACTTGCAGGCCACCGTGGAGGAGGCGCGCAAACTCATCTCAACGGCGCAGACAGGATCCGGCCCCCTCCCCATGCTGCTCAACGACAAACAAGTCGCCTCCGACTTCCGCGCCATCCTCTACAACCTTCGCCGACACGGCGTGCTATGGTATAAAAATTCCTACCCCGACCCGGATTCCCCAGCCAAACGCTGACCACACAAGGGACAATTCGTTCGACAAAACTTGCATCCGCGTGAATCGTCCCGGCTTGCCTGTCTGCCTGACGTTCTTTCCCGGATTTTTAAAACCGCCACATTTTTCCCTGCTGGGCGTCTGAAAAAACCTGCGGGCTGAGCAGATAAGACATCGGAGGATCCGGCAGTTGCGAGTCGTCGAGGCGCGGCAGGGATTTGCCCACTGTCGCATCCCATGGCTGGCTTGTGGCAATATTCACCGAAGCTCCAGACGGCACCAAGGCAAACACCTTGCGCGCAGCTTTTAAGGGCATACGCACACAGCCATGCGTGGTCGGATGTGGCTTTACAAATCCCCAGTGAAATCCGTAGGCGGGCGCAAACTCCATCCAATATGTCATCGGATAGCCGGCACCAGGGCTGCTCACACGGCGGCGATTGGCGACTTTCGAATAGATCGTAAAATTTCCATGCGGTGTTGGTGACGATGCTTTCCCGACGGAAACCGGTGTGGCAAGGAGCACCTTGTCCCCTTCCACCACATAAAGCCGCTGCGCTCCAGTGCTCAATTTAAGCTTCACATTGGAGCGGTTCTGCGGCTGTTGCACCGGAGGATCGTAAGAAAAGGACGTTCTTCCGCCGGAAGTCACCGTTTCGCATCCGGCCAAAAGCAACAAAGTCAAAGCGACAAATACAACGGCTGCAAATTGCAAACTGCGAGTAAGATGAAAAACTTTCATTGCTGCACCCATAATCCATCGCCGCCACATGGCAAGGCGAATCGTACTTTTACTAAGCCATTCGCCCAATAAATCCGCGCGTTGCTTCCGCAGAAAAATCAGATCGGGATTGCATTTGTCCCTTCAACCATGGAGAAAAATTGTCACACCGACCGAAGTCCACTTTGAAAAAAACCATCCTGATCGTTGATGACGAAAAAAACACCCGCGAGGGTTTGCAGGAATCTTTGGAAGACTCGTATGAGGTGTATTCAGCCGCCGACGCCGCCGGAGCGGAGGCCATCATGCAAACCGATCAGATTGATCTTCTCCTCACCGATCTGCGCCTGGGTGCCGACAGCGGCATGGATCTCCTGGCCACAACACTGCGACGTCCGAATCCGCCCGTTTGCATCATCATGACCGCCTACGGCACGGTGGATGCAGCCGTCGAGGCCATGAAACAGGGAGCCTACGATTTTGTCACCAAACCGGTGAACATGGATCGCCTCGAACTGCTCATAAAACGGGCTCTGCGCGGCTCCGAAGTCGAAAAGGAAAACATCCGCCTGCGCGAGCGCGTGGAGAAACGCTACGGCATGGAAAATTTCATCGGCGAGTCATCCGCCATGACACGCGTGCTCGACACGATTCGTCAGGTCGCCCCCTCGCGGGCCACTGTCCTGATCACCGGCGAAAGCGGCACGGGCAAGGAACTCGCAGCACAGGCCATTCACCAGCTCAGCCCCCGGCGCAACGGCCCCTTCGTGGCTGTCCATTGCGCAGCCCTATCCCCCCAGCTTCTCGAAAGTGAGCTGTTCGGCCACGAAAAGGGAGCTTTTACCGGCGCCGGGGAACGACGCATCGGTCGCTTCGAACAAGCCGCCGGCGGAACGCTTTTTCTGGATGAAATCGGTGAGATTGACGCCGCCACGCAGGTCAAAATCCTCCGCGTCCTTGGCGAGCGCATGTTTGAACGCGTCGGCGGCAACAAACCAATTACAGCCGACGTTCGCCTCGTTGCCGCCACCAATCGCGATCTTACGGCCATGGTCTCCGAAGGAAGTTTTCGTGAGGATCTCTACTTTCGCCTCAATGTCGTTCAAATTCACCTCCCACCCCTGCGCGACCGACGCGAAGACATTCCCTCCCTCGCCATGCACTTCCTGCGGGAATCCGCCCAAGAAAATGGAAAACCCTTCCGGGAGCTGACACCGGATGCCATGAAACGTCTCGTGTCCTTCGCTTGGCCCGGCAATGTTCGGGAACTGCGCGCCGCCATCGAGCACGGAGTCGTCATGGCCGACGGATCCAAAATTTCACTGACCGATCTTCCCTCCGCCATACGCACCGCTTCACCGCAAAGCTCTGTCCCGGATGCGCCGCCGCCGCTGGATCTCGGGCAATCAGAGCTGGCTCTCATTCGCCGCGCTCTTGCCGATTGCGAAGGAAATCGTACACTCGCGGCAAAGAAATTGGGCATCAGCCGCCGTACTCTCCACCGCAAACTTCGGGAAAATCCGGAGCTTAAATCCAACTGATCGCATGGCGCTCGAAACCGGCACACAGCGTTTAATTCACATCTTTGAGCAAGGCGGGGGCGCAACCCTGCTGCGTCGGCTGTTGATTACTTCCGCCATCATCGGAATCGCCTTCCTGTGGATGTTTCTGAAATTTAACGGATTCTCCACTCCTGCAGCAATGGATCAGGCGCAAATCGGACGGCAACTCGCCACCGGACAAGGCTACACAACATTACTGGCCCGCCCTCTCGCATTGCATCTGATCCAAAATCATCGGGGAAAAATCCCCTCGCCACTTCCCGAAATCAATCAGTCTCCGCTCGGCCCGTTAATCAATTCCGCAGTGCTGAAAATCAGCGGGGCAAACACCATCGTGGACGAAAAAGAACTGGTGTCTCCGGCTGAAAGGGCCATCGCCACGGCGGGCCTCCTTTTTCTCATCGCCTCCCTCGTCGCATGTTACCGCATTGGATGTCGCCTCTTTACACAGCAGGAAGCGCTTCTTGGAACCGGCTTGCTCATCGTAACCGGACTCTTGTGGCGTTTCTCCTCATCCGGTCTGCC
>JACTMZ010000075.1 GCA_014584375.1 Verrucomicrobiota bacterium | reverse complement strand
CCTGGTCATTCTGCCACATGCAAAACACAAACTCCACGTCCGGGTAGTGGCGTTGAAACCAGCGAATCGCGCCTTCGAAGGCGGCGATTTCCTCCCGACCATCAATCTTTTCGTTGGCACCGCTGCCGAAAATGACGAGATCGGGATGAGGTCCCGAGGGCCGCGCCATAAGCTTGGGATAAAGTTCCTCCCAGGATTTTCCGGCACGATGACCGTTGTTGCCTTCGTCAGGCGGCAGGCGAAGTTCCGTCCATTCCGCAAGCGCCGAGTGGGATTCGCCGATGGAGGAGCCGTCGCAGGCCATGATGTTGAAAAGCAATTCGTCCGCCGGATAATCAAAACGCCGCATCAATGCCCGTTTCAGCCGCCCGGCGTAGCCAAAATAATGCTGCCACCACCCGAAATAGGGAGTCCAATCGGGATGACCGACCTTTGCGCCGTCGAAGGTTGTTCCGGGAGACGCCGGCTGCTTAAACGTGGGCGACTCCGGGTTTTCGTCATAAAAATAGAGGGGCGGATTCGCGCTGCCACGATCTATGCTCGATCCCATCACCACGACATGCAAGGGCTCGCCACGCCGCAATTTGGAAATTGTTCGCGGGATATGACGATAGAGGGAGGGCATTTCCATCGCGCTTCCGCCGGACTTTTCCAACGCCGGTGCGTAAAGGGAAATCGGAGCATCCGAGATGTTTTTAAAAACCACTTCCACACCCGCACAATCATTCTGTGGCGCGCCGCCGGGAATTTTTATGTCGGGTATTGTCAGCTCGAAATCACCTGCTTCTCCGGTATCCTTTGCGGCGATTTCCTTCGGTGTCATTTCCCCGCGCGCCTGACGAGGGAAGGAACGCTCGTCCTTTTGACCGAATTCCGACGGCTTCCACTCGCCGGGTTGATGATCCAGAAACATCGCATTGACCGAGGCACGCAAGGCGGACGGCTTCGACTGATGTCCGCGCACGGAAAGGGTGACGTTGTCCCCGGGCTCGATTTCCGCTTCGCTGAGCAGCCGGAATTGGCGCAGGGATTTTCCCGGTTGCAAAATGACCACTCCGTCAACGGGCAGCCGGGGAGGCGCCACCGGATTGCCCGGCGAACGATAGACTGTTCGTGTGTCGTTAAAGGAGCTGAATTGAAAGTTGGGATTCAGCAGACGGTTGCTCGCGAAGGATGGATGCGACATGGAAAATAGAAAAAGGCAACAGCCGAAAATTTTTAAACAACGCGCAAATATGGGAAAAGCCGGATGAACTGCTGATTTTTTCCAACCAAACCGTCGAGTCATAATTCAAGATATTGGAGCAGCGAAGCATGTTCTGTTGAAGATTACGAACAAACTTTCATGCGGGAGGAGTGTGGCCTTGTTGTGAATTTTTCGATGAAGGGGGTGCTCTGAAGAATGCTGCGGGACGGGGAAACTTTTATGGAATATTGAATAATTTTGCGTCTCTACTTTATTTGAATCGCCTTCCCGAAAGATGATTGTTGCCATACGGGATTCCTATGAAAAATGGATTTCAGGAATTAAAATGGAACAAAAGGGAGCTTGACCTGTGTTGTGTCACCAACCGGACGCATGAATGTGAATTTTGAAATTTTTAACCACACTGCCTGAATAATGAACAAGAATACGACGTATAATATAGCATCCGCATCCCACGATGCCCTGCCGGGCCTTGGAGAAATTGCCAAACATCTCCCAAACGCCTTTTCGGCGGATGGAATTTCGCTTGCTTTTGAGCCAACTTTTTCCGGTGCTGGATTTCGTGTTGTCGTTACCGCCGCTGGAGCGACGGTTTCGTACTCCCGTCCGTGCGACGCATACCGTGCCCTGGGGGCGCTGTTGGCCGGACTTTGTCCGGTGGACGGTGTTTTTGAACAGCGGTGCGCCTTTGAGTCCCTGGGTGTCATGCTTGACGTATCGCGTAATGCAGTGCTGCGCCCCGCGTCCATCGAGCGGCTTTTCCGCAGTTTTGCCCTCATGGGGATCAATTCCGTGCAGCTCTATATGGAGGATGTCTATATTCTGCCGGAGGAGCCGTTTTTCGGCTATGGCCGGGGGCCTTATACTCCGGAGGATTTGCGCAGAATGGATGATTACGGTCATCTTTTGGGAATTGAAGTGGTGCCGTGCATTCAGACCTTGGGGCATTTGCAGCAGATTTTGCAATGGCCGGCCTACGAACAGCTCATGGATGTTACCGGAGTATTGATGGTTGGCGACGAACGCTCTTATCGCCTGATTGCGAAGGCGCTTGACATGCTTTCCTCCTGTTTCAGGACGCGAACGATTCATATTGGCATGGATGAGGCGCATGGAATTGGGCGCGGGCATTACGCACGGTTAAACGGAGATCGTCCGGCGTTTGACATTCTGAACGAGCATTTGCAGAAGGTGTGTGCGATGTGTGCGGAGCGCGGGCTTCAGCCAATGATGTGGAGTGACATGTATTTTCGCATCGGTTCCCACACACACGACTATTATGACAGGGATTCCCGGGTTCCG
>JACTMZ010000139.1 GCA_014584375.1 Verrucomicrobiota bacterium | reverse complement strand
TCATCCTTCCAGCGCAAATCGCCGACCGGATCATGTTCACGAGCGTCGAATCCTGCGGAAATCAGCAAAAACGCGGGTTGAAAGGCGTCAATCGCCGGAGTGATTTTTTCATCCCAGGCAAGCAGGGCCGCATCGCCATCGGAATTTTTCGCCAGCGGAATATTCAACGTTGTCCCCTTGCCCGCTCCCTTGCCGACCTCATTTTCCCCGCCCGTAAACGGATAGATTCCCTGCTCGTGCAGCGAAATATAGAGAACATTGGGATCCTCCAAAAAAATCGCCTCCGTGCCATTGCCATGGTGAACATCCCAATCCACGATGGCGACCCGTTTGACGTCGTGCTTTTTTTGAAGGTGTTTGGCGGCGACCGCCACATTATTAAAAATACAAAAACCCATGCCGCGCTCGGATGTCGCATGATGTCCCGGCGGACGTACGGCGCAAAACGCGGAGTCCAATTCTCCGCGCATGACGAAATCAACGGCGTTCAGCACGGCGCCGCAAGCCTCCAGTGCCACATCGCAGCTCTCCGAGCAAATCATGGTGTCACCGGTGCGAAGTTGTTCGGCAAAGTTTTCCGTGTCCTGGCGAACGATGTCGAAATACCACGGAGCATGCGCCAGCTTAATTTCCTCCGCCGTGGCAACACGCCCGGGGATTTTAACGAAGGATTCCGGCAAATCCTCCAGCGCGGCGGTCAAGGCCCGATAACGTTCGACGGACTCGGGATGGAACGGCCCGGTATCATGCCGCTCGTATCGGGCGTCATAATGAATGCCAATTCTGCGTTTCCCTTCCCGCTTCATTCGTCGCCGACAATTCGTTTCCGTTTTAAAAATTGCGGACGCAACCGCAATATTCCCTCCAGGGGAACGTGAATTTCCTCCTCTCCGCCGTCGTCCGACACATTGCGTCCGCCGACCGCAAGAAAAAGGTTCTTCATCGCCCGGTTTTCCGGAAGCACGCTTGCCCAGAAATGGGTGATCCCGCGCGTGCGGGCGATCTGCGCGAGCTTTCCCAAAAGAAATCCCGCCATGCCGAGTTTGCGGGAATCCTCATGCACCACGAAGGCCACTTCGGCGGATTTGCCTCCGGGATCAAGGTAATAACGTCCAATCGCACGCAATTCCTCCTGCTCATGCGCCTCCTCGAACAATCCAAACGCAAGATCCCGGCGCTGATCAACCGCCGCCAGTTTGTATGCCGATTCTCCTGTCATGCGATTGCGTTGATATCCGTAGCGCAAACGCACGGTCTCTTCATCATGTGTGTAGAAGAATTCCTGTATTTTCCACATGTCGCTGGGAAACAGGGGTCGCAATAAAAAGCGCTTTTTGTGAAATTTGATCCAGGCGCTTTCCACGTTTCCTCCGGTGATCGCCGTGACAGCCGGCGGCATCGTGAAAAATTTTGGCAACCATCCCCGCGTTCTTGCGCCCGCCAGAAGTTTTTCCCGATGGGTGGGATGGGCAATTTCCACCAGGCGCGCCACGCGTTCGCGAATGCTGCGCCCATGCAATGCAGCCACGCCGAATTCAGTCACCACATAATGTACATCACCGCGCCCGGTGCTGACCCCGCTGCCGGCCTGAAGATCCGCGACAATCCGTGAATGAATGCCCTCGTCGCAGGTCGAGGTCAGAACGATGATCGGACGCCCGCCCTTGCTTCGTCCCGCGCCGCGAACAAAATCCTGCAACGCCCCAATGCCGCCGTAAAAGCGATGTCCGCTGGAGTCTCGGACAACCTGCCCGGTGAGATCAATTTCCCGTGCTCCGTTGATGGATGTCATTCGATTGTTGCGGGCGATGCGGACGGGATCGTAAACCCACTCGCTCGGGCGCATCTCAAAGGCTTCGTTGCGATCCACAAATTTGTAAAGTTTGCGGCTTCCCACAATGTGGCTGGCAATGATTTTCCCGGGATGAAACGACTTCATTGAGCCGTCCGCTGCGCCACATTTTACCAACTCCATCAACGCGTCGTTAAACAATCCGCTGTGAATGCCAAGATGCCGGTGTTTTTTAAGGGCGCGCGCCACGGCCTGCGGTGTGTTGCCCAGCCCAAGTTGGATCGTCGCCCCGTCCTCAATCAATTGCGCGGCATAGCGTCCGATTCGGATGTGACGTTCATCGGTTTCCGCCGCTTCGGCCTCGGGAAGGTCGGCGCTGCATTCAATATAGTGGGCGATTTTGCGGACGGAAATTTTGGAATCGCCGCAGGTTTTGGGCATTTTGGAATTGATTTGCGCCACCACTGTGCGGGCGTGGTCTGCGGCGGAACGCACGACATCCACACTGACTCCCAGCGAACAATATCCATCGGCATCGGGCGGACTCACTTGGATGAGCGCCACATCCAATGGCAGCGGGCCTCTGCGGAACAGCGAGGCGATTTCGGAAAGCGGACAGGGCGTGTAGTCCGCCTGACCGCGCTCCACGGCCTCACGCAAACGGCGTGTCAAAAAAAACGAGTTGGTGCGAATAATGCCGTCATATTTCGGATCAATCCACGGCGAATCCCCCAATCCGTAAATATGGACGATTTCCACATCCTTGTAGCTGTCGGCTGCGGAAAGAAATGACTCCACCAAGGCGAAGGGAACCGAAGCGCCACCGCCGATGAACACCCGTCCGCCGGGACGAACAATGCGCGTCCATTCCTGGGGAGAAAGAGGTTTCATTGCGATTTCAAAACATCAAGATAATGACCTGTCGTCGTTCTTGTTTGAAAGGCCAAACACCGCATGCCCGTCACCGGGCATGGATCACTGGACGCCCGCGCAAAAATGATGAGGCATCCATTTTTTTTCCGCCGGATGGCTGCAATTCGAGGATGCGCAACAGGCCGTCGCCGCAACCGACTCGCAAATCTTCCAAAATATTTCCACGCTCTGCCACGCCTTCCTCGGCGACAGCCTTGTGAATTTTCACCGCAACCGTCCCGCCATCCGCCAGCGTAAATTCCGCAGTGGAGCCGGGCCAGGGATGAAAAGCCCGAATGCGGCGTTCGATTTCCACCGCGTCCAAACTCCAGTCAATTCGTCCCGAACTTCGATCCAATTTTGGCGCGTAAGTGGCGAGTTTTTCATCCTGTCTGATGCGCGGCGCATCGCCGGTTCTGATGCGTTCCAATGCCTGATTCAGAGCATCGGGAGCCAATTCGGCAAGCCGGTCGTGCAGGGTGCCCGCAGTTTCGTCGGAAGCCAAATTGAGGGTTTGCTGAAGCAAAATGTCGCCGGTATCAAGGCCTTCATCCATCCACATGACCGTAATTCCTCCCATGCGGTCTCCGGCGAGAATTGCCGCATTCACCGGCGCCGCCCCACGATGTCGCGGCAGCAGGGACGCGTGCAAATTGAGTGCACCAAAACGGGCAATGTCCAGAATGCTGCGTGGCAAAATTTGTCCGTAAGCCATGACCACGATCAAATCGGGATTCAGGGCGGCGATGTCTGCCATCGCCTCCGCAGCTTTGATTTTTTTCGGCTGCAATACGGCGACGTTATGCGAAAGCGCGAGTTTTTTGATGTTTGAAGGGCGGACTTCGAGGCCGCGACCGGACGGTCGGTCAGGCTGCGTGACCACGGCGAGCAGATTGACAGCCGGATTGTTCAATAGCAGGCGAAGCGACGGCAATCCGATGTCACCACTTCCGAAATAAACGACATTCATCGCAGCGGCTTTCCGGTAAGTCCGGAAACGAGACGATGCCGCGCAAGTTCTCCCGCGCCGACTTCACGCTGACCGAGGGAGTCGGCACAGACCGTGCAGCGATAGTCGTAAATTTCCTTGTCCGGCAAAATAAGAAGCAGCCTTTCCCTCACCGGCATGGCTTTGCCGCACCGACGGCAGTACAAACTGCTGGCGCGCAAATTTTCAAACTGTCTGCTCATGCCTGAACCGGGAAATTCCCCTCGGCGGCCATCGCCGCGCGATCCTCAACCAGCAAGGAGGTGATTTGCGACAAAACGACGATCGCCGGCTGTGTGGCATCGAACCGCGTGACGAGTTTGTCGCCGTAATGCTTCAAAACCGGGAGGGATTCCTGATCGTATGTTTCCAGGCGGTGTTTGATCACCGTCTCATTGGCATCGTCAAAACGATTGTCGCGAAGGGCGCGTTTTCTGAGACGGTGGGCGAGTTTGCTGCGATCGGGACATGACAAATGCACGACGCGTCGCACGCTGATGGTGTCTTCCAGCATTTGCGCCTGACGCACGTTGCGGGGAATTCCGTCGAGAATGAGAAAATGATTGTCTGGATCAAATGTGTGCGCCTCCACCAGCAAATCCATTCGGATTTTCCAAAGTTGGATGGTGATTTCATCGGGAACAAGTTCACCCCGGCTTGAGTACTCCAAAAACTTCTGCCCCAGTGGTGTTTTTAAATCCAGGGAACGAAAAACATCGCCGCAGGCAAAATGGTAGTAGCCTGGAATGGTGCCGATCGCCCGCCCTTGCGTTCCCTTGCCGCTGCCAGGCGCACCGAAAATGAGGTAGGTTTGATATTTGCTCATGAACAGGAGGAAGGTTGATCGCAAAGTGTTTAGCGTGCCCGGCGACGGATGACAACGCGGGATGATTACGGCTGATTTTTTTTCGTTGAAGCGGCGTTTGCTGATTTTTTCGGACGATAGCCGAGAAGTCGCAGCCCATTGAGGCAGACAAGCACCGTACTTCCCTCGTGCCCCACGACGCCGGCGGGCAGTGGAAGGGCCAGGCCAAGGGCCGCCGCCACGAGAAGCAGAATCACTCCCGAGGCAAAGGTCAGGTTTTGAACAAGCACGCGCTTTGCATGGCGCGCCATGCCGACAAGAATGGCGATGTTTTCCAGTCGGTCGCCCATAAGGACGACATCAGCAGTTTCCATGGCAATGTCCGATCCCGCCGCACCCATGGCGACGCCGAGATTGGCGGCGGCAAGAGCCGGAGCGTCGTTGATTCCGTCGCCAATCATCAGAACCACCCCCTCTTCCTTAAGCCGCCGGATGCAGCGCACTTTGTCAGCGGGCAAAAGTTCCGCACGATATTCGTCAATTCCCGCCTCCTCCGCAATCGCCGCCGCGACCGCATGCTGATCACCCGTAAGCATGACGACCTTTTTGACTCCCAGGGCATGCAGGCGCCCGGCGATTTGACGCGCTTCGGGGCGAATGGTGTCAGCCAGCGCAAACACGGCAAGAACGCGAACGTCTCCGCCGGAGGTTCGCACCCCCAAGTAAACGCAGGTCTTTCCGCGTTCCTGAAGTTTTGCAACATCGGACGCAAAAACTTCCATTCCGCCCGCTGACAACTCGCCAAAAAGGCGTCCGCTTCCGACGATGTGGCGCGCGCCTTCAACCTCAGCCTCGGCCCCCTTGCCCGTCAACGACTGAAACGCCGTGGCGACGGGCGTCTCCAATCCGGCGTCATCCGCAGCCGCCACAATGGCCGCCGCCAGCGGGTGCTCGGATTTCATTTCCATCGCGGCGCAAATTTTTAAAACGCGCGCCGCTTCGCCTGTTGGATTGCCATCACCGGACAAATGCCGTCCGCCCGGCGTCAAAATATCGGTGACTTGCGGACGTCCGACGGTGAGTGTTCCCGTTTTGTCGAAGCAGACGATGTTGATGCGTGCGGCGGTTTCGAGGTGACGTCCGCCTTTGACAAGGATGCCACGGCGTGCGGCGCCGCCGATGGCGGAGAGAACCGTGGCCGGAGTGCTGATGATGAGGGCGCAGGGCGATGCGACGACCATCAGGGTCATGGCCCGATAAAATGCGGCATCAAAGGATTCCCCCCAAAAAATCCATGGAATCAAAAAAACGGCGATGGTGAAGGCGATGACAATGGCGGCGTAGGTTTGCTCGGCTTTTTCAAGGAAGTGCTGCGTCCCGGATTTTTCCGCCTGGGCTTCGGCCACAAGTCGAACCATTTTGGCCAGCGTCGAATCCTCCGATTTTTTGACCGTGTGAATTTCCAACCCGCCGGATTGATTCACCGTTCCCGCAAACACCGGCGCACCGGGCTCCTTCCAAGCCGGCATGGATTCCCCCGTGAGACTGGATTCATCCACACCGCCGCGCCCTTCAACCACAATGCCGTCCACCGGCATCAACTCGCCGGGACGCACAACGATGGTGTCACCGACGTCGAGGGATTCAATCGCAACCAACTCCAAACCGGATGCCGTCTTTCGCAGGGCGTTTTCCGGACGCAGGGTCAGCAGTGATTCAATGGCCCGCTGGGTGCGATGCAGCGCGTGATGCTGCAGAATGTGTGAAAGGCTGAAAAGGAAAAGCAAAAGCGCCCCCTCAAACGGCGCACCCACCGCCGCCGCCCCCAGAGCGGCCAGCACCATCAGCAGATCAATATCCAAAGTCCGCTCCCGCAGCGACGCAATCGCGGAGCGAACGCCGTGCTGTCCGCCAAAAAGATAAGCCCCGGCATAAAGCCACAGGACCATCGTACTTTTGCCCACTGCGTGTTCGGCGACGGCTCCGGACACAAGAAAAACAAATGCCAGGGCGCAAAAAATTTCCTCGTTGAGATCGCCCGTCACTATTTGCGTCCATATTCCGCCGCGCCTGCGTGGACGGTCATCCAAAGGCTGGATTTTCGCGCCGGCCAGACGCGCATCGCGCAATACTGTTTCCTCTGAGGAAACGGCAGTGTCAAAGGTCAGGCAGAGCACGCGCCCGATGTAAGTCGCCGTCGCACGCCGGACGCCCGGTGTTTTTTCCATCCGCCGCTCGAGCTTTGCGGCGGCGGCCTCGCAGGCGTCGCCGTCCAGTTGCATGACACAGCGCCGGATGCCGTCGGAAGTGGCGCGAATATCCGGAGAAAAATGCTCGCGTGTGATTTTACGAAGTTCGGTTTCGGAAATTTTATGCGAATCAAAGGCAATGTTGACGCGTTCTCCATCCGCCTGCGATTCCACGGATAAAATTCCCTCGTGATCGGCGATGGTGTGCCTTTTCCCCGAATGTGGAGCGTTCATTGAAACCGGGCAAGAATTACTGCTGTTTCCGCCGGATTTCGAGCGTCAAAAGCAGGGACATTCAATGCTCCTGTTTTGTCGGAACGAGGCGGACGATTTTCCCCTGATCGTAGATCACATAAAGGTGGCCATCATCGAAGCATCGCACGTCGCGCACCCGTCCGGTGTTCGCAAGCAGTTCCTCCTGATGTTCGACAGCGGAGCCATTGAGTTTGAGTCGAAAAAGTTTGGCATGAGCCAGCGCCGTTACAAAAAGGTTGCCCTTCCATCGTGGAAAGGCATTGCCGGTGTAAAACGCCATGCCGCACACAGCGGGGGATGGAGTCCACTGCTTCACGGGATTTTCCATGCCCGGAGCCGAAGTGCGTTCGGTGATCGGGGAACCGTTGTAATTGATGCCGGCAGTGACCGTCGGCCAACCGTAGTTTTTTCCCTTTTGAATGATGTTGAGCTCATCCCCTCCCCTCGGCCCGTGTTCGCTCTCCCAGAGCAGTCCGGTTCCCGGCTGAACGGCCAGGCCCTGCGGATTGCGATTGCCATAGGACCAGATTGACGGACGTGCTCCGTCCGTTGTGACGAAGGGGTTGTCCGCAGGAATGCTTCCATCGTCCATAAGCCGGTGAATCTTGCCTTTGACGTTGTCGAGGCGCTGCGCCTGATTGGCCGGAGTGGTGACATCACCGCGATCTCCGATGGAAAAAAAGACATGCCCTTTGTCGTCAAAAACAATTCGGCATCCGAAATGGATCGCCGCCTTCGATGCCTCTTCCGGCGGCGGATCAAAAATGGTTTCCACATCCACGAAGCGATTTCCCTTAAGTCGTCCGCGAATCACCGAGGTGAGCGCGCCCTTTTCGGAAGGCTTGGAAAACGCGAGGTAGATCCAGCCGTTGCGGGTGTGGTCGGGATGAAGTCGAATGTCCAACAAGCCGCCCTGGCCAACAGCCCAAACCTCCGGAATTCCCTCCACCGGCTCCGGAAGCAAGACGCCGTTTTCAATGATGCGCAACCGACCGGGACGCTCGGTGACAAGAAAGCGTCCGTCCGGGAGTTTGACCATTCCCCAGGGGGAATTCAGTCCTTCGGCCACGGTTTCAATTCGAAAATCTGCTTCTTCGGAACGAACAATCTCCGCCTGCCCCGAAGCCGGAGCCAAGGCAAGGAGTGCGCCCCATAAAATCAGGACGAAGCAAAATTTGCCCGACGGAATAAGAATGGTTGTGATCGCTCTTGTCATAAAACCCAAAGCGAGACTCACCGAACGGTTTGTTTCAGGCAAGAAGCTTGACCCTGTTCTCCGGTCGAATTCAAAAAATCAGAATCACTTCACCGCTTTTTTCGCAATAAGCGAGCCGGCGTGACGCAGCCAGCAGGAGGCCATCAATTCATGGCCCGATGGCGTCGGATGAATGCCGTCAGCAGCCCAATAATCCGCCGGGTGTTGGGTCAGGGCTTTGTCAAACTCACTTTGGAACGGCACGAAAATCGCGCCGAAATCCCGGGCCAACTTCTCAACAACCTCTCCCCGGGCGTCAATCTCCGGACGCCATTCCGACGTGACTTTTCCGCAGGGCAGGACAAAGGGTTCGCAAAGGACGAGCTTCACATTCGGAAGGACGTTCAACGTCCACTCCAGCAGCAGCCGATAGATCTGCGCGTAACGATCCACTTCCACCCCGTTGCCATATTTTTTTTCATGCCATGTGTCATTGACGCCGGCAAGGATGCTGATCACATCCGGCTTCAGGATCAGGGTGTCAATTTTCCATCGTGCGTAAAGATCCACGATACGATTGCCGCTGATGCCCCGGTTCAATGTTTCGCAGTCCTGTTCCGGCGTGAATGAGCGTGCGATGCGGGACGGATAACCGTGCCCCAGCGGATCGCCCGGCCCATCCACCTCACGCTCCCGTTGACAGTCGGTGATGGAGTCGCCCTGAAAAAGCAGCCGCATGATCAGATAAGATCGGACAAAACCTTGGCTGACGGATTGAGCTTCACCAAGTCATCAATATTCACCGGGAGCCCCGTGGACATGGACTTGTTTGCAGCTGCTCCGATAAGCAGGGAGGCCGCCCCCTGCTCATGTCCGGCGCTGCGACCGAAGGGATCTTTCGGCGCCGAATGCGAGAACATTTGTTCCTGAAGCAGAGGATCCCCGCCCCCGTGGCCGCCTTCGGCGGACGGAATGGCGATTTCCTGCGGTGCCTCAAAAAGTTTTTGCAAAATCAACTTTCTGGTCGGACCAATGTCCCCCGCGCTTTTTGCGTCTCCCGTGATGATGTGGCTCGCATGCTCTTCGCTGTATTCAATGCGTCCACGATCTCCGGAGATGGATGCCCGGAAGCCCTCACGAGGACAATACGCGTTGAGTGAATACGTCAACACCGCGCCGTCGCGGTATTTGACCATGACGCTCATGCTGTCCTCGATGTCAATGCCGTCGCGGAACACATTTTGATCGCGGATATAGCCGGTTTCCTTTTCCGCATCGAGGTAGAGGTTTCGCAAATGCGGATCTTCGTCGAGGGTCAGGCGGAACGGATCTTTCGCGGCTTCCGGTTCGCCGGTGTAGCGTTCGTAGCGCGTGAAGGCACCATCGCCACGGGCTTCTGCATTCTTTTTCCCGTAAAACACCAGATCGCCCATGGCGAACACGCGCGAAGGAATTCCGTTGATCCACCAGTTGATCAGGTCGAAATGATGGGTTGATTTGTGCAGCAGCAAACCTCCGGAAATCTCCTTGTGACTGTGCCAGCGGCGGAAGTAGTCGGCCCCATGTGAGGTGTTGAGCAAATATTCGTAATCCACGTGCATAATACGTCCGATCGCACCCTCCGCAATCAGCTCGCGAACCCGGGTGGCTCCCGGACTCCACCGCACGTTGAACGTCGTGCGCACGGAACGTCCTGTGCGTTTCACCGCGTCAAAAATGGCCTGACACTTTTCGGCGTCAATGGTCATCGGTTTTTCCGAGATGACATCCGCTCCGGCATCGAGACTTCGGACGATGTATTCGTGGTGGTAACAATCCGGCGTGCAAACAATCACCGTGTCCGGCTTTTGCTCCCGCATCATAAGATCGAAATCCGCATAGGTCGGAATTGGAGGAACGCCGAATTCTTCGGAAAGCTGCCGCTGTTGATAAGTGCGACGGACTTCACTTGGATCGCAGAGGCCGACAAGTTCGGCGTCATCCTTGAAGCGTCCGGCGATCGGATGGGTGAACATGCCAACTCTGCCGCCTGTTCCCACGACGGCGTAACGGGTCTTTTTTTTGCTCATGATAAATTACGGATGAATTTGCGGCAGGCGGATGCCGAAGGCGTCGGCGACGTCAGTCGAAAAAAGCGCGCGGGCCATTTCATCCCCCGTGCCGAGCCAGCGGGCGACATTGGTCACGCCTTCGTCGGGGGTGAGAGCCGAGCCTGCAAATCCCTCGCCGCCGGGCTGACGAACAATGCGGTCGGAATTCACGTACACCTCGATTTCGCCAATGCGATAGGTTCCATTGGGGGCGCCGGCCGCCGACATGCAATCGGTTGTAAACAAGGCACGCCCCTCGGGTTTGGCGCGATAAAAATTTTTTAACACGGACGGAGGAAGGTGAATTCCGTCGGGAATGAAAAATGCAATCAGCTCGTCACGTGCCAACAGCCGCTGAGTCACATTGTCGTGTCGGTTCATGATTTTCGGAGCGCCATTGCCAAGATGCGTGCAAAATCGCGCCCCCGCCTCGACAGCCGCATCAATGGCGGCGTCATTCGCATCGGTGTGCCCAAGGGAGACGGCGACACCATCGGCGACAACTTTCCGGATAAACTCCGCGCTGCCGGGCCATTCGGGCGCCACGGTCAGCAGACGGATGTTGCCACCGGCGGCGGATTGCAGACGTTGGAAGTCCGCATAATTCGGCGCTCCCATGTATTTTGGGTTGTGGGCACCGCAGAAACCCGGTTCGGGGCTCAGCCAGGGACCTTCCAAATGGTAGCCGCAGGCGGCTTCGCGGACGACGGCATCCTGGCGGCGAATTTCCTCAAATCGCGCGAATTTCGCCTCAAGCCTCTCCATCGTGTCGGTGATAAACGTTGGGAAAAATCGCAGCGTTTGATGTTTCGCGAGAGCGTCCACTGCGTGCCGCACATCGGCGGCGGTGAAATCGGTAGATTGAAAGTCAACGCCGGCGAAGCCGTTGATTTGAATGTCGAAAAGGCTGGAGTGCATTTCGGGTGGTCAGGCCTTTTCCAAAAGGGAGGCGGAGTCCTTGTCGAGGAAACACCACGCCGCCTTGTGCCGCTGCAAAATCGAGGATGGATGCATCGGCGTGACCTTGCCGGTGAGATTGTCCTTCACCGCCTGCGCCTTGCGCTTGTCGGGCACGGTGCAAATGATCGCCTTGGATTTCATCACCTGACGAATGGACATTGAGATGGCTTTTTTCGGAACTTGGGCAAGTGTCTTAAACCACCCTTCCCCCATCTGCTGCTTGCGACATGCTTCGTCGAGATCCACTACGAGATACGGTGCAGTGGCCTTGAAATCCGCCGGCGGATCGTTGAACGCGAGATGACCGTTCTCACCAATGCCCGCAAAACAGACGTCAATCGGATGCTTCTTAATGAGTTCGCCAACGCGCTTGCACTCGGCCTGCGGATTGCCTTCGCCGCTGATGTAATGGAACCCGGCCAGCGGAAGCGGAAGCTGTGAAACAAAACGCTCCCAAAGATATTTTCGAAATGACGCGGGGTGCGTAATGGAAACGCCCACATATTCATCAAGGTGAAACGCCGTCACTTTGGTCCAATCAATCCCCTTGGCCTTTATTAAGTTTTGCAGCATTTCAAACTGCGAGGCTCCCGTGGCAACGATGATGTTGGCGCGCCCGCGTTGCTTGATCGCCTGACGAATGAGCTTTGCGCCCAGCTCCGCCGCAGCGGCTCCGGAGATTTGTTTGTTTTTATCAATGACAACTTGTGGCTGGCTTTTTTTCATAAGGATTGATTTTTAAAATTCTTCGCGAAGGGAATAAAAGTATCGGCTTTTATAGCCATTTCCCTTTTTCCATTAAAGCCAAATCTGACGGGCGACGAAATGTCACCCGTCAGATTTCCATCCCGATGTCCGACTCGGGTGCCGCCGTTTCCTCTGGGGAAACAGCGGTGTAGGCCAGGCATTTGATTTCATCCAGGGTCGTCCACCCCTCAGCCACCTGCCCAAGCCCCACTTGATAAAGCGTGCGAAATCCCTGCGTCATGGCGATTTTGCGCATTTCTCCCTGGGGGGCGTTGACCGCGATAAGATCGGCGATTTCATTGCCAATCGGGCACAGCTCCATCAGCGCAATACGCCCGCTGTAGCCGGTTTCGCGGCAGTCCGGACATCCTCCAGCCTCGAAAATGTGATTGGTTCCCTTTGGCAGCGGTGTTTTGTTGACCTCAAAAAGTCGGCGCTGTTCCGGCGTGAGTGGAGCCATGCGCTTGCACTGGCCGCACAGGCGGCGAACAAGGCGCTGTGCCTGCGAGAGCGCCAGGGAGTCGGCCAGCAGATAGGGAGGCACTCCCATGGAAATAAAACGGCTCACCGCGCGCAGACAATCGTTGGCATGCAGGGTCGTGAGAACCAGATGCCCGGTGAGCGCGGCGTTCACAGCGGCGCTGGCGGTTTCCTCGTCACGACACTCGCCGATGAGAATGATGTCCGGATCAGCGCGCATCAGACGACGCAGCCCTTGGGCGAAATCAATGCCGTGAACCGGATCGGTCTGGGTTTGATTGAGTCCTTCAATCTCGTACTCAATCGGGTCTTCGATGGTCTGAATGTTGAGATTTTCGCTATTGACGCTGTTGAGCAGGGCATAAAGCGTCGTGGTTTTTCCGCTTCCCGTGGGACCGGTGATCAGAATGAGCCCCTGATCGCGGCTCATGGAGGATTGAAACAAATCGAGATTGCGTTTTGAAAGGTTAAGTTCGCTGAGTTTGCGAACGCCGCCCTCCTTCTCGAGATAACGAATGGTGATTTTTTGCTGATCCTTGCGGCAGGGAATGGCGGAGACACGGCAATCCACGCGCCGCTTACCGAGACGCAGGGAAAAACGTCCGTCCTGCGCAGCCTGCCTCTCCTGCCCCATGTTGGAATAATTTTTAATGAGGCTGATGTAGCGCGGCAGCATTTCCTCGGGCGCGGAAAAAAGCGTGACAAGATCACCGTCAATCCGCGCGCGAAACCGGGCCATGTTGTAGTACTTTTCGATGTGCAGATCGCTGGCGCGTCCGGTGATCGAGCGGTTGAAGACCCAGTGGAGAGCCTGTTCAGCGGTGGTGTTGATGCTCGCGGGATTGATGCGCCCGGTCTCGCGCGGATCAATGTCCACAATGTTCTCGACGCCGGATTCCGTCAGTCCGGTTTCGACCGCTGCCGATCCCGATGCGGCGGCAACACTGCGATCACGATTGATGGTGCGGAGGACGGACTCCTTTTCGTCGAGGACGGGGCGAAACTCACGGTTGTCCTCGTTGGACGCCAGCCATTCGTCTTCAAAGGCAAAAATTTCCTTTTGGTTGCTGAGCAAATAAACGGTGCGGGCACCGATGAACAAGGGAAACACGGAGTGTTTTTCCAGCAGGCTTTCGGGGAATTCGGATTGACGGGGTGCCAGCGCCGCATTGAAGACTTTTTCCCCGGTGCAGAGGTGCCGCAGCGCAGCGCCCAGGCCGGATGGCAGGGATTTGGCGCCCATGACATGCTGGGCACCGACGCCGGCGAGCTTTTCAAGGGCATCCGAGAAGCGCGCCTTTTCCTCTTCGGAAAACGGATATTCCGTGAGCAGCCATTTGAGGGCGGTTTCGGGTGAGCAACCTTTTTCCGGCGGGACGGGTGCAGGGTGCGGAGTTTTCGGACTGATCGGGCGCACCTTGATTCTTTCGTCGAGAATTTTCAGGTATTCGGCGTACTGCTCCTGCTCAATCAGCACGGGAATCATGAAGGCGCGGGGAACGTCCCATGTATCGGAGGCCGTCGGGTTGTAATGACCGCAAATGAGCAGCGGGCCGACCGTGCCTACGGGAATCCATGGCGTGGAATTCTCCCGACGGTCACCCGTGGCAAACGAGCGAAATACCGTCTCGCACTGGGTGGAAATTGAGGGGCGGGTTGCGCGCAGGGGCAGCATTTCAAATTGCAGGGCCAGCCATTCAAGTGCCTGCTCCTCGGGAATCCCGTTGGCATGAGCCAAAGCCCCCTGCAAATCGCGCTGTGTTTCCGGAGTGTCCAAGGCGGACGCAAGCCCCTTGGCCAGGAGCTCCGTGTGCAAAGTCTGAATGTCACTCGCCATGTGAAGTTGCAATACTACCCGAGCAATGCGCATCAAGGGAGCCCGTATTTCCAATTTTTTTCAGCGACCCAATTCGGTTTGTCGCGCGCCGGCCACTTGACACACCGGCGGGCCTTCCGAAATATTCCGCCCATGAGCCAGCCGCCCGCTTTTCAGGAAATCCTTGTCACCAACTCCCTGGATGGATCTGCCGAACCGTCCCTGCTGTGGTCTCCCGTCAAGCCGTCGGCCCTGGTGGTCGGATTGCACACATGGAGCGCGGACCGTTTTAATCAATGGAATGCGATGCAGCCGATTTGCGGGGAAAGAAACTGGGCGCTGCTGCTGCCGGAGTTTCGCGGTCCCAATTTGACGGATAATCCGCGTGCGACGCAGGCGGGTGGATCCGCGCTCGCTTGTCGTGACATTGTGGATGCAACGAGGGAGGCGCAAAGACGGCTCGATCTGGGAAGCAGACCTGTATTTCTTCACGGCGGCAGCGGCGGCGGCCACATGGGACTGATGACCGCTGCGAGGGAGGAATTTGAATGGACGGCTGTTTCCAGTTGGTGCCCCATCACCGACCTTGCTGCATGGCATGGCCAAAACCCTGCTTACAGCGCCCATATTGCATCCGTCTGCGGCGGCGCGCCGGGAGCGGAAACGGAAGCGCAATACCGCGATCGTTCCCCGATTTTTTACGCGGAGATTCTCGCGAATAAAAACCTCCTTCTGTCACACGGTCGGCATGACCGCAGTGTTCCCTTCTCGCACAGTTGGCTGCTGGCGCAGAAAATTGAAACGCACAATCCGGAGAACTTTTATTTTCAAATCTTTGACGGCTCGCACGAATGCCATCATTCCGTCGCCTTCGATTTCTTTGACCGGTGTATTCGGAATAATGCGAAACAGGAACTGACCGGCTAGACCGCGCCCCCTGGTGACGCGCCCGTATTGCCCTGGCCGCCGTAGCGAAGGGACTTCGCATAAATCTGCCGCTCCTCGCAGGGATTAATTCTTACACCGCTCGCAGCCACGGCAAATGTCGTCCGACCGGCTGTGAGACCGGCCGGACGCATTGGAGATCAGACTTTGAGTGCGGAAATATCCGCCCCGAAGTTGATATGGTAGGGGCTTCCGCCCAACACGAGCGCTGGAACGGATTTCACCCCGCTGGCTTCGGCTTCCGCAATGCGGGATTTATCGCTTCCGAGATGGACGACTTCCACATCGAAGCGTGAGGCATCGAGTGCAAGGGCGAGGTTTGTTTCGGCATCAACGCATACAGGGCATCCCGCATGGTAGAATATAGCTTTGGTTTTCATAATATATGTTTTCGTTTGGTTTTATATCGAAGGCCATTGATGACCTTCACCGCTCATTTTGAGATGAGTCAAAATTGGCGCAACCGGGCACAAAATGGTTGCCATATTGACGACGGAATGAACCTTTATGAACATGCCCCGATGAAAGCTCCAAAGAAATTCCTCAGCCTTGGGGAACGCTCCGCTTATCATTGCCTGGAGGACATCATTGGCTGCAAATGGTCTGCAGGAGTTGTTGCGGCCATTCACGAAAATATAAAACGCCCCGGTGAATTGGAGCGTTATATTCCCGGCATTTCAAAAAAAATTCTCAACGAACGTCTGCGAAAACTTTTGGAATTTGGCATTATCCAGCGAAAGGAGTTTCCCGGCAAAATTCCCCATGTCGAATACAGCCTCACTCCAACCGGCAGGCAGCTTGCAAAAATCCTCCATCAAATCAAAAAGCTCAATCTACTTCACTCCTAGATTCGGCTAAAAATCCACGCAGTAATACTTCAGTCAGGCCTCCCCTTCACTCCGCGCTCCCAGTTGCCGCCTTGTTTATGGAAAGAAAAACCTCTCCTTCTTATTCGTAGGATTTAAAATCGTGGAGCTGTCCCTTTTTTCTCCATGCTCATCTACACCGCATCTTCCGACAGCGGCATTCAAGTCGCACATTTTGAAGTTGAAACCGGAATGCTTTCCGAACAGCGCGTTGCGGCAGCGGGCAAAAGCTTTTTTCTCGCATATCATCCCAAGAAACGTGTGCTGTATTCGCTCAATGAAGAGGACGCAAAAGTACTTGCATTTACGATTGAAGCCGATGGTTTGCTGACGCTGATCAACACCGTGGATTCCCAAGGAGCGGTTCCGTGTCATTTGGCGGTGGATCCACACGGACGTTTTCTCGCGGTCAGCAATTACAATAGCGGTGTTGCACTGTTTCCCCTCAGGGAAAACGGCAGTCTGGAGGAAGCCTCATCGGTTTTTCAGCCGGAAGGCTCCGGTGTGGATGAAAAACGGCAGGACAAACCGCATCCGCACGGTGTCACGTTCGCACCCGGACGCGATGTGTTGCACGTTGCCGATCTTGGAACAGACATGATCTGGGCATTCGATATTGTTGATTCCAAATTGCAGGAAAATAAGTCCCTGCATGTAAAAACCGCGCCGGGTGCAGGTCCGCGTCATTTTGAATTTTCTCCAAACGGAAATATCGCCATCGCCGTCAACGAGCTGGACAACACATTGTCCGTATTTTCATACGACAAACAAACTGGCAGTCTGCAAAACCGCAAGGATTACACCATGCTGCCTGCGGATTTCGAAGGCACCACATATGCTGCGGAAATTGCATTTCACCCATCCGGCAAAGCGTGTTACGCGACAAATCGCGGACAGCATTCGGTTGTGACTTATTCTGTAAATAAAGGGGCTTTGCATTCGCCCAAATGGTTGATGCAGGACGGACTCGCAGATCCGCAACATGCCATTTGTGATCCTTCCGGAAAATGGCTCGCCGTTGCCTGGCGCTCCGCAAATGAAGTGCGTCTTTACCCCCTTGATCCGCTAACTGGCCATCTCGGAAAAACAGAGATCGCACTCAAAGTCAGCAAACCGATGTGTGCAATTTTTGTGCCTTAAATTAAACAACCACCCCCCGGCGTCTTACCCGTTCATTTTTCGGAGTGAGAACCAGTCCCCAACCCAAGGTCGGGATCAGGAGCCTGATAGTTGGCTGGGCCGCCCAGCGCCATAAAGCGTCCATAAACGCGCCAGGCAAAAAAGAGGGCCGTGAGGGTAATGAAGAATCCTCCGAGATAAGCAAAGCGGTAGGCCCTTCCAGTGGCGTCAATGATGAGCCCCAACGAGGGCGCCATCATAATGCCCGCCACGGAACTAAGGATGCCGGCGGCGGAGGCAAATTGCGCAAACCGCGAGGCCGGGAACAAGCGGTTGGGAAGGGAGGCGGCGGACGTCCAGTAGCATCCGGAAATGACGCCATGTGCCATGACAGTGTACAAAAATACCGTCGGGCTGGAAATAAAAAACGCCCCCCAGAAGGTGACGCAGGCATAGGCTATCAGCGATCCAATGACCACGCGCAGGGGATGCACTTTGTCCACAAGCCAACCCAGCGGGAAGGCTAGGCAAAGCGAAATCAGGTAAGTGCGAAAATAAAAATGACCATAATGCTGGGGATCAATGTCCAAACTTCGTGCGAAGGGCATGTTGAATGTGTTGACGGGAAGAAAGGTAAGGTGAGCGAACATCAACAGGAAAAACACCAGAATGTAATACCGGTGGCTGAAGCACTCACGAAGGTAACGCCGAACTTCGCCCCACCCGCGCGTGAGCACCCGGCCTCCGGGTGCCGCAGGTTCGGGCGGCGGGTATTCCCCCTCCTTGATCATCAAACACACCGCCATGAAACATGTGCCGTAGAGTATGCCGATGGCAATGAGGATCAGGGTATAATGGGACGTCACATGCCCAAAGATCAGTTGATTAAAAATCATTCCATCAATAAGGCTGATCGCACGGAAGAGGCCATAGAACCGCCCGAGAAGGGGGGCGGGCACCACATCGTTGATCAAGCCGCCAAAGACCGCCTGACCAGCGATGGTTGCGACCTCGAATGCCGTCCAAAACACGGAAAAGCAAATCACTGCAACCACGATTTCGTTTTGCATCTGTGCAATAAACCACGCACCGGAGGAACTTCCCCCGATGGCACCATGCAGCCATGAACCGAAAGGCTGGTCCTCGGACAGGGCAGAATGAACACCCCGCGTAATCAGGGGGGAGAGACCGAGGCCCAACATGCCAAAGACCGCCAGTGGCGTGGTGACAAGCAGGTAGGGAATACGGCGCCCCCACCGTCCGCGATGACGGTCGGAACGGACGCTGATAACCGGCCCGAGGATCAGGCCGATCACTGCGGGAAGCGAACTGATGAGAATGGCGAAGAGGAGACTGGGGACCTTGAGTTCGCTCAGGTACCATTGGGCCATCTGGCCCACGGAGCGATCCCGCATGGACCAGGCGAAATCCCCCAGCAACAAAAGAACGAAGAGTCCCGCCAATCCTCCCGAGGTATAGACAAGGGTGCCGACCGACCACGTTTTCCGTGCGGGGGGTGCCTCGGGTGTGACGGCTTCCATCGGCAAAGCAGCTCCGGGTTATTATTCCCCCTGATTGACCGTCGCGGGCGGCGGCCACAGAAGGTTGCGATAATCCCTGGCCCATGTGGTGGGAAAGCTGGTTTCGAGATAGGTCTCAAACGCAGGTTCATTCAGGCGCAGTGCCCCGAGCCTTGCGGTGATGAAAACGCGATAATCCAGCATCGGATCCTCCTTTTTCGGCCAAGGGGTTTTCCCCTCCCAATAAGGCAGCAGATAATTGAAAGCGGCCCGCAGGGTTTGACCGTCGGGCCCGACGAAATCATAATAATCAACACCAAGATTGCGCGCCGTCTCGGCATACATGCCAAAACCCATCAGGGTATAAGTAAAATAGTGAATGGGATGCGTGCGCTTCATTTCCTGGGGAAGATTGCCGTCCTTGGCAATCTGAGTGATCAGTTGCTTCTGAAAATACGATTCCAAGTATTCCTTGATCAACGGTTCATTCTCCGTATAGAGCGCGGAGGCCAGCATCATACTGCCATAGAAAACCGAGTGGTTGTTGAGCGCCTTTTTTTCATCGAGCCCCAGCTTGCTGGTGTTGGCCCATTCCGCGAATTTGCCCACCCATTGGCGCATGTTTTCCTGGTCCTTATCGCTCCAAACCCCCATGGCGTGCAGAAGGCCAATGGCATCAATGATAAAGGCAAAATCCTTGAAACGGTGAATGCCAACGCCGCGCCCGGTGGATTTCCCCGGGATGGCTCCTGCGAAGTTCAGGTTGGGATTCATGGCGGTTTCCGGGTCGAGAAACCAGTGCCGGAGAAGCGAGGCGGCCTTTTCTCCATAACGAGGTTCATCAAGAAACCACGCGGCGTTGCTCAAAATCTTCACAGTGCTGAAAAGCTGTTGCAGACCCGCCTCATCCGGCAAAATGGAGGCCGGATTCCTCTCGCCGTCGCGCCATACCCAAGTGCCGTCGGGAGTTTCCCACCAATAGATGCTCAGACTGTAGAAATCATGCTTGTCCCCGGAAGGAGGAAGCTGGGTGTCATTTTTGTCCATCACCGACCACGGCCCCTTGGACATCGCCTTTTCCGCCTCGCCCCGCAGTGAGTCAAGCGCCGTCTTCATCCATGGCTCGGGGGCATTTTGGATGGTTTGGCGCATGGAGAGGTAGTGATCGGGCGAGATGAGAAAAGTGACGGGTCGCGCCGGTTCGGATGCAGCTTGGCAAAGCGAAGCCGCCGCAAGCGCACAGAGAAGCACCAAGGAAAGGAATAAATATTTCATGGGGTGTGTGTTTCGATTCTTGAATTGTTCAAGGAGGGCAGGACGAAATTATACTCGGATTTTTCCGAAAGGATTCGCATGGAAACCACCCCGGCGGGATCAGGGGCGGTGATTTTGACGAAACGAAATCCCTCTTCCACAGGGGTGAAACAGAACGCCTGCACCGTCGAGGCGGCACGATGGAAAAATTGCGCAACCTGGGCCGCGTGGTCTTTGCCATTGCGATGAACCCAGCCTTCGGCAAGTCGTCCGTTTTCCCCGATTGAGGAGAGCAGCGCCAGATTTCGACGCGCAAACCGCGTTTGAAACCCGGACTTCACCGAAGCGACCTCGCCCGGGCTGAAATGAAACAGCCATGTATAATCATGCGGTTCCGAAGCCAATACGCGATCCACAACGACAAAAGCGCCGGTCTTTAGCAGAAGAAAATGGCGCACCCACCGCACTCCGTGGAAGCCCCCGTGCTCCATGGTCGCGAAATCGCGGCGGGCGTCGGATTCCCAGGCTGTGACTCCGGCCCCGATCCGGGCCTTTTCGGAAAATGTAATCGTGTCGCGGTCGCGATCCCCACGACCGTCCACGAGAAGCGTGTTGTGCGCCTCCGGGGTGCAATACCATGAGAGCCGGCGCGGATTGTCATAATCGCTCACTCCGCTGTCCACCACGATCGGCTCTCCGCCATGCCAGAGATGAAATCCGAGCTTCCCCCCGTGCCAATGCCACAGCATCAGGTCTCCGGCATCAAGGAAGGAATACCAATCCCCGGACCGCATCACGGCCTGTCCGGAGGAATGCAGGCAGTGCGATCCGGCGGATTTGTCATCCGCACCGAAAATCCGATCCAGTATGGTGAGCGACGGAACCGTGTTAACTTCGCTGGAATCGTTGATGGGCGGCATCGTTCCATCCGGCTGCGCCATGGCGAGCAAAATTCCGCGGAATTGCGCCAGCCGTTCCCGGCACCGCTTGGGAGGCTCAATTCCATTGGCATCGCACAGCAGCCAGGCGTCGCGGAAGATGGAAGTGATAAAGGGAAAGTAGCCCGGGCAGAGTTCAATGGAATTGCCGTCGGGATAAAATGCGTGTTCCAGGTGATATTCGAGGATGTGCGTGGCGCGACGAACCAGTTTCAGCGAATCCGGGAACTCGGGAAAGAGCGCGCCCGCAGCCAGCATCACCAGCGCCCCGTGGG
Source organism: Verrucomicrobiota bacterium (assembly GCA_014584375.1). GTDB lineage: Bacteria > Verrucomicrobiota > Verrucomicrobiia > Chthoniobacterales > JACTMZ01 > JACTMZ01. The sequence continues at coordinate 18,896 of JACTMZ010000139.1, read as the reverse complement.
ACTGATGGTTGTTTTCGTGCAGGGGCTGCTCGCCGAAATCGGCAAGCAGGACGCGAGCATGTTCCTCGATGACGTGGCGGAAAAAGGACTCGGTTTGCGGCTCCAGTTCCGGCGCGATCAGAAAATAACACCAAATCAAATTTAGCGTCCTCCATGCCACCTGCATGTCCCGCCAGTTGTATTTGCCGATGGAAAAATAGGCTGGCAGGTCCTGGGGAACAGGATTGTCTCGCCACCAGCGCTCCACGAAGGCAATAAGATCGGTCAGAATGTTGCGATCCTTTGTGCGCTGGAACTCCCGCGCCATCGGGGGAAGAAAATACCACCGGTTGAGCCACACGCTTTTCTCGCGCGCGATGTCTTCCAAAGCGTCCCAGACGCCCGCCGGCCCCCATTGATCAAAAAAACCCGGACGGCGCACCTCACGGGTAATGTCGGCATCCTTCTCGGATCCAATCAGCGCAAGATGCGCGAGGCGTCCCCCCTGATCCAGGGGAATATATTCCCAAATATCAAAATCTTCCAGAAATCCAGCAAAGGGAAACTTTCCAAGCTGCGGAGACACCGGATGTTTTTCAATTTCTGGAGATAAAACACTACTCATTGGAATAAAAGGAAATGCAAAAAATGACCGCGCCATTATGATCAGGGCTTGTCCCACATCTCCCTCGTGATGCTGCCCGACTTCAATGGTTCCACATGACCGTCAAAAAAAAGTCCGTTGGCATGAGCCGTATTGCCACCGCCGTGTCGGTAACTGAATTTCACATTGTTAAAGATGTTCCCGGAATCACAGGCATAATCTGTACCGGAGGTTGTTTTCGCGCCGTCCACGCAGATAAGGGATCGGGACGGGTTGGGAACCATGGCGCCCCGGATGGGCTTGTCCCACCCCGTCTTGCCGGTTCGCATAAGATCTGACGCCACATAGGAACGGAAAATGACCGAGTCGCTTGGCGCGAGGAAATCCGCCTTGGCTCCGGGACACCGGAAAATGGAAGCAACATCACGGCTGTCTCCGTAATTCTGTCCAGCCTTGTTCTTCCCTCCCGCATAGGAAGCAAGGGCCATGTACCAATACACCTGTGGTGGACCGATGTCCCTGATCGCCGGATACTCTCCGCAGTGATCCAGGGCGTAGGCATTCAGGACAAGGTAAATTTGACGAAGATTCGACTCGCATATCGTGTTCTGGGCTTGCCGGGTCAGAGTCCCCATGCCCGTAACGGTGAACAACGCAAGCACGGCAATGATGGCGACAGCCGTGAGCATTTCAACAAGAGTGAAGGCCCGACGGCTTGCCATACTTCCCAAGCTGTTTTGTTGGCGGGACATGACTTAATCCGCTCCTTATTGGACAACAACATCGTCAATGTAGACCTTCTGGCCGGAGATGCTATCCCCGCCCGCCCGAAACTTGATTCCCGAGGGCGGCCCGTTCTCGGCCGGAACGTCCTCCGCAAACGGAACGCCGTCCAGCGTTGCTGTCACTTTATTGTCACCCGTCCAGCGGATTTCCAGACTCATCCACTGCCCTGGCGTCCACCGCACCTCTGTCGGCACTCCCTTCGCCGAGGGATCCGCCGATCCTTCCTTGTAGGAAAGGCGACCATTCGATTCAAACGTCACACGAAAAACCGCCTGACTTCCCGATGTGCCACGATGCCAGAGTTCGACGATTGCCGGGGCCGCTGCGACCACGGGAATCTGAATCCGGCAGGTGAGACTCCCGTCCGAGATGGGGGTAAAATCTCGAATGATAAACGGATTACTTCCCTGCTCGGGCCCGGATTCATCGGCAAGCTCAACACAAAACGGAGGTGAAAAAGGTTCCATCGTTGTCTTGTCAACCACCTGCATCCGGTCATCGGCGGATGCCACCTTGTTGGAGGTCCAGCCGGACGGCGCGGTATTGACCACGTTGCCGGAATCGAAATTATCGCTTAAGACTTCGCCGTCCGCCCAATCTGGAAGAGCGGCACAGAGTACGAAGGCAACAATAACGGCCAAGATCGGGGGGTGTCGCGGGATCATGGCGCGACGGTATTTGATTGGATGAAGCTGTCAATTCCCCCACCCTTGGTGAAGACGCCCGGAGAGGCGGTGCGCGACGACTTTCACCAAGGAAACCCCTTACTGTTATGTATGAGCAAAGGCAGGGTCGTTTGACACCCCCGCAAGCTGCCGCCACATGAAATGCGCTTTGACGGGACGCGGGTGCCTTGGTAACCACTCGGATACTTATGAATTCAAACACGTCTCCAAGTTTTCCTGTTGTGGGGCTGCATGTGGATTTGCGCGTTCAGGTGATGCCAATGCCCGCGCTTCGACGCCTGGCGAGGGACATCGCAAGCCTCGGCTACAACACGATGGTCATGGAATGGGAGGCGAGCTTCCCCTTTCGCCGACACGCGGTAATTTCCAATGGGTTTGCCTACACGGAGGAAGAGGTCGCCGGATTTGTGAAGTATTGCCGGGAGCTTGGCCTTTCCGTCATTCCAGTGCAGCAGTGTTTCGGCCACGTCGAATATATCCTGCGGCACGAGCGATACGCCGCGCTGCGCGAGGATCGGAAAGACCTGTGCCAGATCTGCCCCCGGCGGGAACGTCCGGCCCTGGAGGTTTTTGGGGAAATTTTTGAGGAGATTGCGCGCCTGCATCCCTCCCCTTACCTCCACATTGGCGGCGATGAGACGTATTTGCTTGGCCGCTGCGAACGCTGTCGGAAGAAGGCGGAAAAGGAGGGACTCTCCGCGCTTTACGTGGATTATTTTCGACGCATTGCATCGCGGGTTTCCCGCATGGGCAAGGTGCCGATGCTCTGGGCGGACATGCTGCTCCGGCATCCCGATGCCGCCGACAAAATGCCGAAGGAAACCGTGTTCGTGGACTGGAACTACGGGTGGCCGATTGACCGCTTCGGCGATCCGCGCCGGCTGCCACGGGATCGCTTTTCGTTCTGGGGTGCGGCGGCATTGCGTTCCTCACCCGACAATCATTGGATCACCTGCTGGAAGCGGCATTTTGACAATTTCAGGGACTATGTTCCCTATGCCCGAAAAACCGGTTTTGAGGGGATTCTCCTGACCTCATGGTCCACCTCCGGGGCATACGGATACGAATGGAATTCGGAACGGGACGTGACGGAATTGCTTCCCATCCGCCGTGTTTACCCGCTGGTCGGCCACCGCGTCCTGCTTGCGGCATTCGCCCGGGCGGTTTGGCAGCACGCACCGCTGAACGGGGAGGAATTCATCATGGAGTATGGGGAAGAGCGTTTCGGTCTCGCCCGGAGCGGCGGGCGTCGGCTTGCGGAGGCGCTGTTTTTGGGGGAATTGGAAGCCCGTTCGGACCATTGGGGTGCGGCGGCTCTCCTCGCCACCCGGGCCTGCCGCATTCTGACCGGCCTCCAGCCGAAGCGCCACGCGGCGGAATTTCGTCATTTTCTCCTCATGGCCGAATTGCGGCGGCATCATTTGCAGTTCCGGCACGTCGAAGAGGCATGCCATCGGACAGACTTCACAAACAAGCGGATTCCAGGCGTGGTTGCGAAGCTCAATCCATTAATGAAGGAAATCCCGGCGCTCGCGAAACGTTTTGCCACACTGAATGCCGGAGAAATTTATCCTGCTGAAATGGAACTGGAGAACAACTATCGCTTCGGCAAACTACGCGCTCTCCATGCCAGGATGGCGCGGGAGGGCCGCCGCACGGGTTCCCCGGCGTGACCCAAGGCCCATATTGCGAATTCAGCATGGGTTGTTAATATCAAGGTCACCTCCCATGAAACGCGCAACCCAGAAGGACGTGGCCCGCCTGGCCAATGTCAGCCAGACCTCCGTATCCCTGGCCTTTCGCAACGATCCCAGCCTGCCAAAGGCCACCCGCACCCGGATTCTCAAAGCTGCTGCCAAGGTCGGCTACCGGCCCGATCCGATGCTTTCCTCACTCATCGCCTACCGCCAGGCCAATCGCCCGACTCATTACCGATCCACCCTTGCATGGGTGCATATGCGATCCGACACATCCAAGGATTCCGATCATCACCTCTATTATGTTGGAGCAAAGGAGAGGGCCGAGAAACTGGGATACAATCTCGACACCTTCCTTGTGGGCCCCCAGGGAATGGCGGAAAAGAAACTCTCCTCGGTGCTTGTGGCCCGCAATGTGCGGGGCCTGCTCATTGCTCCCCTCCCCGCAACGCACGGGTGCCTGTGCCTGGACTGGAAGCAATTCTCAGCCGTAACCTTCGGTTATACACTGGAGTCGCCGATTCTTAATTTGGTCTCGAACCACCATTATCGTTCCATGCTGCTCCTGCTGCGCGAACTCCGGTCGCGCGGGTATCGCCGCATCGGCCTTGCCTTGCCCGGGAAACATGACGAACGGATTGATTGCAATTATAGCGCGGCCTTTCTGGTGGAACAAAGCAAGATGCCAAAGTCGGACAAAATTCCGCCATGCCTGCCCACCAATTTTGAACGCGAAGCCTTTGTCTCTTGGTATCGGCGGCATCACCCCGATGCCCTGATTACCGTCGGATACCGTCCGGTGGACAAATGGCTGACCGAACTCGGCGTGCGTGTCCCCCGGGATCTCGGCATCGCGCACATTTCCCCCCGTGCGGGGAAACGGAAATTTAGCGGTGTCGTGGAAAATGCCACCATGATCGGTGCCATCGCCGTCAATTTGCTTTCGGGCATGCTCATACGCAACGAACGGGGCGTTCCACTCCACCCGCAGCGCGTTCTCCTCGAAAGCCAATGGGTTGAAGGCGACACCCTTCGCGCACGCAAAAAGAATCCGACAAAGGGCAAACTCAAGGTTCGTCCAAAGCGCCCTTCAAAATAATTGTCCTCCTTCTTGAAATAAACGCGCAGCGCCACGCTCCGGGAGCATCGCCGGTGCGGCTCGGCTTTCCTTAATCTGTGGCGCGCCTCGCTACACAACGCTCTCATTGAATACGCGTCGGACACTTCCATGGAAAAATTCGTTCCCATTCTCCTCCTTCCGGCAAGAGTTGAATTTGGCTTTTATGTAACACTTAAACGTTACTTGGAACAAAAAAACTGCGTGCTATTGTGCAGGCGTTATGAAGCCTCCCACACACACCCGAAACCCCACGCTCATGAAGCCATCCACCCACGCCATTCCAGGAACATCCTGCGAAAAACAACGGAAATCCGGACTTTCCACGGCACTCCTCGCAAGTCTTGTCACCCTGCTCTTGTCCTCCATTCCCCTGCATGCTCAGGTGCTATTGAATGACACCTTCACAAACAGCACGCGCACCAACCAAAATCTCCCAGATTCAGCGCACTGGTATGCCGGCGGCGGTGGTTCCACTTTGATTGTGACAAACAGCACCCTCAGACTGCTCACCGATGGCGTCCAGCGACAGACGGTCGTTTACTTCACGGACTCCGGAACCCAAACGCTTGGTGTCGGCGATTCCCTGTCCGTCTCATTTTCATTTATGTCGTCCGGCTATGAAACCACCTCGGATTTGCGTTTTGGCCTGTTTGATTCCGGCAGCAACCGGGTGACTGCTGACAATCTCGGCAACGCCCCCACAAACGGGGTTTACGCCGATTACACGGGATACGCCTTAATCAGCAATTTTGGCACCGCCACCAACGGCTCCACCCTGCGGGCGCGTACAGTGACAACCAATTCGCTCTTCACCCCTTCGGCCTTTTCCACGCTTTCCGGCAGCACCTCGGGCCTTGGCCTTACAAATGGCGACACTTACTATTTCACCCTCACCCTCACAGCGGACAGCGCCACCAATATGTCCCTGAACATCCTCATGAAGGATTCCACGAATGCCACGCTGATTAATTTTTCCACCACGGACACAACGAATTATTACAACAGTTTTGACACCTTCGCTTTTATGAGCGGCACAACCTCAGGCAACCCTCCAACAAACGCGACAGGGGCGGCCATCTTCCTGGATGACGTCCTGATAACCTACTCGCCTGTGCCCGAGCCGAGGATCACAGGCATGATGCTGCTGGGATCCTGCTTCGCATTGGGCCTTGTGCTCTGGCGGCGACGTTCGTCGCGCTTGGGTTAATATTATCAAAACCCTGCCAACATCATATCCCCTCCGGCTTACCGCAACCGGACGGGTATAGGATCCTTTATGCAAAATGCAAAACCCATGAGTTTTTTGAGGCTGGGGCTGGTGGGGGCCGGAGGTTATGGAAAACGCCACATCGCAGCGCTGGACGCCCTTGGCGGGCGATCAAACGCTCGGATTGTCGCGGCGGCGGATCCTTTTTCCGAGAAACTTCTCCAACTTGAGGAAAAGGGAATCCGGGGATACGCCTCCATGGAGCAGATGTTGGACGGGGAAAAACTCGATGCTGTAATCGTCGCGGCGCCAATCCCCCGACATTTTTCGATGACGAAGCTGGCGCTCCACCGCGGCCTGCATGTCTATCTTGAAAAGCCGCCTGTACCACTCATCCAGCAGCTCGACGAATTGATCGCCCTTGACGGTGAGGAACGGGTGTGCGTCGGTTTTCAATTGGTTCATTCCAAGCCAGTCCAGCAACTCAAGCAAATCATCGCCAAAGGGAAACTCGGAAAGCTTGTCAGCATTCGCGGCGGCGGAAGCGCACCGCGACAGCGGGCCTACTACACCCGCGCCACTTGGGCAGGACGGGTGACACTGCATGGCGAACCGGTTTTTGACGGGCCCATGACAAACGCCCTCGCGCACGTCCTGCAAAACATCATGTATCTCGGGGGGGCGGGAGAAAACGCTTATGCAAGCCCCCGGGAAATTCGGGCGGAGCTTTACCGGGGCGCGGAGATCGAAAGCTACGACTCATCGTGTGTGAAGGGATTTCTCGACTCGGGAATATCCTTCTTCTTTGCCGCCACCCACGCCTCCAAGGAAATCATTCCGCACACCTTGGAAATCCGGGGCACCCGGGGCTGGGCGCGCTTGGAAGGCGAGACCATTTCCAGCAGTCTCCCGCTTGACCTTCCCGCCAAGGACAGCGGGGAACTCCCGCTCCCAGGAAACGTCCTGAATTTTTTACGCAATTTGCAGGGAGAAACAGACATTCCATGTGTTCGCCTGGCTGACACACGCGGTTTTACACTGACAACCAATGGCGCATGGGTTTCTTCGGGAAAAATTCACTCCATCGCTCCAAAATATAAAAATTCATACACTGTGAACGACGACCCCGGTGTGAACGTACCAGGAATTGTGTCCCTGATTCACCGCGGCATCGAATCCGGAATGCTGTTCTCAGAAACAGGAACACCCTGGGCCGTTCCCGGCGACACATGCGATGCGTCCACCCTGTATTCACTGAACTTGGAGGAAACTCTCAATGCCGCCCCGTTCGCCTGACTCGCCCCGCGTCTTGGAGCTTTTACATAACAGCCCCGCCGCCCCTTGGAAAACAGGTGTCCCGGCGGAGCTGTGGCGGGCCAACGCCGCCCGCCCACATTGACGATTGCGAAAACCACAACCATCCTGCCCCCTGTGTCAACCGACGAAAATACCTTGGAAAACATCGCCCTGAACAAAATTCGCTATCGCGAAGCACGAGGCCGCGACATTGACCGAATGCTGGATTTGCGAAACCGGATTTTTCCTCCCATCACGCGCAAACAGTTTGATTCGGTGGAAGGGCTGACCGCCTGTGTGGGACTGCTCGATGGAATTGCGGTGGCGGCGCTTCCCCTGGCGATACGGGAATTTCAACTCGGCCCTTCCGAAACCTGCCGGGCGGCCTTCCTGCATGCCGTGGGAACACATTCCGGCTGCCGGGGCATGGGCGTGGGTTCCGCCCTGACACAGGTGGCCGCGAAGACACTGCGCGGACGGGTGGACGCACTGATGGTTTTTCGCACGGGAGGTGAGCGCACGGCCGGTTATGCCTTCTATAAAAAAGCGGGATTCCAGGATCTGATGTTTGCAACCATCCTCCGCCTGCGCCGCCGCCGGGTGGCGCAGGGCAATGTGACCATCACCAGCGACGAACAAGCCATCCTTGCCCGCGGAAACGTACTGCGGGACATCTTCATCAAGGCCCATGGTTCCATGGGCGGCTATTGGGCCCGAACGCCGGGGTTTTACGAGCGCGCCCTGCGTTCGAGTTATTTCTTTTCCCGTCCGCATGATTTCCTGCTCTTGGAAACTCGGACGCGCGGACGAACAACGGGGTATGCCCTGCTCGGACGGGATCGCATCTTGCCGGATACCCTGAAAATCCTCGAGATGGCCACGCAACCGGGCGGGGAGGATGCCGTGGACACGCTTCTCGAAGCCGCATGGCGACATGCGGGCCAGAGCAAAGTGGTATTCCCGACATCGGCGGCTTCTCCCCTGCGCTCCGCCGTCCTTCCCTGGGTGAAGGAGGAATCCGTCCGCTCACCTGTACTTCTCGGCATGATGCTCAATCCCACCGCGCGAGCCGCCCGCCTGACAGTTGGCCCCCGGAAGCCCTCCTTCAAAATTTGGGCGCCCAGCGGAGACCTCTCTGTAAACAAACCCACCAAAACCTCCCCAACACTCGGGCTCCGGGATGATGCCCTGCAAAGACTCTTTTTTCGAAGGCTGAGCCTCCGTCATGCACTGGCGAATGAAGCCGCCACCCTCCACGGGACAAAGGAAAACGAGGCCGCAACACTTGACGCCGCAATGCCATCCCAAACGTGGATTTATCATGCCCTCGATTATCTATGACACATGGCTTCCATGAAAAAACTTCCCGTTAAAACCCTCCCGATATTACTGCCCGCGCTTTTCCTCTGCACAATTTTCCATCCGGCCTCCGCGAACAAGCCTTCCCATCTGCAGCCCGCGCATCGCATTCTTTTTAAGGATGATTTCTCCGGCGAAAAAGAGGAGGTTTGGAAGGAACCCAAGTCCGTCCCTGGACGATGGTATGTTAATTCCGGCACATTGCACCTCCGACCCGGCTTCGGCTGGACGGGTGATCTTTCCGATCCCATGGAAAACAGCCAGGTCTTCCGCCTGCTGGCAAATCCCGACAAACCCCTGCCGAAGGATTACGAGGTCCACTTTCGCGTTAAGGTAAACCGTGTTTGCTCCGAAAAGCCCGAGGATTGGCACGGCGTACATGTTTTTCTGCGCTACCGCGATCAATTCAATCTTTACTACGCAAGCATCTTCCGTGCGGACGGAAGGATCGTCATCAAGAAGAAACTTGAAGGTCGGGATCACCAGGCGGAAGGAACGGAAAACGGGGGCTATTATTATCCATTGAGCCCCTACACACAGATCTCCAACCCCCTTGGGAAACCGGGATGGCATAACGTGGCGGTGGGCATCCAGGGAACCCCGGCTGAGATTTGGATAAAAATTGACGGACAGGAAGTGCTTCGCGCGAAGGATTCCGAGAAAATCGGAGATCCGTCGTTGACGGCGGCCCGGCCACCGCTGCTCATCGAGGAAGGCACAACAGGGTTGCGCGGGGACTACACGGATTTTGAATTTTCCTCGTTTGATGTTGTTGGCCTTTAACCAAACAGCCTCTTTCCATGCGTCTTCTCCCCCTTGCCGTTGGACTTGCCATTCTGCCCCATCTTTCGCACTCGGAAAACCTGAAGTCCCATCAACAGAATGAGGCTCCGGATTCACAGGCTGCGGACAACCATGAATGGGTGGCATGGAATCCCCCCAAGGATGATTTTCGAGCCAGCCCGATTGATCTGCGTTCCCTCAATGAAAAGTTCGCCGGTGAAAAAGGCCGAATCGTCGCCCGCGACGGACGCTTCGTGCATTCCAGCACCGGACACCCCGTCCGTTTTTGGGGTGTGAACGGAATCGGCACAAAGGAAACCTCGGAATTTGCAAAAAGCGCGCGGATGCTGGCGAAATACGGCGTCAATCTCGTGCGGGAACACCACTCGGTTTTCGACGAAAAGACCGGCGCGTTGAATCCCGATGACGCTGGAAAGCGTGGCCAGTTGATCGCCGCCCTGAAAGCCGAAGGCATCTACACCCTGCTCTCGATTTATTTTCCACTCTGGATGACGCCCGAAGCGGGATCTGGCTGGAGGGAGGGCTACAACGGCCAAAAGCATCCCTTTGCCCTGCTCTATTTCGAGCCGGAATTTCAGCAACTTTATCGGGACTGGTGGAAGGAAATCCTCACCGCCCCAACATCATCCGGCACCCGCCTGCTCGACGAGCCCGCCCTCATGGGCATCGAACTTGTCAACGAGGACTCGTTCTTTTTTTGGACCTTCAATTATGACAATGTCCCCGGCCCGCAAATGCGCAAGCTGGAGAAGCGCTTTGGCGACTGGGCCACGGCCAAATATGGCTCCCTCAACGCGGCCCTGAAAGCTTGGAACAGCCGGCACACGCGCGACGACCCGGCCTCCGGACGCCTCGGATTCCGCGAACTTTATGAGATGGTCACCCATAAAACGAAACGCGACCAGGACACCGCCGCGTTCCTTTTTGAAGTTCAGGAGTCCTTCTACAGGGAGACGGTCGCTTATCTTCGCAAGCTCGGCTTCAAGGGACTCATCACGGCCAGCAACTGGACCACCGCCGACAACACCATTCTCGGTCCGCTTGAAAAACTAAGCTACATGTCGGGGGATTTCATTGATCACCACGGCTATTTCGGCTGCAACCACAAGGGGACTCACGCTGCGTGGTCTCTCCGCGACGGCCACACCTACTCCAACGTAAGCGCCCTGCGCTTCGATCCCCCCCAACCAAACAGGCCCAAGGCATTCAACAATCCCGTCATGGATCCCACGTTCAATGGCCGCCCATCCATGATTTCCGAGATCGCCTGGAACCGTCCGAATCGCCATCGCGGCGAAGCGCCCCTCATCCTCGGCCTCTATGGCGCGCTACAAGACACGGACAGCATCGTTCATTTCGCCTTCGACTCCTTCCGCTGGAGCGTGAAGCCGGGATTTTTTATGCAGCCGTGGACCCTGGCTGCACCGACTCAATTGGGTCAATTTCCCGCCATCGCCAGGATTTACCGGCAGGGCCTCATCAAGCCCGGGGAGATCATGGCCGAGATCCCTCTCAAAATCCGCGACATCCTGGCCCTGAAAGGCGCGAGTTTTTTGCAGAAGGCCAATCTGGACGAACTCCGCGAGGCAGACGTGAAAGGCGGAACGACAAAGGATGCCGCCAGCGCGCTCGATCCGCTGATTTATTTCGTGGGACGCGTCAATATTCCCATCAGTGACCAAGGTGGCGCACCGAAAATCAAAAATCCATCACCCTTCATCAACCGGAAAGAACAGACTGTCACCAGTTCGACTTCCGAACTCAAGCTGGACTATGGAAAAGGCCTCCTCACGCTAAACGCCCCTGCCGCACAGGGAGCAGGCGGGAACCTCCGGGAAGCCGGGATCATTCGTCTGTCAGCCCTCACCCTGGAATCCCCGATGGAGACCGGGCAAATTCTTGCCGTTGCGCTTGACGAACGTCCGCTTTCCCAATCCTCCCGCATTCTCGTGCAGGCCATGAGCGAGGAAAAACCGAGCCAATTCTCCACCGAGCCCGCCGGTGATGGCACCTTCCGAATCACCAATATCGGGCGGGATCCCTGGCTCATCAGAAAACTTGAGGGAACCATCCGCCTGTCCCGCCGCGACGCGGGCCAACTCAAGGTCACCGCCCTGGATCTCAACGGCCATCCCGTGGAAAAAATCGGAACCGCCGCCTCATTCGACCTTCTGCCCGGAACGCCCTATTATCTCATTTCGAGATAACTTCCAGCGGGGCAAAATCAGGCAGCATCCTTGTCCTGCTTGCGGCGCAGAAGCGGCGGCTTCTTGCCCTCAACCACCGAGCGGTTAATTGTCACCTCGGCGTCATGCCCCGACAGCGCGATCGCCCGCGAAGGCTGATAAACTTGAAATTTCAAGCGCGTTGAAGGCAATTGCTACTTGCGCCAGAGGGAAACGGCCTCTACCGTGTCCCATTCATTTCATTGCCCGGTTTTCCATTTTACATTCCATGCACGCATCCCTTCGTCAGCGCATTCCTTGGTCCCGCATCAACTGGGTCACAAGCGCCTTTCTTGCCGTCATCAACATTCTCTCCATTGTGGCTGTGCCGCTCTACATCTGGCGGTTTGGATTGGATTGGTTTCAGGTCGGGCTCTTCCTGTTTTTCTATATTGCCACGGGCCTGAGCATCACTCTCGGCTACCATCGTTTGTTTTCGCATCTTTCCTTCAAGGCGAAGCTGCCGGTTCGGCTGACGACCCTGATTTTTGGCGCCTGCGCCTTTGAGAATTCCGTTTTGGATTGGAGTTCCGATCATCGCAAGCATCACAAGTTTGTGGATCACGAGGATGATCCCTATGACATTTCCAAAGGGTTTCTCTGGGCGCACATTGGCTGGTTGTTTTTCAAATTGACGCCGGAGACGATGGACAATGTGGCCGATCTCAAGCGTGACCGCCTGGTGATGTGGCAACATCGCTGGTGCATTCCCATCGCCTTTGTCGTGGGCTTCGCCCTCCCCACTTTTTTGGGGTATCTGTGGAACGGCTGGGCGGGCGCGCTGGGCGCCTTTTTGCTTGCGGGTGTATTTCGTGTTTTCCTCGTGCAACATTGCACGTTTTTCATCAATTCCCTTTGTCACACCATTGGCAAACAGCCGTATTCCTCCCGTCATACCGCGCGTGACAGCGCAATCATGGCGCTCTTCACCTTCGGCGAGGGCTATCACAACTACCATCACGAGTTTCAGCACGACTATCGCAATGGCGTGAAGCCAAGTAATTTTGACCCGACAAAATGGACGATCTGGGCGCTGGAAAAAGTCGGCTTGGTCAGCAATCTGCGCCGGGTGCCTGCGGAAAAAATCCTGCTGGCGGAAATGACGGAAGCCCGCCGCCGTGCGGAGGAAAAAAATCATCATTCCGAAACCATCGCCACCATTCTCGGTCAGCAGGCACATCAAACGTTCGCCCATCTGAGCGAACGCCTCGCGGCAAATTATGCCGCGTTGGAAAAAGCCATGGCAGAGCAGGCCGAGATTTCCCGCAAGGTTATTGAAAACTGGCGCCGGGAAACCCGTCAACTTGTCGCAATTCTCGCCGACCTCGACCGCCGCCTTCCTCAACCGGCGTAAAAAATTTACCGATCCATTTTAAAACTGAAATTTGCGGTTTTCAGATCGTGATTTTCAGTCAAAATGATTCATTCGATTTCAATTCTTAAAAAACCAAAAATTCATTTATGAAAGTCACCAAGGATCAGGCCGTTTATTTTGATTATCAGGTTCGCAACAGTCGCTCCGAATTGCTCGACAGTTCGGAGGGCAGCGGCCCCATGGCTTATGTACATGGATATTCCAGCATCATTCCCGGGTTGGAAAAAGCACTGGAAGGCAAGGCCGCCGGCGATGAAATCCAGGTGGTCGTTCCACCCGTCGAGGCTTACGGCCTGCGTGATGAGAAACGCATGGGAACGGTGAGTCGTTCCATTTTTCCGACCGACGCTGACATCAAGCCCGGAATGCGCTTTCGCGCCACGAGCGAGCATGGAGCGGATAATGTCGTTGTCGTCGCCGTGGAGGGAGACAATATCACCGTGGATGCCAACCACCCTCTCGCAGGGGAGACGCTGACTTTTCAAGTCACCATTCGCGATGTGCGTCCGGCGACATCGGAAGAGCTTGCCCACGGCCACGTTCATCATGAACACGGACACGAGGGTTGCGGCTGCGGTCACCACCATCATGACGATGACCATGAGGAGGATGACGAGTGTTGCGGCGGGCATGGCGGTGACAGCTGCGGATGCCGTCATTAAAAAATGCAATCGCGGACGGATGATTCCGCGCTCGGCGAAGTTCGCGCCATCTATCGCGAATTGGAGAGGCGTCCGATTGAGCGCAACTGCGAAATGCGCGCGGAATGCTGTCAATTTCGCATAACCGGCAAAACGCCACGGCTTACACGGGGTGAAGCCTTGCTGGCCGCCCGGGCTTTCCGAGCCACGGGACGCAAATCACTTCCCTCCCCTGCGGACGGCTCCTGTCCCCTGCTTGACGCCCGGACATTGCGCTGCCTGATTTACGAGGATCGTCCGTTTGGGTGTCGCACGCATTTTTGTGCGGCGGCCGGTGGGCCGTATGCCCGACGCGAGGTGATTGATTTGATCCGGCGTCTTGAAGACATCAACGAGCAACTTGGTGGCGGGGATGCGCGTCCCATCGGCGCAGCTGTTGCTGACGCATTGAAAAACCGCTGATCAGTCCGTGAGCAGGTTTTTCAAACTGGCGCGAAGTCGTGCTTCGTCGCCGACTTTGAATTGAGCGGATGCCCGCATTCGCCGCACGGCACCGTCCCTCGCCACAAATTCCAAAACCAGTGGACGGCGTCCGGGATAGACGGATACGGCCGAGCGAATTTCCTCAATTTCCCGGCGTCCACAGCGTCCGCAGGGAAGGCGCAGCACCACCGGTGTTTCGCCGCCGGGTGGTGGCTGCAATATGGCGATTTCCTGCACCGTCACACCTGGCTTGTCGCCGCGTTTATCCAGACGCCCCGTGATTTTCACGATTTTACCCGGAACGAGATGCGAGGAAAATTTTTCGTAAGTATCATTCCAGGATCGCACTTCCAGTTTCCCCGTGAAGTCTTCCAGCACAAAAAACGCGTAGGGTTTGCCGCTTGATTTTGTAAATCTTTTCAGCACCGAAGAGATCAAGCCGGCGATTTTGACTGTGGCCCTGTCATCCTGTTCCTCCAAGTCAGCAATGCGGGTGAATTTCCCCGTTTCCAAAACCTCCCTGTAGGGATCGAGCGGATGTGCTGTGACATAAAAACCCAAGAGCTCCTTTTCGAATGAAAGTAGTTCGTTTTCGGTGAAGGGCGTGACATGTCGACGCGAGGTCGCCCGGGGCACAAGAGGCAGGGCTTCCTCGCCAAAAAGGCTTTGCTGACCGGCTGCAATGTCGCGATGGCGGGAGGCACTGGCGGAAAGTGTCATTTCCAAATCTGCAACCATTCCGGCGCGATCCTCACCGGTGAAATCAAAGGCACCGCATTTGATCAGGCATTCCAGCGCCTTGCGATTGATTGCCTTTGGATCCATTCGCGAGGCAAAATCATCCAGTGAGGCGAAGGGGCCGTTGCTTTCTCTCTCGGCAATGACGGCGGCCATGGCGCCGGCACCGACGTTTTTCACGCCGCTTAATCCAAAACGAACAGCCTCCGTCCCCTCGTGTGATTCCGGCGCAAACTTCAGCAGGCTCTTGTTCAAATCCGGCGGTAAAAGGACGAGGCCCATCCGCTTCACTTCATCCACGTAGTAGGAAATTTTATCCGTATCATCCACCTCATTGCTCAGCACCGCACACATGAATTCCACCGGGTAATGCGCCTTGAGCCAGCACATGCGGTAGCTGATGAGCGAGTAGGCCGCGCTGTGGCTTTTGTTGAATCCGTAATTGGCGAATTTTTCCAAAAGATCGAAAATGGCGGACGCCTTTTTTTCCGGAATGGCATTGTGCTTTTCACATCCGGCGATGAACACCTTGCGCTCCTTCGCCATTTTCTCACGATCCTTTTTTCCCATGGCACGGCGCAAAAGGTCGGCCTGACCGAGGCTGTAACCAGCGAGCAAATTGGCGGCCTGCTGAACCTGCTCCTGATAAACGAGAATGCCGTATGTCTCCTTGGCCACCTGTTCCAGCAAGGGATGATCGTAATGGATTTTCGTCTCCCCTTTTTTCCGCTTGATGTAATCGGGAATCAACTCCATCGGGCCCGGACGATAAAGGGCGCACAGCGCGTTCATGTCATCAAGACTGGTGAATCCAAAATGTTTGCAATAGCGCGACATGCCGCCTTCAAACTGAAATATGCCGACGGGTTCCCCACGATTGAGAACGTCAAAGGCGGCCTGATCATCCAAGGGAATGGATTCGATGGAAAACGATGGATCTTTCATGCGAATCATCTCCTCCGCATCACGAGTGACGGTGAGGGTTTTGAGTCCGAGAAAATCCATTTTGAGCATTCCGAGATCCGTCAGTGGCTCCATGGAATACTGCGTCACCACCTCGTTTTCCTTGCCACGGCACAAAGGAATCGTTTCGGACAAATCACGGTCGCCAATGACCACCCCGGCTGCGTGGATGCCCACATTGCGCGACAGCCCTTCCAGCACGGTTGAATAGCTCCAGATCTGTTGCGTGCCGGGCTCTGATTCCAGGGCCGCCTTCAGCTCCGGGCTTTTTTCGCGCGCCGCTGTCAGGGTGATGTTGAGTTCATTGGGGATCATCTTGGCGATGCGGTCGCCGTCGCCATAGCTCATTCCAAGGACGCGTGCCACGTCGCGAACGACGCTTTTTGGACCGAGCTGGTTGAACGTGACAATTTGGGAAACGCAGCGTTCGCCGTATTTGTTGCGTACGTATTCAATCACCTCCCCCCGGCGCGCCTGACAAAAATCCACGTCAATATCCGGAGGACTGACCCGCTCCGGATTAAGAAAGCGTTCGAATATTAGTCCGTAGCGCACGGGGTCGAGGCCGGTGATCCCCAGCACATAGGCCACCATGCTTCCGGCAGCCGAGCCGCGACCCGGGCCGACGGGAATCCCGCGTTGTCTGGCATAGTGAATGAAATCCCAAACAATAAGGAAGTAACTGGTGAAGCCGAGTTTTTCCAGGACGCCCAACTCGTAATCGAGCCGCTGACGCAGCTCCGGCCCGGCGTTTTCCCCATAGCGCTGAACAAAGCCCTCTTCGCACAATTCGCGCAAATATCCCTCGCGTGTTTTCTCCGCAGGCGGATGAAAAACCGGGAAGCGCGGTTTGCCGAATTCCATGGTGACATTGCAGCGTTCCGCAATGCGCACCGTGTTGGACAAGGCTTCGGGAACCTCCCCAAAAAGCGCCGCCATTTCATTCGGTGTTTTTAAATAAAGCTCCGGCGAATAACGCAGGCGGCGCTCGTCATGCACCATGGATCCGGTGCCGATGCAAACCATCACATCATGCGCCTCATGATGCGAACGCTCCAGAAAATGAACGTCATTGGCCGCCGCCAGACCAAGCCCGAGATCCTTTCCCCAGCGAATGAGCTGCCTGTTGCATTCGCGTTGCACATCCATTCCATGATCGTGCAGTTCGAGAAAAAAACTGTCCCTGCCGAATATGTCGGCGTATTCCCCGGTCAAAGCCAATGCACGTTTCGGATCACCGCCCGCAATGGCGCTGTTGATTTCACCCTTGAGACATCCGCTCAATCCGATCAATCCCCCGGCGTGCTGCGCGAGAAGCTCCTTGTCCACCCGGGGCTTGTAATAGAAACCCTCGAGATGTGCCGCGCTGACCAGCTTAATCAGGTTGTTCCATCCCTCATTGTTTTCCGCCAGCACCGTGAGATGGAAGGCGGCGTCCCTTCCCGAGGAAGACTTTTTGTCCCGCATGGATCCCGGTGCCACATAAAGCTCGCACCCCAGCACAGGGCGAACTCCCGCTTCATGCGCCTCCTTGTAAAATTTCACCGCACCATACAGCACCCCGTGATCGGTCATCGCCACGGATTTCATTCCGTCGGCCTTCACCTTGCGCATCAAATCGCCCACCCGCACCGAACCGTCCAGCATCGAATACTCCGTATGCAGGTGAAGATGCGCAAAATCCAAATCCGCCATGCCGCAAGGTTAAACGACGCACCGGACGGGGGACAAGCCACCGCCAAAAAAATCAAATTTCAATCACAAAAAAATCGTTTTGTGTCACCGCCTGGGCTTCTTCTTCGGTTATCCAGCGCTCTTTGAATTTTGCCCCCCAGGAATCCGAAACACACAATTCTCCAGTATCCTTGTTGTAACCGATAATGAGGCAGACATGCCCTGTGCCTTTATCCGGTTGAAACTTTCTGGCATCCTTTCGCGCCGCCTGAAGCGTTTCTCCCCAAGCCTTCGTATCTGTCATTCCCGTCCGATCCTTCATGCGTGACATCGTGGCCTTGTTGTAATCGTCCGTTGAAAACATGCCCCACATAATGGGAATGCCGCGATCAATGTAACGGGAGACATTGGCGACATTCAGCTTCATGGAAACGGGCAAGGAACGCCGTCCCGCCGCCGTAATGGCCGCCGTGGCTCCGTTGCGCAATTTCATGGGATTGGTTCCCCCGCCTTCTCCGGAGTCACCGACCATGGCAAGCACGTACATATCCGCCGGCACGCCCATATACCGCATCATCCTCTCCCAAGTCGCCGGCACACAATAGCCCTTGGGACCCTGATCAACCATCGGCATGTCATTCAGAAGCACATCGCCATTGGGACGCCTTTCGATGCGGGCCAACAACCGCTCCCGCATTTCCGCGTCGGACAGTCGGCTTTTGCCCTGGGTGTCCGCCACGGTTGTGGAAACAATACGCAGGCTCACATATTCATCACGGGGGGCGGAAAGGAGAAAAGCATGCCCTTTCCAATCCCATCGGATCACCGAATCACCGCCTCTCTTTCCCGCCGCAAAACGGTCGGCGGCGGGCTCCCCAAAAAGTGCCGTCAATGTGTCTGTCAGCGTCTTTTTATCCTGCTGAATATTGCGCTTGTAATCCTGAATTTGCGACTGCCTTTCACGATGTTCCTTGTTGGTTTTTAATTTGGATTCGCTGCTCGTCACGGAATCTCCCTTGTTTGCAAACACGATGGAAATTCCCGAAACCAATCCGCCCTCGCCATAAAGCGCCTTGGAACGCGGACGTGCTCCAAAAAATTTATCCGATTCGCCCGGATATTGCCGATAACTGGAATCGGTGCTGGTCTTTGATTCCTCGGGCAAATGCAATCGCTCCGCTGTCGCAGCGGCGTTGTCATCCCAAAGGTTATCATCCGAAAAAAGCTCGGCTCCAATGGCGGCGTTCACTTCGGTAAAA
>JACTMZ010000053.1 GCA_014584375.1 Verrucomicrobiota bacterium | reverse complement strand
CGGCGCGACACACTTTCGCCGGAGCGGTGCGTGTCCGGCCTCCCGCACGGCGCGGGGCAAAACGGAGCGCAGTGCGTCCTTTTCCTCACATCCGTAATACTCCGCCATCCATTTCGCCAGACGCATGAGCACGGGCGTCATTTGCGGACGTTTGTCCAGTGCAGCGGCGATGGGGCGCACGCCTTTGACGGACGTGGTGTCCGACACGGAGACCACCGTTCCGACGACCTGTCGGTTGCGCAGCGGCACACGCACCCGCGATCCCTCCACAATCTCCGCCCTCAACCTCTCGGGAATCTCATAATCGAGCTCCCCGCCTGTCGAACGATCGAGAATCACCCGGGCAAATCGCGGCATCGCGCCATCCTATCCCAAAAAATTCGGGAAACCGCCACATTTGACCGAAAAAAATTTCGAGCTGACCGCTGATGTCATTCGGAAAGATTGACACGGCGCACTCGTCCGCGAAACCTTGGTCATGGATGCGTTGCGGGAGGAAAATTTCAAGGATTACAAAAAGGCGGAGCAAAAGGCGCTGGAAATCATTCGGGAGCTAAAATCCGTGAGTGCGAGAAAGACGGACATAGAGCTGGCCCTGTTGGTCGCCATATTTGAGCTGCACAAGGGCGAACTTCCCGCAGGGCAAATCGCAGCCATCGTTCATGACCACCTAAAAACACTCGCGCCGTTTTACAGCGAGCGCGACCAGAGGGCATCCGGGGTCAATTGACGGCCTTGTCCTGCGGCGCCGGTGATTTTGCCGGGCGTTCATTGGCGGGCATTTCCGAAAGTTGAAATTTGGGAACGGCCTCGCGAACGAAATTTTTGAGCATGTCGAGGGTTTGCTCATCATTTTTTGCACCGGGTTTAAAGCCCTCGAGAACGGAGGCGCTGACGATGACATAAGCCCAGCGGTGCTGCTTTTTTTGCGTGATCATGTCCCAGTTGGTCTTCAGCAGGCGCATCCAGTGATAGGGTGTCGTGGTGTTTTTGCCGACAAACCAGTAGAGAAAATAACTTTTCATCGTCCGGTATTCCCCCGGAGCGACCTCGATCTGCCGCGTCAGCGTGAGTTTCATCACATCCAGCGTGCGTCCGTTGGAAAGCGCAATGGGAATGACCTCTCCGCCTTGAATGCTCCATCCCTGCGCCGGCAGGCAAATTTCGGGGCGATGAATGCTGCGCTTCTCGCCGCCGCTAAGCACAATTTGAGCGGTCAGAGCCGAGCCGGAGATGTCCTGATAAGTTTTTTTGGCAAACTCCGTATCGCCGGGCAGCATGATCAATTCGCTTTTGGAAACCGGCTCCGCCGTCCCCCAAAATTCCCCAACGAGCGTGGGCAAATCCATGATGACACCAGCTTCGGGAATGATGTCAGGTGGCGCGCTCTCCCGGCAAAAAAGAATCGTGATTGCCGCCAGAACAACAACCGTGACGGTGCGCCACCATGGAATGATCAGCGGCGGGTTCATAATGGCGAAGAGGATTTCGGCGAAAGGCGTCGCAGCAGCCAGCCAACAGCCAGCATTCCTCCAAGGGCGACCCCAAAGACAAGGAAGCCCGCAGTCATGTGAAAGACGGAGGGACTTTCCATCGTGCCGATCGCGGTTTCCGAGCCAAGAATGACCGTGCCGAGTGTCAGCATGATGATGCGGGCGAAGTTACCCGCGACGGCGAGGGGGATTGATGAAAGAAAAACCACCCATTTTTTCCACGGACGATCCATCGCGATATACCCGTAGAGCGCGCTGACCATCATCAGCGCGAAAAGCGACCGGATGCCACTGCATGGGTCGGCCACATCCACGGCAAAGCGCTGACCGGAAGCCAGACCGGCGACGAAATCCGGCGCGGACACAATGGCTGTTCCGCTCTGAATGCAGGCCAGGCCGACCATGTTTAGAAAAGCCACGCTGACCGACGACATGAAAATTCGGAGCGGAAACGCCAGGAAGTTGTCCATGAACGGCAGCGGCAGCATGAAAATGAGAAATCCGATGGGAAACAGCAGAGTCTTTAGCCAGCGCCATCCCAGCAGCCACAGAACGGTGGACGCCAAAAAGGCGATCAAAGCGGCATAACCCGCGTAAATGTTGTCGGCCAGATAACCCACCCAATAGACAAAAAACGTCACCAGCAAGGCGGGCAGGCCGCTCCAACATCCCTCGACAGGCAGTGCGGCGAGGGCTTTGCGGCGGTAAAAAATCAGCCCGGCAACAGCCAAAGGAACAAGCCAGCAATGCTCCCATTCCGGAGTTTGCCAGACAAAGGCCATGAATTTGAAAACATGAACACGCTGCGCGCCATAACCGGAGGCGTAGGGAAACCACGCAAAAAGCGCGTAAAACACCCCTGCTGCGGCCACCGCCGCAAAAATATTTGCGGGCTCCAGGGCGGCATGCCGACGGTCATTGGCGACAAGGGCGTTCATCAGATGACGGAAATTTTTAAGAGTTTCACAGTGCGTCCCCTTCGGCAACTGCATTCCGCCTCACCCGGAGTCACCGTCATTTGCAAGCGCGCCGAAATTATGACATTCTTTCAACTTCGTTTCGAATCTTTGCCGGCGTTTCCGCCAATTTTTTCACGCATGAGAATCACCCTCAAGGATGTTGCCCGCAGTACGGGAGTATCCGTGTACACGGCCTCGGACATATTGAACGGCGGGGACATGCGTTACAGTGAGGAAACGCGCCGCAAGGTTCAGGAAGCGGCCCGGCGGTTGAATTATCGCCCAAACCGACAGGCGCGCATTTTGCGCGGCGCCAAGAGCGGCCTTATCGGAATGCTCAAGCCCGTGAGCGTGATTCAGACGGCCGCCGAGCGCGGGCTCTACGCAGCGGAAGCCCTGCATAAAGCGAGCGATTACGACCTGATTTCCTTCGATGTTCACTGGCATCAGCAGGGGCTTGAGCGTGCGGTGGATTTTCTTCTGTCCAACCGCGTGGAGGGCATTCTTCTGGTGTCGCTGGACGGAACACTGCCGCTGATGATCGAGGCTTATCAGCGATTGAAAGCCGCCGAGATTCCACTGGTTTCCATGGACGGCACCAAAGATCCGGAGATTCCCTGGGTAGGGACGGACTACTTTCATGGTGGCGTTCTGCTTGGGCGGCATTTGATTTCCCGAGGGTATTCGAGAGCGGCTTTTCTGGTGGGAGAGGAGGATCTGCGATTTGACGCACTGCAAAAACGGCTGGCAGGCGTCACAAGCGCCCTGCAGGAAGGCGGCGCCTCCATCGAGGTCGTTTCGGTGCCCATTCCTCCGAATCCCGAAAATTCCATCACTCTGAAAAATTTTCTCTCAGGGTCACACGCCATGAGGAAACTTCTCGAACGAAAAGGGCATTTCGATGCGGCTGTCTGCGGGAATGACTACATCGCCTTGTCCGCAATTCGAGCCTGCAAGGATGCCGGCCTTCGCATTCCCGAGGACATGGCTGTCACCGGATTTGATGACACTGCCATTGGGCGTTTTTCCATTCCGCAATTGACCAGCGTCTCACATCCCGCCCAGGCGGTGGCGGAGAAGGCCGTGGAAATCCTATTGGATAAAATTCACGGTACAGTGCATTCAAAATCCCTCACCATTCGACTGCCCTGCAAGCTTGTCGTTCGCGAATCCTGCGGCGCAAATTTCGCGATGCCGAATATTCAAAGCGGGACGACGGTTGACGCGCGGTGAGCGACGGGCGGATGGAAACAGGCGGGAGAACGTGTTAATTCCCCAGCCCGGACGGCGGCGGCGTGACGGTTATCCACCCCGAGTTTGTCAAAGATGGCGCTGACATAACTTTTCACCGTGGTCACACAAAGGCCGAGGACTGTGGCGATTTCCGGATTGGTTTTTCCGGCGGAGAGCAGCGAGAGTGTGTCAGCCTCACGTGGCGTGAGACCGGCGCGGTAAAGGGCGACGGGATCGGTGAGCGCCTGTTCGCGCGTGGCGAAAGCCTGGGCCAAAAGACGCGCATTGCCGAGGTGCGGCTGCAATTCATCCATGCACCGACGATGCCTGGGGCGAAAAACACCGCCGTCCCGCCGCTCGAGCCCCAGAAAAAAAACCGTTCCATCCGCCGAAGGCAAAAGCATCGCGGCATGATCCGAAATACCCGCAACCTTGAAACCTTCGAGATAAATGCCCGACGAATAAAATTCCGCATCGCTCAAAAAATCCGCGCGCAAAAACGGCTTTCCGCCGTTGACCGCAGGGTCGCAATTGAAGCACGGATAACGCGTCATGTGCCGCCCGAATCCCTCAAGGGCGGCGGCCATTTCAGGAAAATACGGATCAAAATCCACATCCAAACGCCCCGTAACCGGATCAAAATTCACAAAGGAAACCTGCTGACAGCCAACCCCAACCCGAAGAATTTCCGCCGCACGAGTACAAAAAGTCACCAGATCCAATCCGGGAGCAAACAAGACGGCTAATAATTCTGAAAATTGCTTCTGCATACCCACATGCGGTTAAATGTGGAGAAACAGTTCCACTTTTGTCAATCCCGCGCAACTTCCGATCCCCGCCCTCCGGGAATTCGCTCCGCCGCAGGATGTAAAAAGAGCCTACGGAGACGGGAAAATTTCCTTGAAAGTGGCCGCACCGAAGAGGGGCGCCAGGCGCTTGCGCTCGGCATTGAGAGTGTCGGCGGCCTTGTCATCAATTTTGTAAAACCGCATCGCGTATTGATAGACCACCAGTCCACGCCCCTTGACATATTCGGCGCGCATCAAATTCCACTCGGCAAATCGCGCCGGGGAAGTTTCAGCATCAAACGTCAGGAAATCCAAAATCACCATCCCGGTTTCCGCCTTTTCCAGAAATTGGTAACGGGCCGCCGGATGGCTTTTTTCAACCGCCTCCGCAAGGCTTGAGAGGTAGGCCTTCGGATCATTCAAATCCTTGAAAACCCGGACGGAAGCCATCTGATTCCAACGCTCCAATGTCTCGCCCTTGGGCAGATATTCGCGCAGTTGGACTTCGGAATCCTTGGGAGCATAAGCGAGAAAAAATTTCTGATCTCCAATGAGAATATAGGGAGGCTCCGCCGCCATTGCAGGAAAAACCAAGGCGGCGAATAAACAGGTGAATAGAATTTTTGCAAAATGAGTGCTCATAAACGGATGGATTTTTCGAAACGTCCGAAAAGTAGAGCTACATGAAATTTTTGCGATCGTCTCCCCCTACTTTGGGAGGGGACCGCCTTTACGCTTTCATCCGTTCCGTTTCAGGGTGCTGCGGTGAGTGTGATAGTGCGATGCAAAGTGTCGTCCTCCCAACGCGCTTCGCAGCGGATCCAGCGCCCCCCCTCGCGCAGGAGAGCGGACGCCGCCCGCCATGCCTGGGGACTCGCGGGGAGCCAATCCAGGGCGGATAATGAAGACTCGGCCTCAAGCGCATCGGCCCGGGCGTTGGCAAACGCAGCCAAGGGAGGCGTTTCGATTTGAATATGCTGAATGCCATTCGCCTTGTGCGATGACGGAGGGGTACTGACGAGAAACCGGGCGAGCGCGGCGGATGAACTCAAAATCCAACGCCGGTTTCCGATGGCGACCGTTGGATTCAAATCCGGCGCACCAGGCCGTGGCGGAAAAAGCTCGTGGAGGGCGACGTCATCCGATGGAGAGGTGGAACGGAATGGCTCCCACACACCTTTGGAAAGCGTCGCCCATTTTTTTCCCAAAGCCCCCCGATTGCGCAATCCGACCATGACGGCGACATGCGGTGACGACGCTGCGGCGGCGTCGAGCACGAGGGTTCGATCGCTGTCAAAAGCGTCGTTCCAAATGGACGGCTCCCGATCCACAAGCCGGATGGGCGGCGCATTCACGGTGCTTAAAAATTCCTCCAACCAAATTCGCTTTTTGGGATTGAGAAGCAATGAACCCGCTCCATCAGCCCAATCGGAGGCAAAGGCCGTCAGCTCCCCCACAAAATGCAGCAGCCGCTCCGTATAACCGTCCTGCCACCGTTCGCTCCACAGCAAGGCCTGCCCGGAATCCGTTAAAGGCAAATATCCATTTTCCCGAGCAAGTCTCGGAGCCAACGGGCCGCCGAAAACATCTACACTCCAACCGGCTTCCCGACGGGTGATGACGCCGCAGGTTGCCGCCACGTCCGGCTGAAAAAGTTCCTCCGCCTGATGTCGCAACGACGCGGCGGCGGCGCGCAGCGACTTAACACGATCATCGGGAGCAAACTCCTGGGCGGACTCAACTGCAGCGTCAATGTATTCCCCCACGGGTGGCCGAAACGCCGCCAATCCAGTGACAAGTGTGTCGGCGTAAAACAGCACGGACGTTTTGTCGTCCGTATGAGCCGCAAGAGGCGCCAGCATCGGCAGGGCGGCCAGGGATGATTCAAAATTCTCCGCCAGCGCCGGAAAAGTTTCATCCGGGCCGATGGAAACCAGAAAATAGCCGAACGCCCGGCCGAAGCTGATGACGACCGGTTTGGAAATCAAGGCGCGCAGGAGATCCGTGGCCACGTAAGGATCGCCAATGATGGCGGCAAGCGCATCGCGTCCGCGCTTGGCCTCACCAGGAGGAAGAAGATGCGCGATCTGAATTCGAACACGCGTAAATTCGCCGTGAGGCGAAAGTGAGAATTTTTCACGTGGAAATTTTTCGGGCAGTCCGTCCGCCCACATTTTCAGAAAATTCTGCGATGGCTCCGCGTTGTCGCGCAACTTTGCGCCAAGGAGAATCGAAGGCATGGAGAAATCCCGGACAAATTTTTGCAATGCCTTTTCCATATCGGGAGAAAGCGGCACGGCCACCTCGGTAAACGCCGCCAGCTCCGAGGGTGTGGCGGCGGCGTTTTTTGCCAGCTCGGACGGCGCATCCTCCGCGACCGGTGGAGTAAAAAAATTTCGCAGACGGGCCGCCTCAAACAACTGCCGCATTTGCCGTGCGGACGCCAGGCGGTCGCCAGAGCCGCGCCCCAAGGCGAGAAAATATTCGTCATCCCCAATGGCCGCGAATGTTTTTCCCAAAGCCAACAAGGGCTCCGACCCGGCGATCATTTCCACCGCCTTCCCCCACGACGATTCGCGCCATGACGCGCCGAATGCAGGATCGGCAAGAAGCGTCTCCCATGTGGAACGGATGTCCCGCAGGTGCCCGATGGGATGACGCAGGGAAAAATAACCCTCCGTATCAGCTGCGATATGCTCCGCAAATCCGGCGTTTTTCCACGGAGTGGATGGCTTTTTTTCGCAACCGGAAATCAGCGGCAGCAGGACGCACAGAATCACAAATGGTGGGAACACGCGGAACATGGCGGCTACGCTCCTGTTACCGGAGGGGCATGCACCAAATCCGCCGCGAGCCGCATGGCCGCAAGCATGCTGCCGTGGCGGGCGCGTCCGGTTCCGGCGATGTCGAAGGCGGTTCCATGATCCGGACTGGTGCGAATGAACGGCAATCCGAGCGTGACATTCACGCCGCTGTCAAAAGCGAGAAGCTTGAGCGGGATCAGCCCCTGGTCGTGATACATGCAAAGCACCGCGTCAAACTCGCCGCATACGGCGCGGTGAAAAACGGTGTCCGGCGCATGCGGGCCGCTGAAAGCCCCCTCGCGCGCCAGCTCCTCCACCGCAGGCGCAACAATCCGCTCCTCCTCGTCACCAAAACGCCCCTCCTCGCCCGCGTGAGGATTCAAGCCAGCCACGGCAATGCGCGGCGCGCGACCGATGCGGCGCCGAACGAAGGCGCCAAGAAGACGCCCGACACGCACAATTTCATCCGCACGAAGAAGCGACGGCACATCGCGCAGCGGAACATGAATGGTCGCCAACCCGACGGTCAGATCGCCGCCGGTGAGGCACATCGCGAAGTTTTTTACGTCGGCGGCGGATGCAAAAAATTCCGTTTGTCCGGGAAATGGAAAACCAATTTCGCCCAAGGGGCCTTTGGCCACGGGGCCGGTGATCACTCCGGCAATGGCGCCGGATCGCAGCAACGCCGCCGCCTCCTCGAGAGCGTCCCATGCGGCGCGGGCCGACTCATGGGAGGGCCGTCCGGGAACATGGCCCTCGGCATCGCCGATCACGCGATAGTCGCAGTCGTTCGGCAGGGAGGGATCGGCCAGGCAGGCGCGAATGATTTCCGGTCCGACGCCGGACGGATCGCCGGTGGTGATGCCAAGAACGGGGCGGACGGACACGCTCAATAAATTTTCACAAAAGCCT
>JACTMZ010000083.1 GCA_014584375.1 Verrucomicrobiota bacterium | reverse complement strand
ATAGTGACGGTTCATGCGGGCGATAAAGGCAACGGAGATTCCAGCGGGGCAGGCCGCTTCGCATTCGTAATAATTCGAACAATTGCCAAAGCCCTCCTTATCCATCTGCGCCACCATGTGACGCACGCGTCGCGGGGCACCCGGCTCGCCTTGGGGCAGAAGTCCAAGCTGCCCCACTTTGGCGGAGACAAAGAGCATGGCCGAACTGTTTGGGCAAGCCGCTGCACAAGCACCGCAGCCGATGCAAGCGGCGGCATCCATTGCGTAATCAGCCACCGGCTTTGCAATGGGAAGACTGTTGGCATCCTGTGCGCCTCCGCAGCGGGCACCGGTGTAACCGCCGACGGCAATCACGCGGTCAAAGGCCGAACGATCCACCACCAGATCGCGTACAAGCGGAAAGGCTCCGACACGGAAAGGCTCGATATATATGGCCGTTGATCGTGAGGCTGCACATGCCGCAGATGCCTTCGCGGCAATCATGATCAAAAGCCACCGGCTCCTCACCCTTTTGAATCAGCTCCTCATTGACGATGTCCAGCATTTCGAGAAAAGAAGCCTCGGCGGGAATATCCCGCGCCTCGTAATCACGAAAAATTCCCTGTGCCTGCGCATCACTTTGCCGCCAAATTTTGAGATGGAAGTTCATAATCTATTTATAGCTTCTGGTTGCAAGATGGACGCTCTCATAATGCAGCGGTTCCTTGATCATTTCCGGCGTGTTTCCATCCCCGGTAAAATGCCAGGCCGCCACATGAAAATAGTTCTCATCATCACGCAAAGCCTCGCCTTCTGCCGTCTGATATTCGCTGCGGAAATGGCCGCCGCATGATTCGTTCCGCTCCAGCGCATCCAAACACATAAGCTGCCCGAAATTAATATAGTCCGCCACGCGCCCGGCGCGTTCCAGCGACTGATTAAGGGATTCATTGCCTCCGGGAACCCGGACATTTTCCCAAAACTCCCCACGAATTTCGTCGAGCTTTTTAATCGCCCTCTCCAAACCTTCCTTCGTGCGCGCCATGCCGCATTCCGTCCACAAGAGACGTCCGATTTCGCGATGGAAGCTATCCACAGAACGTTTTCCATTGACCGCCAGCAAGCGTGCGACACGCTCGCGCACCTCGTCCACAGCAGCCTTGAATTCCGGCCTGCCGACATCGGGCCGCATTCCGCGCACCGGGGCGAGATAATTGCTTATGGTATTGGGCAGGACAAAATAGCCATCGGCCAGTCCCTGCATAAGCGCGCTGGCGCCGAGGCGATTCGCCCCGTGATCCGAAAAATTGGCCTCACCGAGGACAAAAAGTCCCGGAACATTGCTCATCAGGGTGTAGTCCACCCACAGTCCGCCCATCGTGTAATGGACGGCCGGAAAAATGCGCATCGGCGTACGATAGGCGTTTTCTCCGGTGATGTTTTCATACATTTCAAAAAGATTGCCGTAGCGCTCGCGGATGGTTCGTTCGCCCAGGCGTTTGATGGAGTCGGCAAAATCAAGATAAACACCGAGTCCGCCCGGTCCGACACCGCGTCCCTCATCGCAAACCTCCTTGGCCGAGCGCGAGGAAATGTCACGCGGCGCAAGATTGCCGAAGCTCGGGTATTTGCGTTCCAAATAATAGTCCCGCGCATCATCCGGAATGTCCGATGGATTTTTTCCGCAATCCTCCTTGCGCTTGGGAACCCAGACGCGTCCATCGTTGCGCAACGACTCGCTCATCAGGGTGAGCTTCGACTGATAGTCGCCGCTTACCGGAATACAGGTGGGGTGAATCTGAGTATAGCAGGGNGCCGCATTTGTCGAAAGATAGAACGCATTGCCATAACCACCCGTGGCGAGAACCACGGCATCGGCCGCATGGGAGGAAATTTCACCCGTCACCATATTGCGCACCACAATGCCCTTGGCATGGCCGTCCACAATGACCAGATCCAGCATTTCCGTACGTGGAAACATTTTGACCGTTCCGGCGGAAATCTGTGCGCTTAATTCCGAATAAACTCCGAGCAGAAGCTGTTGTCCCGTCTGGCCACGCGCATAAAAGGTGCGGGAAACCTGCGCCCCGCCAAAGGAACGATTTGCCAGCAATCCGCCATATTCGCGGGCAAAGGGCACGCCCTGCGCGACGCATTGGTCAATAATGGCGCCGCTCACCTCGGCAAGGCGGTAAACATTTGCCTCGCGGGAACGAAAATCACCGCCCTTGATCGTGTCATAGAACAGCCGGTAAACGCTGTCGCCGTCATTCTGATAATTCTTGGCGGCATTGATTCCCCCCTGCGCTGCAATGCTGTGGGCGCGGCGTGGACTATCCTGATAGCAAAAGCATTTTACATTATATCCCTGTTCGCCGAGAACGGCGGCAGCGGCTCCGCCGGCCAGCCCGGAGCCAACGACAATAATTTCATAACGCCTCCGGTTGGCGGGGTTCACCAGCTTGCTTGATGCCTTGAAATTGGACCATTTGTCAGCCAGCGGCCCCTCGGGAATTTTAGCGTCTAAAGTAATGGTGCTCATGAATTCAATGGATCGTCGAGGTTGCGGCGATCGGACGTTGTTCGTCAGGCAAAACCTTGAGGCAGCCCGTCACCGCCGCCACGGGAATGCTGGCAAATCCCGCCATCAGCACCCAGGCCAGCACAATGGCGCCAAATTTGATTGCGGGGGATGTTTTGCGTCCGTTCAGTCCGAAGGTCTGAAAAACACTGGA
Source organism: Verrucomicrobiota bacterium (assembly GCA_014584375.1). Classification (GTDB taxonomy): domain Bacteria; phylum Verrucomicrobiota; class Verrucomicrobiia; order Chthoniobacterales; family JACTMZ01; genus JACTMZ01. The sequence goes on along the minus strand of JACTMZ010000083.1, from coordinate 544 downwards.
AATGCCATGGCTTAAATGCAGCCCGAGAATAATCAGACTCAAAAGATAGAAGCCCGAAACCAACGGATTGTGAAAGCTCATGATGATCATGGCCGCCACATCATGCCGTCCCTGCAAATCAATCAGCTGCGAATAGGCATTAAATCCCGCCGCAAATTGCAGGACGTGAAAAATGAGAAAACACAGGACGAGCAATCCGCTCAGCACCATGGTTCGAACAAAAATGGTACTCTGAATATGCGCATTCACCGCATAGCGGTGTGGTCGGGCGCGACGATTTTCAATCGCAAGCAAAAGCGCGGTGAAAATGTGAACAACAAAGACCACCAGAAGTCCGCCCCGTGCGCCCCAGAGAAAAGCGGTGTTTGCGTGCAACGTTTGTGCGTACACATTGATCCCCTCCCCATACGCACCGATGTAAATGGTCAAATTGCCCGCAAGATGGCCGATGACAAATAAAATCAAAAGAACCCCGGAAATTCCGACGATCCATTTTTTCCCGATGGACGATTTTGCAAAAACCAGCAGCGGATTTGGCTGGCGC
>JACTMZ010000081.1 GCA_014584375.1 Verrucomicrobiota bacterium | reverse complement strand
AATAACGGCCGCCACAACATCCTCAATCGAAAGATCCGATGAATCAATGACCACCGCCCCGTCGGCCACGGTCAAAGGCGCCGTGGTGCGCGTCGAATCCAAAAGATCGCGGCGGGCAATTTCCTCGGACTGCCCCTGTTTGCTGCGACGTCTTTGGCGCACCTCGGGGCTGGCGTCTATGTAAAATTTATACGGAGTCTCCGGAAAAACCGCCGAGCCAATGTCCCGTCCCTCAATGACTGTCCGCTGCCCCTGGGTTTCACGGCGAATGGCGGAGGAAATCAAAGCCCGCACTTCGGGAAGCGTCGCAATGAGGGAAACATGGGCGTTTACGGTCTCATCGCGCAAATGAGCGCGGGGATCCTCGCCGTTGATCTTCGGAAAATACTCCTCCCCGTCACAACAAAGCTCAACGCGCGCCTTCGTCGCCGCCTCCGCCATGCGAGCCGCATCACGGTCATCCGAGCCTTGCAAACAGGACCACGTGACGGCCCGGTAAAGATCCCCCGAATTAAGAAAACGAAATCCGAGGCGCTGCGCCAACGCCCGCGCCACAGTGCTTTTTCCCGAAGCAGCCGGACCATCAATGGCAATCACAATGGTTTGAGACATTTTATCCATAACTCAATCTTTCAAGCTGTCGCACAAACTCCGGATACGATGTTTCAACACATCCGGCATTTTCCAAAATAGTCTCGCCGTCCGCAAAAAGTCCGGCGATGGCAAACGCCATGGCAATGCGATGGTCGCCATGACTGTCCAATCGCGCGCCGCGCAGGGGAAGTCCGCCCCGAATCACCATGCCGTCGGGATGCTCCGTCACATCCGCGCCCATGGCTTGTAAATGATGCGCCACCACGGCCAGACGATCCGATTCCTTGACGCGCAGTTCCGCGGCGTCCCGAATCGTTGTGACACCCTGAGCCAGCGCGCCAACCACCGCCAAAATGGGAAGCTCGTCAATGACATTGGGAATTTCCTCGCCGCCAATGGACGTTCCGCTGAGCACCTCGCCTTGAATTTCAATACGTCCGCGCGGCTCGGCGGAATTCGCACCACCCGTCTCCTCCCGCAGCCGCGCTCCCATGCGCTTGAGAACCGCCAGAAAACCCGTGCGCGTCGGATTTAATCCAACATCATGCACAGCCAAATGCGAACCAGGCCGGGCCGCCGCCGCCGCAATCCAAAACGCCGCGCTGGAAATGTCACCCGGCACCGTGAAATCACGCGCCACGGGAAGATGCCCGCCCTCGACGGAAATCCGAAGACCGTCCTTGTTCACTGGAACACCGAAGTATTCCAACATGCGCTCGGTATGGTCGCGCGTCGGCGCAGGCTCCGTCACCGCCGTCATTCCACGCGCAAACAACCCCGCCAGCAACACGGCACTCTTGACCTGCGCACTGGCCATGGGAAGACGATATTCAATCCCACACAAATCCGAAGCGCCCTCAATCACCAGCGGCGGACAATCCCCCGCACCCTCCGTATAAAACCGCGCCCCCATCTCACCAAGCGGCGTCATGATCCGGCGCATCGGACGCCGCGACAGCGAAGCATCGCCGGTCAGCCGCGCGCGAAAAGGCTGCGCGGCAAGCAGGCCGGACATCAGCCGCATGGTTGTCCCGGAATTACCGCATTCGAGATCCGAATTCGGGGCGACAAAACGACCGCCGAGTCCGTGGACAAGATGACATCCGGCGGCGCCAGATTCGATCCTCACTCCGAGGCGCCGCAATACATCGAGGGTTCCCAGGCAATCCTCACCATCCAAGTAATTGTCCAAGGCACACGGGCCGTCCGAAATGGCCGCCAGCATGGCCGCGCGATGCGAAATGCTTTTATCGCCAGGAACACGAATTTCAGCCCGAATTGGCGGTGTTTTTTGAGATCGAATTTCCATTATTGCAAGGCATTGAGAATTTCCGCCCGGTGCGCGCACGCCGAGGACAGCAGGGCGTTCACCTCGTCAAGGCGCTCCTCCTCAAGTGCCCGTTGAATTGAAGCGAGCAGGGAGATCAAGTCTCCAAGTCCGCGCGCCGCCTCGACACGATTGAGCGCGAGAATTCCAGACCAAAGATCCGCTGAAGCCGACGCCACCCGTGTGGTGTCACGAAAGCCGCCCGCACAAAGTTTGCGCACATCGCCGGATTCCGTTCCAACCAGCTCCACCAAGGCTGCGGCGGCAACATGGGGAACATGGCTCACCAAAGCCGCCGCACGATCATGGCGGGCCGGATCCATCCGCACGACACGCGCCCCGACCATTTCCCAAAGTCGCGCAGCCTTTTCCACAAAATGCGGCAGCGATCGGGATGTCGGTGTGAGCACACAGGTCGCACCCTCGTAAAGATCGGCCCGCGCGGCATCCAATCCGGCCTCCTCCGATCCGCACATGGGATGACTTCCCACAAAATTATTATGACGTGAAAACACTTTCTCCAATTCCGCAACCACCGCCCCCTTGACGCTGCCGACATCGGTGACCAAGGCACCGGAAGCAACAGCATTCACGAGAGACTCGGCAAATTTTTTCATCCGCTCCACCGGCAGGCAAAGCACGAGACATCCGGCGTCCCGGACCACCTCGGCGGCGTCAAGCGATCCAAAGTCGGCCAACCCACGATTCATCACATCATCCAGCGCGGACTGACGCCGCGCCCATACAGACAGCCGCAGCGTGGGATGCCGGTGGCGCAAAGCCATCAAGAGGGAACCGCCCATCAGGCCCGGCCCCAAAACCGCAATGCTTCCAAAATCACCGCTCATGAAGCGGCAAGCATGACAGGCTGCGCTTCAAAGCTCACGCCGGAAAAACCGGAATCAGGGAACAAGGAAAATACGCCCGGTGTAAGGATCCTTGACTTCGGTCCCCGGAGGAAATCCGCGCACATCCACAAATCCCACGTTCGGTGCGTGAGGACTGGTCACATATCCCGGCTTGCCCGGAACGGGAATGCCATAGGAAAGCTCGGAAGTCGGCAGACTGGTCGGCGGCGGAGTGGGTGCGGGCGTCGGTGAGGCAATCGGGCGAACCAACGAAGCGTCCGTGACACCGGAAGCAGCGTCCGCGCCTGTCAGCGGCGCCAGGGTGTTTGTCGTCGTCGTCGGCTGTTGCAATGTCTGGGTTCCGCCAAAGCCATAGCGATTGCGCGGGGTGGTTTTGGGTTTTTCCTGCGTACAAGCTGCCAGCAACATCGCCAGCAGGCAGGTTCCGGATACCGCCAAAGTAAAAGGCTTCATAGCCATTGAAAATGACCTGACTCCGCCCGGAACTGCAAGGCGAATCTTAATATCAGTCGGATTTTTGCCGAGCCTTTGCCATGGCCTCGCGAAGGCGGCCCTCAATACAACCGTCAAAAAGCGCCCGCCCAATGATGGCTCCGGCAAGACCCTCGATGTTCTCCAAAGCAACAAGATCCCCGGCATTCGACACACCTCCGCTGGCGATCACCGGACAGGCAACGGACTCCACCATCCCGCGCATGGCCGTGAGATTGGGGCCGCGCAACATGCCATCGGTCGCAATATCGGTGTAAACAACAGCCGCAACTCCCAGGGCGGCCACCTGCGCCGCCAATTCCAACGCGCCAACTTCGGAAGTTTGCGTCCAGCCCTTGACGGCCGCCATACCGTCGCGCGCATCAATGCCAATGGCAATCCTGTCACCGCCAAACCGTTTTACGGCAGACGCCACAAAATCCGGTGATTCAACGGCGCGGGTTCCAATGACCACGCGGGCGGCACCGGCGGACAGCGCGCGCTCGACAGCCGCCTCATCACGAATTCCTCCGCCCAATTGCAGCGGAATTTTAATCGCGGAAGCCATGCGTCGCACGGTCTCAAGATTTGCCTGATGTCCGGTGAATGCCGCGTCCAAGTCCACCACATGCAGCCAATCGCCGCCGCGAGATTCCCACTCCCCGGCCACGGCAGGCGGATCATCGGAATAAACCGTCTTGTCTCCGGCGCGCCCCTGACGCAGGCGCACAGCCTTTCCATCCATCAAATCAATCGCGGGATAAAGCAACATGGGCATTAGGATTTTTCACTCAAACTCCGAACAAAATTTTTCAAAATACGCAGGCCGTTGGACTGGCTTTTTTCCGGATGAAACTGCATCCCCCGCACGCGCCCGCGTCCGGCAGCGGCGGCGAAATTCACCCCGTAAAATGCGGAGGCCGTGACGAGCGACGCATCATCAGGCACCGGAAAATAGGAATGCACGAAGAAAACATAGGGCGAATCGGACAGACCGGCGAAAACCACATCATGCGTGCGCCATTGCAAATTGTTCCACCCCATGTGCGGCACCTTCAATCCCGCCTGCGCGGGAAAGCGCGTGACACGTCCGCCCCAAAATCCCAATCCCGCCTCACCGGAATGCTCCTCACTGCCGTCGAACAAAATCTGATAGCCCAGGCAAATTCCGAGATAAGGCCGGTCCGCCGCCAGCCATTCTCGCAAAGGCTCGATGAGTCCGCGGGCCCGCAAACCACGAATGCAGTCGCCAAAGGAACCGACGCCCGGAAGCACCACGGCGGAACAATCGGGAAATCGCGAGGCGTCCTCACAGCGCTCAACCACCGCGCCCGCGTGCAACAAAGCCTTTTCCACGCTGCGCAAATTGCCGCTGCCATAATCAATCAACGCCACGCGGGGCGCCCCGTCTTGGGCGGTATGGGAAAAAACGCTCATCGCTCAGAGCACACCCTTGGTGCTCGGAACGCCCTGCACCCGCGAATCAATGCGGGTGGCCTGATCCAGCGCACGCGCCAATCCCTTGAACACCGCCTCGGCCATGTGATGCGAATCACGTCCGTCCAACAGCGCGACATGCAAATTCAGCCCGGCCTGAACGCTCAGGGCGCGCAGAAATTCCTCAAGCAATTGAAATGGAAAATTCCCGATCGCCTCAGCGCCATCCGGCGCTTCATACGCAAGATAGGGCCTCCCGCCACAATCCACCGCAATCCGCGCCAAGGCGTCGTCCATGGGCAAAAGGCACCACCCATAACGACAAATTCCCTCCTTGTCTCCAAGTGCCTCGCGCAGCGCACTCCCAAGCGCCAGCCCCACATCCTCAACCGTGTGATGCGCGTCCACCTCCAAATCCCCCTTGGCGTAAACCTCCAAATCAAACAACCCGTGCCGCGCAAAAAGCACAAGCATGTGATCAAAAAATCCAATGCCGGTGGAAACATCCGAACGGCCCGTGCCGTCAATCTTCAAATGCAAATTGATGTCCGTTTCCTTCGTGCGGCGTTTGACAGTGGCTTCGCGGGTCATAATTTTCAAAAAATTAACCCGTCTCGCGCCCGTGCGAAAGGCTTAAACTTCACCCTCCATCCTCCGCACCCCCCGCCGGTCGGCGAAAACACTTTCATGATGGGTGGATATTTTGACATTTGCACATTAGGAATATGGCACGCTAAATCTCAAGCTGTGGCGCCCAAATTATGAGTTTCTCCTTCGTCAAAAACGCCTGCGTGGCCGTGATCATGCCGGTGTTTCCACGCCTCGCCGCCGTGCGAACGTCTCTGGCGTCACTCCGTCAGCAAACACGCCCGCCCGACTTGGTGATTTTGCTGGACGACAGATCCAATACGGAAATCAATATTTTGTTGGAGGAAATTCCCGACTTTCGTGTCGAAATATTGAAGGTTGATTCCCCCAATCTCCCGGCTGCAATCAATCAGGCCGTTGATCAATGGGTGGACATGGATTTTTTCAGCTTCCTGCAGACCGGCGATTTTTACGCTCCCACGCGCATCGAAAAATGCCTTGCCGCCATCAACTCCCCCAAAGCCCTGCGCCCACCCGCCCTCGCAATTACGGCCTTGGAAATCATCGGTGGACGCGGAACGCCCCTCCCGCCGGAGGATCCCAGGACGCAGTATTTTGCCAAATTGTGGGAAACCGGACGCACGGGCGTTTCCATGACGGACTGGCTGGCGACAGGCTACTTCGCCGGCTCCCTGTCGAACCTGTTTGCACGCCGCTCCCACCTTGTAAACTTCAAGCTTTTGGAAAACACGACGGCGTTCAGCTATGGCATGACGATACTCGCCGGATTGCAGGATCTTCTCACCGTCATTGACGAACCTCTGCTGCAACATTACCCGATCTTTCCCGAACAGAACCCCTCGGAAAAATCCAAGGCGGACATGTTGCTGATGCTTTTGTCCATCATGAAGCAGCTTGAAGACAAACTCGCTGTTTCCCCCGAAACACGGCGCAACTTCGCCACGTTTATCCGTGTGGCATGGCAAAACATGTCCGGCTTGCGAGCGGATATTTTTCAGCAAACACTGCTGCGACTGGCTTCGACTTTGGAGCCGGAACAGGCTCAGCAGGCTCTTTCCGAAACACTGCGCTCACACAAATCCGCTGCACCGCCCATGTACTGGGATGAACTGACGTCCGATCATCTGCCGGACAAGATCGCCTACATCGAAGCGTTACAACAGTCCCGCCAGGCGCTGCAAGGCGCGCTCGCCGAAATCCGACGCCTCACCGCCATCTCAAACGCCGCGCAAAGCTCCGGCTGGATTCGCCTCGGTGCATGGCTTGGGGAACGCGATGCACGACGCATCATGGAAATGGAAAAGACGGACAATGTCGTGGAAAAACCAAACAACGGAATTCCCATCCGTCCGATAACACGGCCTTGACAACCTTGCGTGTTGCGCCTCGGTCTGCGCTTGCGCCCGGGCGACGACGCCCGTAATCTATCGCCCGCTTCCGGCAACGGCGCGTTTGCCGACGTAGCTCAGTTGGTAGAGCAGCTGATTCGTAATCAGCAGGTCACGGGTTCGAGTCCCGTCGTCGGCTTTCCTCCCTCAGAATTCCCTGGAGAAATCAGGAGCCGCCGACAATTTTTTCGATTTGCTTGAGAACCTGTTCGGGAGATTGCCACTCATTGCCCGGCTGCGCGGTCAGAGCCTTGCCGTTCTCATCAATCAAAACGAGATAGGGAATGCCATCGGCGGCAAATTTTCCAAAAGCCTCGCTCCGCGCTTTGTCATACTTCACCGCAGGCCAGGGCATCTTTTCCGACTTAATATACTTTTTCATCGCCTCTTCGTCACGATCTGCACTGACAAAAACCAACTCAAAATCGGGATGCTCGGGCTTAAAGTTGTTATACCATTCCACAAGTTTGGGCGTGAACAGACGGCAGGGCGGACACCAGTGAGCGGAAAAATACAACGCCGTATATTTCGGCGGCGTCTTGACTTCGGGGCCGGTGAGGTCGCCGCGAATTCCTTCAAAAAAACTGGCATGAACGCTGGCCGCTCCGAAAAAACACAGCGCGGCAATGACGGGGAGAAGTCGTAGATGTTTCATAAGCTCACAGCATACCACTCCTCCACACCTTTTACAAACAAGCATCCGCGCTTCCAATGCCGGATCGGAGTTGTCATTTTCCCCGCGCTGCGCATAGTGAAAACAACGGTCATGCGATTCCTTCTCCCCACCCTCACCCTCAGCCTTGCGCTCCCGACATTCGGCGGCCCGATTGTGCGGGAAACCGGCGCGCTCTACCTCTCCGACTTTGACGTTCCACCGGTGAAACTCGCCCTGAAAGAGGCGGCTCCCTGCTATTTTGACATTACAGGAAACCGTTACGCCGGCACCCTGCGTTTCCCGCAGGTCGTCCGGCTTGACGCCGTCTCGCCAGGCGGACGTCTGCGCGTGCGCGGCAACGCCCGACAAGGCGGCGTGGCGGCGTGGGTTGACCCGGCTTTTCTCGATCCGCTCCCGCCGGATTTTATCCCCAGCCTGCAACGTGCCGAGGAACGCCGGAAACAAGTCGAGGAACTCATTGCCAACAACGAAGTTGCCATCGGAATGACGCCGGACGAAGTCACGCGCAGTCTTGGAAAGCCGCAAAAGCGTTCCTCCCGCACCGAACGCGACGGCTCCGCGCAGGTCTTCGAATACATCAAATACAAACTTGTGCCGCAGACCGTTTTTACACCGTCCTACGCACAAACCATCACTGGCTATGTCCCACGCCCCGGCGAAAGACTTCAAACAGTCGTGATGAGCGGACAAGCCGGCTACTCACCGGGAACCATTTTTGTCAAAGTGCCGGTGGGAACCGTCAAAGTCAGCTTCAAAAACGGCGTGGTTGAATCGCTTGAGCAATCCGAGGGAACCTTGGTCGGCGGCAATGCCTCCATTGTGGTTCCGCCCATCAATGTGACTTGGTGATCCACCCGGGAATTTCACACTTTTCCCTTGCGGCGACAGGACCGTCCGGCAATCTTTGGCGAACGTTCGCGGGTGTAGTTCAATGGTAGAACGGCAGCTTCCCAAGCTGCATACGAGGGTTCGATTCCCTTCACCCGCTCCCCCT
>JACTMZ010000119.1 GCA_014584375.1 Verrucomicrobiota bacterium | reverse complement strand
AAATGATCAAGGAACTCTATGAGATTCAGCCCCTGGTCAGTTCTTGAAATTTCCTAAAGAAAGGCGCGGCATCATGCGGGCCCGGAGCGGCTTCGGGATGATACTGGACGGAAAAAATCGGATGCCTTTTGTGCGCGATGCCTTCGATGCTTTGATCGTTGAGATTGATGTGAGTCACTTCAACCTCCGATTGATCGAGCGTGTCGGGATCAATCGTGTAGTTGTGATTTTGGGATGTGATTTCAATGCGTCCGTCGCGCAGATCTTTTACGGGATGATTGCAACCATGATGGCCAAAGGGCAGCCGGCAGGTTTTTGCGCCGAGGGCATGGCCGATGAGTTGATGTCCGAGACAGATTCCCATAATCGGCAGTTTTCCGACAAGCTGGCGAATGGTCTCGTGCGCGTAGGTCAAGGCTGCCGGATCAGCGGGACCGTTGGAAAGAAATACGCCAGCGGGTTTGTGGGCGAGTACTTCGTCAGCGTTGCTCTTCGCAGGAAAAACCGTGATTTTGAAGCCCAGCTGACGAAGGGAGCGCAGGATGTTCCATTTCACCCCGTAATCCAGAAGCACGATGGGCGTGTCGGCCTCCGGCAGGGCGTCAGAACTTCCGTAGGGCCGTGACATTTGACCGTCGAGATCCCACACGTAGCTTTCTTGTGTGCTGACTTTGGACGCGTAATCCTGTCCGTCGAGGCCCACCCATTCGCGGGCTTTTCTGACAGCTTCCTTGGGGCTGAGTTTTCCCTCGACGCTCATGCAGGATTTCATCGCACCGTGGTCGCGTAAATGAGTGGTGAGCGCGCGTGTGTCCACGCCGGCTATGGCCGGAATGTTCTGACGCCGCAATGTGGCACCAAGGCTCTCCTCGCTGCGCCAATTGCTCGGCTCGTTGAGTTGATGAATCAGCAGACCGGAGGCAACGAAAGCCTGTGATTCCGTATCATGGGCATTAACACCCGTATTTCCAATTTCCGGCGTGGTGAGCGTGACGAATTGCCCGTTGTAGGAAGGGTCGGAAAGAATTTCCTGATAACCCGTGAGGCCGGTGTTGAAGACAACCTCGCCGACGCTGTCAATCGGAGCACCCGCACTATGCCCCCGAAATCCAGTCGTGCTTCATTTGGTGTTTTGAAAAATGTCCTTGTCAGGCCACGAGAGACGCGGAGCGCGACGCTGGTATTCCTGGAGCGAGCAAACTTCCGTCCCCTGTGCGTCGCGGAGCGATTCGAGTCCGGCGATTGCCGCCTCGAGTCCGCTGATGGTTGTGGTTATGGGAATGCCGCGAATCACCGCATGCGAACGCATAAGGATTTCGTCAGCCGCCGGCGCAGAGCCGGTGGTGGGCGTGTTGATAAGCCAGACGAGATTTTTTTCCTCGATATGGTCTATGACGTTTGGACGTCCCATGCTGATGCGGAAAATTGCCTGCGACCGGATGCCATTGTCACGGAGCAGTGTGCTGGTGCCGACTGTCGCGTAGAGGACAAATCCCATGTCGGAGAGCTTTTTTGCGAGTGGTACGATGGCGGACTTGTCCTGGTTGCGGACGGAGAGAAAAACATTTCCTGAGCGCGGTATTTTATTGCCTGCGGCAATCTGGCTTTTCAAAAAGGCCAATCCGTAGTGCATGTCCAGACCCATCACTTCGCCCGTTGATTTCATCTCGGGGGTCAGAAGGATGTCCGATCCTGGGAAACGTGTGAAGGGAAACACGGCTTCCTTCACCGCGATATGCCGCGTGTTTACCTCCTGCGTGAAGCCCAATTCCTTCAAGCTCCACCCGGCCATCACCAAGGCGGCAACTTTTGCGAGCGGCACGCCGATCGTTTTGCTGACGAAGGGCACGGTGCGCGAGGCGCGCGGGTTCACTTCAAGAACATAAACCTCGCCGTCGTGAATCGCATATTGCACGTTCATCAGTCCGCGCACGTGCAGGCCAAGCGCAAGGGCTTTGGTGTGCGAACGCAGGGTTTCCTGAATGCCCTTTGAAAGCGTGGGCGGCGGGATGGTGCTGGCGCTGTCGCCGCTGTGAATGCCCGCAAGTTCGACATGCTCCATGATGCCGCCAATGACGACTGTTTCACCGTCCGCAACGCAGTCCACGTCCACCTCGACCGCATTGCCAAGGTAATGATCAATCAGAACCGGACGGCTTTCCGAAATTTCAATGGCGGTCCGCATGTAATTTTTTAGGGCATCCTCATCATAGACGATCACCATCGCACGGCCTCCGAGGACGAAGGACGGGCGGATCAACACCGGGTAGCCGAGTTTTTTCGCCACGGCGATGGCCTCCTGTTCGGTGACCGCCGTTGCGCCTGCGGGCTGGCGAATGCCGAGCTTGTTCACCAACTCGCCGAACTGCCTGCGATCCTCCGCCATGTCAATCATCGCAGGCTGGGTGCCAATAATTTTGACATCGTTGCGCTCCAGCGCTCGCGCAAGATTCAGCGGGGTCTGCCCGCCGAACTGAACGATCACCCCATCGCACTGCTCGCGGCGATAAATGGGAAGAATGTCCTCCAGGGTCAGAGGCTCGAAATACAGTTTGTCCGAAGTGTCGTAGTCGGTGGAGACCGTCTCGGGATTTGAGTTGACCATGATGGTCTCAATT
>JACTMZ010000039.1 GCA_014584375.1 Verrucomicrobiota bacterium | reverse complement strand
TCGCGCATCGTGGCGGGAGTCACCGCCATGTGACACCCCGTGCAATGACCACCTTCAAACGGAACAATCGCCCGACCGGATTTGGAACGAAAAAGATTTTCGTAAAGCTCCAACATATCTCCGTCAATCCCGCGCGTCTCGGCGGCGAGAGCCTCCCTCTCAATCTTCAAGGCGTCCGCCCGCCCCTGCAAAACGCCGACTTTTTCATCTGACGATTTGAGGAGCGCCGTCACACGATCCCTCTCGGCGGCAAACTTTTTCTCAGCGGCGGCAATGACGGGTTTGAGCCCATCGGCCTCTTCCATCAGCTCAAGCTGACGATCCTCAATTTCAACGATCTCCCTTTCCGAGCGTTCAATCTCATTTTTCAACGCGGAATACTCCTCATTTTTGCGCGTCTCAAATTGCTGCGTGCGATATTTGGCGATCTGCGAGCGTTTTCCCTCGGCCTCCATTTCAAGACGCTTGCGCTCGACCTCAATCTGCACCGCCCGGGATTTGTCGGTTTCCAAATTTTGCCGCGCGGCTTCCAACTCGCGCTCCAACGCCGCCTTTTCCGCAGGAACCACTCCGATCTCACGGAGGAATGTTTGCAAACGCTGATCGCGTTCCTGCAAAAGAAGAAGTTTCTCCAAAATCTCCACCATGTCCCCCCACTTTGTAAGCACCCGACACAAAAGGGCGAGAAAGAAATCAGCTTGTGCCCGCTCGCAACACGACTAATCTGCCGCTTTCATTTCCATTTCCCCTTCCTATGTCAAACATATCCCTTGCTTCCAATGGGTTGGTTCTCTCCATGATCTGTGCGGTTCTCGGCCTGGCCTATGCGGTGTGGCTGATACGATGGATTCTCGCCGCGCCGGCGGGCAATGATCGCATGCGCGAAATCGCCGGAGCCGTCCAGCAGGGAGCCAAAGCCTATCTCAATCGCCAAATCATCAGCGTGGGCGGCATCGCCGTGATCATCGTTGCCCTGGTGTGGGCCGGACGCGGATTGGAATCCGCCGCTGGTTTTCTGGTGGGTGCCATTTGTTCGATGGTTGCCGGTTATATCGGCATGTTCATCGCCGTGCGCGCCAATGTGCGCACGACGCAGGGCGCCGTCTCATCACCAGGAGCGGCCCTGCGGGTCGCCCTCAACGGCGGTGCCGTCACCGGACTGCTCGTCGTCGGCCTGGCCCTGCTCTCCGTGGGGCTTGTCTATCTCGCCGTATGCCGCTTTTCCCAATCCCCCGCCCCTGCACAGGCAGCCCTCGACGCACTCGTCGGCACCGCGCTGGGAAGTTCGCTCATTTCCGTATTTGCGCGCCTCGGCGGCGGAATCTATACGAAGGCCGCCGATGTCGGCGCCGACCTTGTCGGAAAAATCGAAAGCAAACTCGATGAGGACGATCCCCGCAATCCGGCAACCATCGCCGACAATGTAGGCGACAATGTGGGCGATTGCGCGGGCATGGCGGCGGATGTCTTTGAAACCTACGCCGTGACGCTGATCGGTGCCGTGCTCATCGGCTCGCTCACGGCCACAGGTGACGCCGCACACGCCGCACTGGTCTATCCGTTTCTCCTCGGCGGCGTTTCCGTCATCGGCACCATTGCCGCCATTGCACTGGCAAATCTGATCTCGCTTTCGCCGCAGCGGACATTGCAGGCCGCCGTCCTGACAAGCACCGTGTTTTCCGCAGTCGCCTTTTGGCCGCTCACCCATGCGTTGTTCCCCAACGGCGTGGAAATTCACGGAACCGGCGTCTGCTCGGCGGCCAATATCTTTGGCGCTTCGATCGTCGGACTGGTGATGACCTATGTCGTTTTAATCATCACCAATTACTACACCTCGACAAATCACAAGCCGGTGCGCGTGATCGCGCGGGCTTCCGAAACCGGACACGCCACAAACATCATTGCCGGGCTGGCCGCCGGACTGCACGCCACCGCACTTCCGGTCGCCTTCATCGGCATCGCCATCATGCTTTCCTACAACTTCGCCGGTCTTTACGGCATCGCCATTGCGGTGATGGCCATGCTTTCGATGTCCGGCATTGTCATCGCCCTCGACGCCTTTGGTCCGATCACCGACAACGCCGGCGGCATCGCCGTGATGGCGGGACTTGGCGAGGATGTGCGCCGCACAACGGACAATCTGGACGCCATCGGCAACACCATGAAGGCGGTGACCAAGGGCTATGCCATCGCCTCGGCGGGTCTGGCGGCTTTGGTGCTTTTCGGCAGCTATGTCGAGGAGCTTAAAAACGCCTACGCGGATCTCGGGCGTCAGTTCAACCTCGCCTTTGACCTGCAAGATCCCTACGTGATCATCGGCCTGTTTATCGGCGGCGGCCTCCCCTTCCTTTTTTCCGCCTTCAGCCTCGACGCCGTTGGCAAAGCCGCCGGTGCGGTGGTCAAGGAAGTGCGTCGGCAAATCGCCGCAAAACCCGGAATCCTGGAAGGGCGCGACACTCCCGATTACGAAACCTGCGTGGATATTGTCACCAAGGCCGCGCTGCGCGAAATGATTATTCCCGCCATCCTTCCCGTTGTTACCGTCATCGCCGTGGCCTGGCTGCCTTTTTGCGGACCCAAGGTGCTCGGCGGAATGCTCGTTGGCACAATTGTCACCGGGCTTTTCATCGGCATCGCCATGACCTCCAGCGGCGGAGCATGGGACAATGCAAAAAAATTCATCGAACTCGGCAACGGCGGCGGCAAGGGTTCTCCGGCACACGCGGCCAGCGTCACCGGGGACACCGTTGGCGATCCCTACAAGGACACCGCCGGCCCGGCGATCAATCCCATGATCAAAGTCGTCAACATCGTGGCGATTTTAATCATCCCGGTGTTCATCAAACTTTGGATCGGATCCTGAACGCGCAGGAAAAGGGGGAGCGGGTGACGAGACTCGAACTCGCGACATCTTCCTTGGCAAGGAAGTGCTCTACCAACTGAGCTACACCCGCGAAACAGACGGCCAATATGCGAAGAGGCGGGTTTTGTGTCAATCCCGTTCCCGCCGCAATCGCACGCCGGTATGCTTCGCATTGGGAAGAATGAATTTGCGGACTTCCACCTCCAAGGCCGAAACCCGTGGAAATCGCTCCAATAAAACATCCGCCAATCCTCCGGCCAGCGACTCAATCAAACGAAAATCACCCGCCGCACAATACGCCGTCACACATTCGGCCACTGCGGCATAATCCGTGGTGCGCTCAATGTCATCGCGCACTTCCCGCAAATCGGTTTCCAACACCAAATGCACCTCCAAACGCTGCGCCGTAGCCCGCTCCTCAGCCGTCACCCCAATGCGCGCATCAACCTCCAGACCGTCAATGACAATGCGATCGGCGAATCCGGTGTGCGCCGTCAACAGCCTCCGCAAATTTGACAGCGAGGAAACAACGACATCAGGGCGGGACGGCGCAAGTTTCTCGATGCTGTCATAGCCCGTGAGAATGGCGATGCTCATGACTCCGCCGCACCGCGCGGCCTCGACGTCATGAATCATGTCGCCGACAAACGCCGTTTCCTCCGGTGCCAAATCATGCTCCGCCAAAATCTCCCGAATTGTCACCCGCTTGTCCCGCACTCCCGCATAGGGACGCTCAAAACAATGATACACCCCCAGCCGTTTCGCCTGCGCTTCAAAATGCTCGCTGCTCGCCGCGCTGAGCAAAAAAAGGCGACGCCCGCTGACACGGCAAAAATCCAAAAACTCCTCCAATCCGGGCAGCGCCGTCACATTATCCTGCAACTCCGCAAACTTTCGGCGAAACAGATCCTCCAATTCATCACGGGGAACCTCGGGTAAAAATTCATCGTAAAAATCCGCAAACGGCAGCCGAAAATGCTGGCGAAACTCCTCGCGATCAAATGGAGGACGCCCGTACTTCTCCAGCAAAAAGTTGGTTGTACTGATCACCGGCGGAAGGTCATCCACCAGCGTCCCAGACCAGTCGAGAAGAAGATTGCGCAACATAATCAGCCGAAAAATTTCACCTCACGAATTTTTGAAACATCAAACTCCGCCCTCAACTTGCGCACAATCTCAGCCTTCCAAGTACGCTCCAACTCGAAACGTACGCTGGATTGATGAACGCGCACAAACAACACGCCATTGCGAATGCGGTCAGGAACCGACTGCGCGGCGACAAAGGAACCGACTATCTTCTCCCACGCCCGACGCACTGCCTGCTCGTCCATCGCGTCGCCAAGGCCCAGCTTGGGCAGCAGGACAGACAGCGCGGCACGCACTCCGACAAGCCGTGCATTGGGGTCGGACGGCTCACGATATCCGCGCCACTCCGTCAGGGCTTTTTCCGCCCAGGAGCTCCTCGGACGCGGAGAAAAGCGCTTTTTCCCGGAGTCCCTATTCGCCGTTGTCGCCGATGGCTTCAACCGGACATCCCTCCATGGCTTCCTTGCACTGAGCCTCCTCCTCGGGCGTCTCAGGCTGCTTGTAAACAAAGGAATAACCACCGTCATCATTGCGCGTGAAATTTTTGGGCGCCGTTTCCCGGCACAAATCGCAATCAATGCACTGATCGTCCACGTAATATCTTCCGGGGAGATTATCAGGATATTTGTTTTCGGGCTCGGCCATGACGGTGTTTGATGAAGCCTGCAGGATAAAAACGGATTCCCCTGTTGCCAAGGAAAAGCCGCTTTGATCAGTTTTTGACTTCGTCCAGCTCCGATATTTTCTCCCCGTCCGGCTCGGCACGTCCTCCGAGATGCCGGGCCAGAAACTTCTCGACGGCTCGATAAAAATACAGCCGGTTTTCCTCATTGGAAAAGCCGTGCCCCTCGTTGTCCTTGACGATGTAGGGAACATCAACGCCCCGCTTTTTCAACGCGCTGACAATCTGATCGCTCTCGGCCTTTTTAACCCGGGGATCATTGGCGCCCTGGGCGATGAGGAGGGGCGCCTTGATTTTATCCGCCGAAAACAAGGGCGAGGCGGCGCGCAGCAAATCCTTTTCCTTCTCGGGATCGCCAATCATTTCATAATTCATTTTTCGCATCGGCTCCCAATAAGGTGGCACGGTTTCCAGCAGCGTGAACAAATTGGATGGCCCGACAAAGCTGATGCCCGCTGCGTAAACATCGGGCGTAAAAGCCATCCCAGCCAGCGCCGCATAGCCGCCATAACTTCCACCGTAAATGGCAATGCGCTTCGGATCGGCAATGCCCTGATCCACCAACCACTTGGCGGCATCGGTCAAATCATCCTGCATCGCCTTTCCCCATTGCTTGAACCCTTTCTCCCAAAACGCCCGTCCATAGCCAGTGGAGCCACGATAGTTTACCTGCAAAACCGCATAGCCGCGATTGGCGAGAAACTGCGCCGAACCGTCAAATCCCCAGCTGTCGCGCACCCACGGGCCACCGTGAACATAAAGCACGGCGGGCAAATTCTTCGGCTCCACACCGGGAGGCAGCGTCAAATAGGCTGGCAGCACCAAGCCATCGCGGGCCGTAATCCGAACGGGTTTCATCGGCGCCATCTGCTTCTCATCCAGCCAGGGCGAAACATCCGCCAGCTTGCGTAGCTCATCCGTCTTCGCATCGTAAAACCACGACGCCCCCCGCGTGCGATCGCTCTGGGAACGAACAATGAAACGGGTTTCATCGCGATCTGACGAAACCAGCGAAACCTCCATGCCGGGCAATTTCTTCTCGAGATTTTCCTGAAGCTTGCGCCGCCAGTCGTCAAAAAAATGATACTCCCGCTTGTCCCGTGTGAAAGTCGCCGCCGTGATGACCTTGCGTTTTTCCGATCCCAGCAAATGCCCGACATCCACCTCGGGATGCTCAAACACAACCTCGAGTTCGCGCCCGGTTTCAGGATCCAGACGAACTATCGCCGCCTTGTCGCGCCCCAGATTGGACGAGGCATACAACTCCTTGTTGTCAAAGGTGAAAAAAATCGGATCCACGCTCTCGCGGAAATCCGTGACAAGTGTCTTGCGAAACGGCTCCTTCTCGGTCGCGCGATAAAGCAGCTCGGAGTTCACTCCATCCGTCTGCACGGCCGCACGCACCCTGCCATCGTGATCCGTAATCCACGAAGACACGCTGCCGGGATTTTCCGCCTCCATCCGCATCTCCCCCGTGCGCGTGTTGAGGCGATACACATCAAAAACGCGGGCATCCCGCTTGTTCATCCCAATGAGAATGTGATCCTCATCATCCCGCAAATCATCCACCACCCCCACACGAACACCGGGAAACGGCGTCAGATCCTTCTTGCCGGAACCATCGGCATTGACCGCAAACAAATGGAAATTTTCATCCCCGCCATCGTCCTGCAAATAAACAATCTGATCCTTTGCAGCCCAAAAATATCCCGCAACATTACGCTTGGTCGCCGAAGTGAGACGAAGGGCTTTGCCGCCGTCCACAGGCTGAACAAAGACATTCAACCGATTTTCCCACGGCGCCATCCAGGAAATGTAATCGCCGCCCGGACTCACCTGATAGCCGGCTGCCACCGGATTGCGAAAAAAGTCCTTCAACGGAATCAGGGGCGCCGGCGCCGCCTCCCGTTTGCCTGAAGTGTCTGGCGAATTAACGCCCAAAGCCGATGCCGCCGTTCCAAAAATCGCCGTCATAAGTAAAAAACGTATCATTGCAGGCTGCTTCTGACCACAAACCTGCCGCAATGTTCAACATTCTTCAGTTTTATTTCAGATAAAAATGAAAAGCACCCCCACTCTTGCCGAGGTTGTGATTTCCGTTTATTCCGCATGCCGACGGATGATCCGGGTGCTCCTACTCCTTGTTCTCTCTTCCATCGTGGCATACAGCGCTCCCGCGACATTGCCCAATCCCCTGCCGGAAAAACTGCCGCGCTGGCGCGGATTTAATTTGCTGGAGAAATTTCAATTTCATGGAAAACACGAACCGTTTCACGAGGAGGATTTTCAACTCATTGCGAAGCTGGGCTTCAACTTCGTGCGTCTCCCGATGGACTATCGTGACTGGATTCGCGATGATGATTGGGAGCAATTTGAAGAGGAAGCCCTGCGACAAATTGATCAAGCCGTGGCTTGGGGCGGCAAATACGGCGTCCATGTCTGCCTCAATTTTCACCGTGCGCCGGGCTATACGGTGGCCAAGCCGTCCGAGTCACGCAACCTCTGGACGGATGCGGAGGCTCAACGCGTGTGCGCACTGCACTGGGCGGCATTTGCCCGACGCTATTGCGGAATACCCAATGCCAATCTGAGCTTCAACCTGCTTAATGAACCCGCCGAAGTGGATCACGATATCTTTCTGGCCGTCATGAAACGCCTCGTGGAGGCCATTCGCGCCGAAGATCCCGAACGATTGATCATTTGCGATGGACCCAATTGGGGTCAAACACCCGTAAAGGAACTGGCGACACTAAAAACAGCCTCCGCCACCCGTGGCTACATGCCAATGGAAGTGAGTCATTACGGTGCCACATGGATAAACAGCGACCATTTCCCACAGCCCACGTGGCCGCGCAGCCTCAGGGCCAACGGCCTCCTGCACGGCTCATGGAAAAAGGAGCTGTCACAGCCGCTTCGAATTGACGGACCGTTTCCACGCAGGGCAACCCTGCGGCTGCGCGTGGGCGTCGTCTCCTCCCGAGCACGGCTGCTCGTCAAGGCAGACGGCGTCTCCCTGCTCGACAAATTATTTGTCTGCGGTCCCGGCGATGGCGAATGGCGCAAGGCCGAATACAAGGAGCAGTGGAAAATTTGGCAAAATCTCTACGAGCGCGATTACACCGCATCCATTCCCGCCGGCACAAAAGCCGTATCCATACAAGTTGGCGAGGGAGACTGGCTTTCCCTGCAGGAAATTGGCGTTGCGGTCGCCGGCTCGCAGGAATCCGCCTTGTCCATGGACAGTCACTATGGAGAAAAGCCCGGCTCGTTGCGCTGGCAAAGCGGAAGTCTCACAAGCGCCACGCTTCAAGACGGTGCCTGGCTCCGAACCCATGCTGTGGAACCTTGGAAACAGCTCGCGGAACATGGCGTCGGCGTCATGGTTGGGGAATGGGGCGCCTTCAACCACACTCCGCACGATGTCACTCTACGCTGGGCCGAAGACTGTCTGCGCAACTGGCGTGACGCCGGCTTTGGCTGGGCACTTTGGAATTTTCGCGGCCCCTTCGGCATCCTCGACAGCGAACGAACCGATGTACACTACGAGAACTTTCACGGACACAAACTGGACCGCCGCCTGCTCGAACTCCTCCAACGTTATTAATGGAAATTTCAAATCAAACACCCCAAACATGTGCGGCGGGAAGCGTGGGCATGGCCATCGCCAACTACACCATGGGCGCCGATTTTCTCAATGGTTCCATCGGCGACCCGCAGGCGGATTTATGCCGGGCAACTCAATGACACCCATTTATTAATTCATCCCGGTTTCCGGATAGATCCGCACACCCTCACGGGCAATTTTTTCGATGAGCCGGGGATTGAGGACACGATCGGTGCGGACAATATCGAATTCGTAAATGATCGGGACTTCGTTGAGTGTTTCGGTGAGTTCCAGCCATTGCTCCGTGGTTGCATCGGGTGCGGAAATGGCGAGATCAATATCGGAGGCACGGCGGGCATGACCGGTGGCACGGGAGCCGAAGATGCGAACTT
>JACTMZ010000175.1 GCA_014584375.1 Verrucomicrobiota bacterium | reverse complement strand
TGGTGCGCGATACAGGGTTCGAACCTGTGACCCCTACCGTGTCAAGGTAGTGCTCTACCACTGAGCTAACCGCGCGAAAGTTTTTACATTTACCAAAGAAGCCCAACCGTCACAAGTTTCTTGTTTTTAAAAAACGGTCGTCAGGGCATGGCTCCAAATCCACTCGTCATTTTGCGCCAGCTCTGAAGCATTTTCATATAATTGGCGCGCTCATAGGCGGTCGGATCTGGCCCGGTTTTTAAATTCAGGCTGCCCCGCAATTGCTCGAGGCTTTCGTATTCATGGCTTTCAATCCACATGTTGACAAATTCCAGGACATTGCGGAAATGGCCGGGGCCGTGTTGAAGCAGGGCGGACACCATTTGCACCGTGGTGGCGCCGGCCATGAGGGACTTGATGACATCCAGACCGGAATGAACACCGCCGCTGGCGGACAAATCGAGGCGCAATTGCGGACTCAAAATGGCCAGCCAGCGCAGGCGCAGACGCAGTTCGTAGGGATCGGAAAGTTGAAGGGTCACTTTGACATCCAAGGCTTCGGGATCGAGATCCGGCTGATAGAAGCGGTTGAAAAGCACGAGTCCGTTTGCTCCGACTTGTTCCAAACGAAGGGTGAAGTTGGGCAATGCGCTGAAGTAAGGCGACAATTTGACCGCCACCGGAATGTCAATCTCATTGCGAACGGAACGCAACACCTCAACAATCTGCGCCTCGATGTCCTTGCCGGTGCGCAGCGGATCGGTCGGCAGGAAATAGGTGTTCAATTCCAAGGCGGACGCTCCAGCTTCCTGCATCAAACGGGCATAACGACTCCAACCGCCCGCCGTGGTTCCATTCAGCGAGGCAATAACGGGAATGCCCACCGCCTTTTTGATTTTGGCAATCTGCTCGAGATAGCTTTCCGGCCCGAGCGTGAAGCTGCTTGCATCCGGAAAATATCCCGCAGCTTCCGGAGAGGAATATTCATACGATGTCACCTCCTCGAATTCCGCCCGCTCCTCAAGGGCCAGCTGCTCTTCAAAAAGCGAACCCATAACGATCGCCGGAGCACCGGCGTCCTCCAAGCGGCGGACGGCATCAAGGTCATATGACAACGGTGATGCACCCGGCAAAAGCGGGTTTTTCAACGTCAATCCAAGATATTCCGTAGTGAGATCCATCAGGGTCAGTTTCCCTCATGTGTCAACCACCATGCGTTTCACTCTTGCGCAGCAGGAACTTTCATGACCTCGCGCAGGCGTTCGTAGAGTTTGTAATGTTCCGACACCTGCTGTTGCGCGGCCTGACGCAGATTCCGTGCATGGTCGGGATTGATTCTTTCCACGGTGCGAAAACGCATTTCGTTGGCGAGATATTTTTCCAACGGCGTCTTCGGGGGTGTTGAGTCCAATTTGAGGCGTTCTTCGCCCGGCTGATTGCGATGCGGATTGAATCGAAACAAAGGCCAATATCCGGAATCCACGGCGAGCTTTTGCTGATCGAGTCCGTATTGCATGGCATAGCCGTGCGCAATGCAATGGCTGTAGGCCACGACGAGGGAAACGCCGGGGAATTGCTCGGCCTCGGTCAGTGCCTGCACGGTCTGTCCGTCCTTTGCGCCAAAGGCGATGCGCGCAACATAAGCCGTGCCGTTCA
This sequence comes from Verrucomicrobiota bacterium, assembly GCA_014584375.1. GTDB lineage: Bacteria > Verrucomicrobiota > Verrucomicrobiia > Chthoniobacterales > JACTMZ01 > JACTMZ01. The sequence continues at coordinate 7,060 of JACTMZ010000175.1, read as the reverse complement.
TCATGGCGTAAAGCGCCAGATCTTTCTTGGGCAATGTTTTTCCCGAAACGGCGAATTTTGCGGAAGCACCCATCGGGGTGGCCTTGGACGACTGACCGCCGGTGTTGGAATACACCTCGGTGTCCATGACGAGAATGTTCACATCGCGCCCGCTCCAAAGAACATGATCCAAACCGCCAAAGCCAATGTCGTAAGCCCATCCGTCGCCACCGACAATCCAGACGGATTTTTTCACAAGATAATCGGCGAGCAATTCCAACCGCCGGGCGGCCATGTCATCAATCCCCCGCAATTTCCCCCGCAAAACGGCCACCCGCGCGCGTTGCGCTTCCAAGGCGGCTTCGTCTCCCGCATAGCCGCCGATCAGCTCTGCGACAAGATCGTCACCGAGATGCGGCGCAAGCAACTTGAGCAACTCGACGGCGACTTCATGGTGCTTGTCCACCGCAATGCGCAGGCCCAGGCCGTATTCCGCATTGTCCTCGAAAAGGGAGTTTGACCAGGCCGGGCCTCGTCCGTCCCGATTGACCGTGTAGGGCGTGGTCGGCAGATTGCCGCCGTAGATGGACGAGCATCCCGTGGCGTTGGAAATGAAAAGGCGGTCGCCAAACAACTGCGTGAGCAGTTTGAGGTAGGGCGTTTCGCCGCAACCGGCGCAGGCGCCGGAGTATTCAATGAGGGGTTGATAAAACTGCGTCGCCTTGACTTCCGCCTTGATCAGCTTGCGATCCGGCTCAGGCAATCCGAGAAAGAAATCAAAATTCAGCCGTTCGGCGTCGCGCAACGGACGTTGTGGCGCCATGTCGAGGGCTTTGTGTCGCGGATTCGCCTTGTCCTTGGCCGGACACACCTGCACACACAACGTGCAACCCGTGCAATCCTCCGGCGCCACTTGAACGGTGTATTGCAAGCCCTTCATCGTCGGCGAACGAAACGCAACGCTCTTGAAGGTCGTCGGTGCTGATTCCAATTCCGAAGGTTCGTAATACCGCGCCCGAATGGCCGCATGAGGACACACCAAAACGCATTTGTTGCATTGAATGCAAAGATTCTCGTCCCAAACGGGAATCTCCTGCGCGATATTGCGCTTCTCCCATTTTGTCGTGCCAAGTGGCCAGCTTCCGTCCGCAGGAAAAGCGCTCACCGGCAGCAAATCCCCCTGCCCTGCCAACATCACGCCGGTCACCCTTTTAACAAACTCCGGCGCCTCCTCGGGAACCGGCGGCGGACGATGACGAATCGCATCCGGTGCCGTCGGCACTTTTACTTCGTGCAGAGCTGCCAGGGTCGCGTCCACGGCTGCGAAGTTTTTTGCAACAACCTCGGGTCCCTTGCGGGCGTAGGTTTTTTCAATGGATTTCTTAATCTGCACAATGGCCTCTTCGCGGGGCAGCACGCCGGATATGGCGAAAAAACACGTCTGCATGATCGTGTTGACGCGGGCACCCATGCCCGTCTCACGCGCCACTTTGTATCCGTCAATCGCAAACACCTTCAACCGTCGCTCAACAATTGTTTCCTGCGCCTCCACCGGCAGCGCATTCCACACGGCATCCGGACCGTGAACCGAATTGACAAGCACAACCGCACCCGGAGCCGCAACATCCAGAATGTCCAGGCGGTCGAAGAATTCCCATTGGTGAACGCCGACAAAATTGGCGCGGCTGACAAGATAAGCGCTGCGGATGGGACGTGGGCCGAATCGCAGGTGCGATATGGTAACGGCCCCCGCTTTTTTCGAATCATAAACAAAGTAACCCTGCGCAAAGTTGTCCGTTTCCTCACCGATGATTTTGATCGTGTTTTTATTTGCTCCCACAGTTCCGTCGGAGCCCAATCCGTAAAAAACGGCGCGAGTCACGTCGTCCGGTTCAATGTCCCAATCACGATTCCAATCCAGTGATGTTCCGCTGACATCATCGGTAATGCCGATTGTGAAATGATTGCGGGGCGCCGCCGTTTTGAGTTCGTCAAACACGGCCTTGGCCATGGCCGGGGTGAATTCCTTGGATGACAAACCGTAGCGTCCGCCGATCACAATCGGATTGCAGTCCCGAGGCAGCAATCCAAGCACACGGGCCTCCGCCAGCGATGTCACCACATCCTGATAAAGCGGCTCACCCAGCGCCCCGGGCTCCTTCGTGCGATCGAGAACGGCGATTGCACGGACGCTTTCCGGCAAAGCGGCAATGAAATGTTGCAGTGACCACGGACGATACAGGCGCACCTTGAGGACGCCGGTTTTTTCCCCCTGCGCATTAAGCCAAGCGGAGCATTCCGCCGCAGTTTCCGCGCCGGAACCAATCATCACAATCACCCTCTCCGCGTGCTCGTCCCCCTCATAGTCAAAAAGTCCGTAATGCCGTCCCGTCAATTGGGAGAATTGCTCCAACAAATCCTCCACTGCACCCGGTGTCACCGCATAAAACGGATTGCAGGCCTCCCGCGCCTGGAAAAACGTGTCGGGATTTTGCGCCGAACCGCGCAGCATCGGCGCATCAGGCGTGAGGGCACGCGAACGAAAGGCAGCGACATCCTCCTCCCGAATCAAGGCACGGAGAACATCATGCCCAATGAGGTCAATTTTTCCCACCTCGTGCGATGTGCGGAATCCGTCAAAAAAGTGCATGAACGGCACGCGTGTCCGCAATGTTGCGGCATGAGCGATGGCCGCCATGTCCTGCGCCTCCTGCACGGAAGCGGAGGCAAGCATCGCCATGCCGATCTGACGACAGCCCATCACGTCCGAGTGATCGCCAAAGATGGAAAGTGCGTGCGTGGCAACGGTGCGCGCCGTGACATGCAAAACAAAGGGAAGAAGTTCGCCTGCGATTTTATACAAATTGGGAATCATCAGGAGCAGTCCCTGCGAAGCCGTGAAACTCGTGGACATCGCCCCAGCCTGCAGCATTCCATGCAGCGCCCCAGCCGCCCCACCCTCGCTTTGCATCTCCACCATGCGCGGAACCGTTCCCCAAAGGTTCGGTCGCTTCCCGGACGACCACTCGTCGCAAAGCTCTGCCATGGGCGACGAAGGGGTGATCGGATATATCGCGAGCGTTTCAGTAAGAGCGTAAGCCACGGCGGCTGCAGCTTCGTTGGCGTCGAGGGTGGCCTTGCGGCCGGATAAGTTCATTAGTTTAAATAATATATCATCCGTATAAATTGGTCAAATTCTTGAGCTATTGCTCTTTTTTGATTTTCCACGAAATGGCTCCCGTCGGAATCTCCTGCGGACTTTCCCCCGGCATGACGCGAAGCCGTCGCCCGCGCAGGGCGTCCGTGCACACGCGGCGCAAGTCATGCGCCGTCCATCCCGCATAATTGCACGAAACCAAAAGCCAGCCGTTTGCATTCAGCAAATCAAAGCATCCGCGCACAAGCACCGGCAGATCGTGGGTGAGACGAAAAACCGCCCCGCCTCCGCGTCCGAATGTCGGAGGATCCAGCACAATCAAATCAAAGAATTCTCCGCGTCGAATCAATCGCGGAACAATTTTCATCGCATCCTCCGCAAGAAAACGATGGCCGTTGGACACATCCAGTCCGTTGAGTGCGAAATTTTCCCGCGCCCGCGTCAAATGACTCCGGGCAGCATCCACGCTCAAAGTCTGACCGCCACCCAACGCGGCGCAAACGGAAAAACTCCCGGTGTATGCAAATAGATTCAGCGTGCGAGCCGGCTTTAGAGCGCGCACCCAACGCCGGTTCAACCGCTGATCCAAAAAAAGCCCGGTGGAATATCCGCCAGTTGGCTCGACATGATAGGAAACCCCGTCTTCCTGCACGGAAAACCTCTCCGCACCCTCACCAAGAACAATCCGGGCGGATGCGCGTCCCTCCGCCTTTTTGGAAAGTTCGCGCGTCAGCCAAACCTTGGGGGAAAAATCAAAATATTTGGACAATGCGGATCGCCAATCCCACGCCGCAGGATTTGTTCCGCTCCATATCACCTGATCGCCATAGCGATCCAGCCACCCGTCCGAACCCGTTCCCAAGCGATGAGCGTTTGTGTTTTCCCGGGCGAACTCATTCCATTGCTTGGCGCTGATCCATCGCATGACTCACTTTATCATGGCGCAATTTTCACGCGCCGTCAGCAATCCCCACATTGGAGAAAAATCACTCCACACGCATGTCCAGGGGCGGTTCAGCGGGAATGGTGAAGGGAATGTCCTTGGCGGGAAATTCGGGTTCGTCGGGCAGGACGCCGAAAACTGATTTCCGAATTTCCGCACTGGAAGGAATGTGCAAGGTGTAATCGCCGGGAGAAACACCCCGAAACACACGCCGCGTGGCGTCCCAATTGGCGGAAACGCGTTTGCCGCCCTGCCAAAGCTGGGGAAGGACGGCACCCTCCGGCCAGCCGTCGGGAGGCCGGACGTCAACAGTCACATCACTCGCCTTGGCCAGGGAAATTTCCATCTCCTCGCCAACGGTGAACAAGTCACTCCAGGAAACATGTCCCGGAATTCGGATTTCAAGTCGGTATGTTCCCGGCGCAATTTTCGGAATAACAAGCTCCTGGGAAATCGGAAAAACAAATCGCGAAGGCGGCCAGAATCCGGCGCGTTGAATTTTTTCATCCTGAAGTCCCCACAGGGTGACTTCCATTTTTCTGCCGGATAGTTCGGAATCCGGACGTGCGAGATGAAGGGCGAATTTTTGGCTTTTCGTGGAAATGACGACCGGATACGGCGAATCCGTTTTCCCGGGAACGGACACCAAAGTTCCGAACCATGCCTGACTGGGATCTGTTATTTCCGCCGTATGCAAAAGCACCTCCTGCACGTCACCGGCATCGAGAAACATGTCGCGAGAAATTTCCAAAACGCCCTCCGCATCGGTCCGTGCGGTTGATCCCACCTTGTTGGGAATCTGCCAGGACATCTCCCGTTCGGCATGGGGCTTCCCATCCACGGTAAGGCGATAGCGAACAGGGCCGATTTTTGGAGGCATGACAAAGGATTCTCCGGCTTCGGTGAGCGCGGAGGCGGCCTCATTCGCCACGGATTGGGAGGGATGATCCAGCAGGCGGCGGAGCGCGGGAATCCTGTCCGGCAACCGATTTTCGCGAAAAATTCGGACAAGAATTTTTGCCGCGTCCACCGGAAGATCTGGTGCGGCCTGAGTGCGCAAAAAATTCTCCACCTGTTCCTGAGCAACCGGACTTGCGGCCTCTGCTGTGACGGCATCCAGGTCGCCACCCCAGCCCCCGAACCAAACCGTTTTGCCTCCTTTCACGCGCTCGGAAGGATGTCTCGGAACAAATTTCCCCAACACACGGAAATAATCGCGAAGAGAATTTCGCGGCGCCTGACCTGTCAGCTCCACAAGAAGCTTTACGCGGTCATCACCCGGAAGAATCAACATCAGCGCCAAAAGATTTCGAATCGCCTCCTCGCGCACAAACGAATCCGACTGCCCGCCCTCCAAGGCCAACCCTCCAGCGACAACCTCTTCCGGATGCGGCAGCATCGCGGAAAGCGCCCGGGCGAGGCCGACTGAAGCCCCCTTGGAATGGACGGCCAATGCGGCTCCGACTGCCTCTGGCCAGCGGCCGTCACGTGCGAGGGCCATGAAAAGAAGCAGTGCCTGGGGATTGGAAAACCGGTCGCTTCCCGTTCCGCACCAATGTCCCCAGGTGTACGCCAACACACGATCCGCGAAGGGGCCGTTGCGATTCTTTAAAATATCCGCAACCATGTCCCAATACTCCCGCTCATGTCCCAAAAAGGATCTCGTGGATTCCCGCGACGGACGAGACTGCTGGAATGCGCGAAACGGGGCGGTCACATCCCAATACCGCCTGATGGCTGGAGCAAAATTTCTGGATGCGTCCGGTGCCTCCGCAGGCAGCAGTGCGGAATTTTTCGGAAACACCAAATCCTTCGGAAAGGACTGCTGACGCAGCCAGGCGTCCGCCACGGCAAAAAAGGCGTCGCCTTTGAGAAAATCCTCCGGCGGAATCTCCGCAAAGCGGTCAATCAAACCCGGCAAACTCTCCGGCGTCGCCTGGAGGCAGTCAGCCTGAAATTTTTGCAGGGCATTCCTACGCGCCTTCAAATCTTCATCCGCCCGCAGGAACACTCCGGTCAGAATCAAAAGAACACACGTCTGAAAAATCAACGCGCGCATTTTGTCGAATCCGATTGCCACAACAGGCACTACATTACGGCATTCGAAGCACCCATCAATCGTTTCAGTGTTTTGGCGTCATCCAAAAATTGATCAGCGGCAGCGCCCTTTACAAATTCCAGCAAAACATACCGAACCAAAGGCAGGGCATATAGTTCAGCCAAATAGGATTTCCAAAATTCCGCGCCCGCCTCCAAGGGCGCGGTGGGCGGAGCGGAATGGAAACAATGAACATGATGAACCCATGGGCCGAGCAGACGCAATCCGGCCAGATTTTCCTCCGCGCTCAGTCGGCTCAATGGCTGCCAAATCAAACCGGTTTCCGGCAACTCCTCCAAAAGTCGGCGCGCAGACGCATAGGTGTTGGTCAGCGTATTGTTATGAAATTCCAAGACCACGGAAATACCGGCTGACGCCGCATATTGCGTCACTCGACGAATGTCATCGGCGATGGCCGTCCATCCGGTGGAATCCACATCTTCGGCATTGGACGCGCCGGCCCAAATGCGAATCCGATTCGCACCCAGCGCTTGGGCGGTTTTGAGAACGGAGGAAAAAGGCAGCCCCTGCGCTTCGCTTACCCCCGCTCTATAATAGGAACCATAGGAGACGGCTTCCAGCCCGGCGGCGACGGTCAAATCCGCCGTTCGTCGGGCCTTTTCCACATCACCATGCGGCACATGCACGTCCCCTCCCCATTCAATCACCGACAAACCGGACGCCGCCACCAAAGGCACAATTTCCTCCACTGTCATCGCGCGAAATGTGACGGAGCAAAGACCTGATTTCATTCCAAAGTGATAAAGGGAGTCAAAAAACATGCAAGGCAACGTTGCAAGTCGCCGACCAAAGGATTTTGCAATCCTGTCAGAAACATGAGCCGGATTAAGATGGATCGGAGCCGGAAATCTTCGGAGTTTCC
>JACTMZ010000141.1 GCA_014584375.1 Verrucomicrobiota bacterium | reverse complement strand
AAAAAGATTTGCCCTGGGGTGAATGTTTCCATATTGTTTTTCGCTTATGCCGAAACCGGTAGCTCGTAGAAAAACAAAGAAGGCTGTGGCCAAGCGATTCAAGGTCACGGCTTCCGGAAAGGTTCTCCGCGCCCAGGCCTCACGGCGGCACTTGTTGTCGTCCAAGAGCGCCAAGCGCAAGCGCCAGCTCGCCAAAAACATCCTTGTGGATGTCAGCGACATGGCGCGCATCAAGGAGAATCTTCCATTTGGTTAAAAATTGACGCCGGCTTTCGCGCCTGGCTCCGCGACATCGGGGCTCACGGGATGGATGAGGTGCGAGGCTGAACAACGAAACGATTCGTCCCACGGAGACCGCCGCAAGGCGGGACAAACAAATGCCAAGAGCAACAAACGCGCCGGCCAGTCGTGAGCGGCGCAAAAGAATGGTCTCGAAAGCCAAGGGCTATCGTGGCCGCCGCAGCAAGCTGTTTCGCTATGCCAAGGATGCGCGGATGAAAGCCCAGGTGTGGGCCACGCGCGACCGCAAGACGCGCAAGCGTAATTTCCGCAGCCTGTGGATCACCCGCATCAGCGCCGCCTGTCGCGCCGAAGGAATCACCTACAGCCGCCTTCTTGAGGGGCTGCGCAAGGCGTCCATCGCCATCAATCGCAAGATGCTGGCTGATTTGGCCGTGGCGGATGAAGCCGCATTCAACCAGGTTGTGGCCAAGGCCGCCGCTGCGTTGAAAGCCGCCTGATTCCCGGAAGCGTACGCGGTGCGCCGCGCTGCAATGCATCTTTTAAATCATGCGTGAAGAATTGTCCGCCCTGCGGGAGGAGGCGTTGCGTGACATTGCCGCCGCAGCGGATTTAACCGCACTTGAGCGGGTCCGCGTGGCTTGCACCGGTCGTTCGGGGCGTCTGACGCAGGCTGGGGAGCGGATGCGGCATTTGCCAAAGGAGGAGCGTCCGGAAACCGGGAAGCTCCTTCATGCGCTGCGAGGGGAAATCACGGGAGCTTTGGATGCCCGGCTGTCGGAGCTTCGCGCCGCCGCCGAGGAAGCCGAGATGTCCGCCGTGGATCCGACCCTTCCAGGAACGGCGTCCGTCGCTGGTGCCATGCATCCTTTGCAGCAATTGCAAAAACAGGCGGTGGAAATTTTTCGTCGGATGGGATTTGCGTTGGCCGAGGGGCCGGATATTGAAACGGAGTGGCATTGTTTTGACGCCTTGAACACGCCGCCGGATCATCCGGCGCGCAATGAGCAGGACACATTTTATCTTCCTGACGGACGTTTGTTGCGCACGCACACTTCGACGGTGCAGATTCGGACGATGGAAACGCAAGCACCGCCGGTTCGAATCATTGCTCCCGGTGCCGCCTACCGTCGCGATGAGGTGGACGCCACGCATCTCGCCCAGTTCACGCAGATGGAGGGGCTTTATGTGGACGAGGATGTCACGCTCGGTGATTTGAAGGGAACGCTGGAGTATTTTTTCCGGGAGCTGTTCGGTCCGGATACCAAGGTGCGGTTTCGTCCGCATTTTTTCCCATTCACCGAGCCGAGTTACGAATTGGATGTACGCGCGGCTGCGTTGGGCGGCGGCGAACGCTGGCTTGAGTTGGCCGGATGCGGAATGGTGGATCCTGCCGTATTTGAGAGGGTTAGTGAACGGCGCGGCGATGATGCTTACGATCCGCGCCGGGTGCGGGGATTTGCCTTTGGATTTGGCCTGGAGCGCTTGGCCATGATTTTGTTCGGCGTTCCGGACATCCGGATGTTTGTTGAAAATGATCAGCGGTTTCTGTCGCAATTTGTCCGATGAAAGTTTCACTTGAGTGGCTGGGGGAGTTTGTGAATCTGCCGGGATCGGCGGATGCTTTGGCTGAAATTTTGACTAATGGCGGCACGGAGGTTATTGGACGTGAAGGGCGGGGGGAGATTCCCGACAAGGTTGTTGTCGCGCAGATTTTGTCGAGTGAGCCGCATCCCAATGCGGATCGTTTGAGCGTGTGCAGTGTGGATGACGGTTCGGGGAGTCCGCGTCAAATTGTGTGCGGGGCGAAGAATTACAAGGTTGGCGACAAGGTTCCCCTGGCTCTTCCCGGCGCGGTTTTGGGCGTGGATTTTAAAATCAAGTCCGGCAAGCTGCGCGGCGTTGTTTCCGATGGAATGATGTGCAGCGCAAAGGAATTGGCCTTGGCTGAAGACGCCGCCGGTTTGCTGATTCTTTCGCCGGATGCACCGGTGGGAAGTCCCGTGGGAAAACTTTTTCCGCCTGACACCGTGCTTGAATTGGAAGTGACGCCGAATCGCCCTGATTTGCTTAGTCTTCGCGGCGTGGCCCGGGAGGTGAGTGCGCTGACACAAACCGAATTCCTCGCACCCGCACTGCCAGAGCCGCCCACAACTCCGGCGGGGGATCGCGTACGCCTGTCCGATTTGGGATGTCCGTTTTATACCGCCCGCGTGATTCGCGGCGTTCGCATTGCCCCAAGTCCGTCGTGGCTTGCCACGCGGCTCACTGCGGCGGGCTTGCGTCCGATCAACAATGTGGTGGACGTCACCAACTATGTACTTTTGGAAACGGGGCAACCGCTCCACGCCTTTGATCTTGCCAAGTTGGATGGCGATATCGCAGTGCGCGCGGCTCGCGAAGGCGAGCAACTGCGGACATTGGACGGCGGCAATCTTGTTCTGCGCGCCCATGATCTGGTGATTGCCGATCAATCCAAAGCCGTCGCCCTGGCCGGAGTGATGGGCGGGGTGGAGACTGCGGTGACGGAGACCACGGTGGACCTGCTTCTGGAAAGCGCATGGTTTGAGCCGTCGGGCATTCGCAAAACAGCGCGCGAATTCGGGCTTCAGACTGACTCAAGTTATCGGTTTGAGCGACGTGTTGATCCGTCTGGAACGCTGGCGGCATCCGCCCGTGCCGTGGAACTTATTTTGCAAATCGCTGGGGGGACAGCTGACGAATTGACGCTCGTTGCGGGGAGTCCGCCGGATGACACGCGGGAAGTTTCCCTCGATGGAAACAATTGCCGCAATTTGCTGGGGTTGGCCGTTTCGGATGATGAAATTGCGGCGATTCTTCGCAGGCTGGGTCTTGAATTTTCCGGTGCAGGCCGTTGGCGTACGCCGTCGTATCGCCCGGATTTGACGCGCGAGGCGGATTTGATTGAAGAAGTCATTCGTGTGGCGGGCATCCATCGCGTTCCTTCGAGGCTGCGCGCTTTTCCGTCGGCATCGAGTCTGGCTGATCGGAGGCATGACCGCGCCGAGATTCTGCGCGAGCGCCTGCGGGCACAGGGATTCAGCGAGGCGCGCACCTCGCATTTTGTGTCAGCAGACTCCTTGAGTCGTGCGGGGGTGAATGGTGCAGATGCGACAGCGATTCGCAATCCGCTGGGTGCCGAGCAGGCGTTGTTGCGTCCGGATTTGCGCGCGGGACTTTTTGCGGCACTGGCAAACAATTTGCGGCGCGGGGCGGCGTCGGTGAGGCTTTTTGAGATTGGCCGCGTGTTTTCCGCCGGCGGGGAAAGAACGGCGCTGGGGATAATTGTCACGGGTTCCGTTGCTGCGACGTGGAAGGGTGCGCTTGACAAGTCGGATTTTCATGACCTCAAGGGTGTCGTGGAGGCGGTTTTCGGAAAAATGACTTTTAGTTCGACTCCTGACGCAGGATTGTCCGGGCGGCTGGAAAATTCGCTTGCAAGCGGCGTTTTGCACCGTCTGCCGCGTGAGCAGGCGGCTTATTTTGATGCCAAAGCGCCGGTCTTTTACGCAGAGATCTCAGTGGATCGTTGGCTGGAGGCCAAGGCAGAAGCAGTGCGGGTGGCGCCTCTTCCCAAATTTCCTCCTGTGGAACGCGACCTTGCGGCGATTTTGCCAAAGACGGTGCGGTATGCGGAGGTGGAAAAATGGCTTCGCAAAGCGGATGTTCCGCATCTTCAAAATATTTTTCTAAAGGATGTTTTCAGCGACGAATCCGGTGAAAAATTGGACGCTGTACTGCGTTCCCTGACTATCACCTTGACTTTCCGCGATGAGGCCCGGACATTGACCGCAGATGAAGTTGACCGCGCTCTTGAAACATTGCGCGATCGGATGAAGGCGGAGCTGGGAGCCGTTTTTCGTCAGTAGCTCTTTCGCACAGCGACAGTAATTTGCCCTGGAGAGTTCGATTAAGCGGGTCCAAGCCCCGAACCGTATTTGGCATTCCCAGGAGGCTGGGTCGCGACGGCCAAGGACACGCCTTGATTGGAAGTCCGCGGTGGTTGCGACGGTCATCCGCCCTTGTCCACAAGGGATCGGGAATTGGACCGTGACGGCTCATTCGGGGCAATCTTCTTGCGGCATCCTCCGTTCACGCGGGGGATGCCGTTGTGCTTTACTGATTGATGCGGAGGGATGCGGTTGATACTTTTCCACCATGCGCTTGACGGTTTATTTCCCCGAAGACAGTCCGACGACCCATGATTTTGTGGACAACAAACTCGCTGTGGGTCGTCTGAGCGACAATGAGGTTCAGTTGGAGGAGGGTTCGGTTTCCAGCCGTCATGCGGAAATTGTGCTGCAGGGAGAAGAAGCCGTGCTTCGTGATTTGAACTCGACAAACGGAACGTTTCTCAACGGCGAAAGGGTGGAGGGAGAGACAAATATCCGTGGTGGCGACGAAATTCACTTTGGCAATGTTCGGGCTGTGTTTGAGGAGCTTGCTGCCGCCGCTCCCGCTGTTGTTTCCATCGAAACTCCGGTGTCGGAAGAAATTTCCCAAGAGGGAGCCTTGGAGAAGGGAAGACCGAAGGGCTTTCACAACATGTCCCCGATTCCCAAGGGGGAGGCACCGAGGGACATTCTTTCCATCGTGGCATGGAGCTGTGTCGGAATCGGGCTGTTGGCTGGATTGTATGCGCTCTACGCCATTTTCGGCGGATGACGATCCGCACGCGAAACATAGCGAAAAACTTTTGAAATTCGCGCGGCGGCGACGGGAAGCGCCCGCATTTTTGCTCACAAGGCGAATGTAAGCTGAATATCCTGAGACGGTGCAGCCTTCCCCTTTGCCGTGATGTTGCGGCGGATCATGGCGAAAAGATGCGTGCCGAGTTCAAACGGCAGAATCTCCTCCGCTTTGTGACACTTGGAAACGCCGGTTGTCCTGCGAGTGTGATTTTTTGCTTTCATCGCCCGCAAGTTTGAGGGAATGGGTAGGACATTCGCTGTCCCATGCCTAAAAAATTTAAAGAAAAAATCAGCCGGACGCGTCGCGTGCCGGCTCAACGTACAAGTCGTCCGCCGATGGAGCGCATGTGGAAGATTCACCAGGAGATTGCATCCGGTGCATTTCCCAACTGCCGGAGTTTGGCCGACACATTGGAAGTTTCCTCCAAGACGGTGATGCGGGACATTGATTTCATGCGGGATCGCCTGACCCTGCCGCTGGGATATGATCCGGTGCGGCATGGTTATTTTTACACGGCGGCGGTGCATGATTTTCCCATGATGAAAGTCACGCATGGCGAGGTGGCGGCCCTGCTTTTGGCGCAAAAGTCCTTGGAACAATTCCGGGGCACGCCGTTTGAACGTCCGCTGACCGACGCATTTCGGAAGCTCAGCAATGCGCTGGGCGGTGAAATGGATGTGGCGTGGCATGAATTGGAACAGGCGCTTTCCGTGCGCAGCAGCGGCGCGAGTCTGGCGGACATGAGGATTTTTGACGCTCTGGCTCGTGCGGTGACGGATGGTGCCGAGGTTGTCTTTTTATATCACAAGCTGGCGGATGCCTCTTCCGAGACGAGGACGGTGCGTCCATATCATCTCGGGTGCATTGAGCACCAGTGGTACCTTTTTGCGCACGATGTGGATCGCGGTGCGTTGCGGACTTTTGCCCTTCCGCGTGTGACTGGAGTGAAGAGGACGGGGAAAAAGTTTCGGCGTCCGAAGAATTTCTCCCTGGCAAAAATTCTCGAGGGAAGTTTTGCGGTGTTTCAAGGCGGGAATGTTCGGCGTGTCAAAATTCGTTTTCGCGGTGCGGCGGCCCGTCTTGTCGCCGAGCGTTCCTGGCATTCGTCGCAAAAGTTACGTCATGAGGGAGGGCGCCTTGTTCTTGAGATGCACGTGGGGCTGTCGCCCGATCTGCGCCACTGGATCCTTGGCTGGGGGGACGAGGCCGAAGTCTGCGAACCTGCGGAACTGCGGCGCGATCTGGCCCGTGTGACCCAAAGGGCGTCCGCCGTTTACACGAGGAAGGGGGATTGACGCTCGTGCTGTTTTGCGGCTTCCGAAGCGAACGTGGCGCGTGTAGCGTTGCCGGAAGCCCCAAACCCATACCATGCTTGAAACCGTCAAATATCTGCTGCCCGAAAAGGATCTTCCCGAAACCTGGTACAATATTGTCGCTGATTTGCCCGCACCGCCGGCTCCGGTCATTCATCCCGGAACACGCCAGCCTTTGCAGCCGGAGGATTTGCAGCCGCTTTTTCCAGACGCCCTGATCGCGCAGGAAATGTCCGCCGAGCGGGATATTCCCATCCCGGGCGAAGTGCGCCGCATTCTTCGTCAATGGCGTCCGTCGCCGCTCTTTCGCGCCCGCCGTCTGGAGCAGGCCCTGCAAACTCCGGCCAAAATTTACTACAAATACGAAGGCGTGAGTCCCGCCGGATCGCACAAGCCGAATTCTGCCGTGGCGCAGGCGTGGTATAACAAACAGGCGGGCGTCCGCCGTCTCAGCACCGAGACTGGTGCCGGTCAATGGGGCTCCTCCCTCGCGCTGGCCTGCAGCTTTCTTGGCCTCGAATGCGAAGTCTTTATGGTGCGCGTCAGCTATGATCAAAAACCCTATCGGCGTGCGCTGATTGAGGCCTATGGCGCGAAGGTTGTGCCAAGTCCGAGTCCGCAGACCGACTGTGGTCGAGCCATTCTTGCGTCTGATCCTCAATGTCAGGGTTCCCTCGGCATTGCCATTTCCGAGGCGGTGGAGGTGGCTGCCAAAAATCCGGATACGAAATATGCGCTTGGCAGTGTTCTCAACCATGTGTTGCTGCATCAGACCGTGATTGGTCAGGAGTGTTTGAAGCAGATGGAAATTGCGGGTGATGAGCCGGACATCATTATCGGCTGCGCCGGAGGCGGGTCGAATTTTGCGGGCCTTGCGTTTCCATTTCTTGGTCGCACTTTGCGCGGCGGACGCGATTATCGCATTATTGCCGTCGAGCCGGCGGCCTGTCCGTCGCTGACACGCGGCAAGTTTGCCTATGATTTCGGAGACACGGCGCAAATGACGCCCCTGGTAAAAATGCACACGCTGGGCAGCGGTTTTATGCCGCCGGGATTTCATGCCGGCGGTTTGCGTTATCACGGGATGGCGCCGCTGGTGAGTCATGTTGTCAATGAAGGCCTGGTTGAGGCGCGCAATGTTCAGCAATTGGACTGTTTTGCCGCCGGACTGCTTTTTGCGCGCAATGAAGGCATTTTGCCCGCTCCCGAGGCGACTCATGCCATTGCGGCGGCGGTAGCCGAGGCTGAAATTTGCCGGGAGGAAGGGCAGACGCGCACCATTCTTTTCAACCTGAGCGGACACGGCCATTTCGACATGGCAGCCTACACCGATTATCTCGCGGGGAAGTTGCAAAACTACGAATATCCCGACGAGGAAATCGCGTCCGCGCTTTCGGAATTGCCGACGGTTTGACTGCGGTGTCCTACGGGATGATTCGCAGTTGCACCGAGGCGTGAAGGCGATCGCCTTCGATAATGTCGGTGGCGACGACAAGGTGATCTCCGGATGTCGCAAGGCCCTTGAGCAGCAGAGCCTCCTCGGCAGCAAAGACATTTTTGTCCGGTTCCGGATAAAACTTCATGCAGTGGGCCCGCACGCCGCGCAGGAGCGCCATGCGGCGGCAAACGCGGTCATCCGGAGCAAAGGCGTGGATGGGCGCGCTCTTCGGGCGAAGGTGCGACACAAAGCGGGCCATGTTTCCGAAGCGGGTGAACACGATGATTTTTGAACGCGGGAAGCTGTTGGCGAGACTGACGGCCGCCGCCGCCGTTTTTTCGCGCGGACTTCCGAGTGTTGCCGCTGAGGCAAAATCCGCACCGCCGCTGCGTTCGATGCGACGTGCCACGCGGTCGAAGATCTCGACGCATTGCACCGGATAGCGGCCGACGCTTGTTTCACCGCTGAGCATGATGGCATCGGCCTGTTCAAAGACGGCGTTTGCCACATCGGTGATTTCCGCGCGGGTGGGCAGGGGATTGGTGATCATGGATTCGAGCATGTGCGTGGCAACAATGACCGGAACGCCGGTTTTGAGGCAGTTTTTGACGATGCGTCGTTGAATGATCGGCAGTTCTTCCATCGGACATTCAATGCCCAGATCACCCCGGGCGACCATGATGGCATCCGCCGTTGCGATGATGTCGCCGATGAATTTGACGGCGTGTTGATCCTCGATTTTGGCAATGACATGGGCGTCGCTGCCCAGGCGGGAAAGCTCGGCTTTCATCACTTCGATATCCGCAGCCTCACGGCAAAAACTCAGCGCAAAATAATCCATGCCCAGCTCGACTCCGAGCGCGAGATCGCCCAAATCCTTGTCGGTGAGCGGAGGCAGATTGACCCGGACGCCGGGCAAATTGATGTGGCGACGCGATCCAAGCACGCCCTTGGTCAGCACTTCGCATCGCACGCTGTTTTCCTTTTTGCCCAGCACTTTCATGTGGAGATTCCCGTTGTCCACCAGCACGACATCCCCTTCGGCGATGTCATCCACAAGTCCGTCATAATTCACGTCCACCGAATACTGTTCCTCGCTGCG
>JACTMZ010000001.1 GCA_014584375.1 Verrucomicrobiota bacterium | reverse complement strand
CGGCAAGGAAATCGTCATCAACTACTATATAACCGACTTTGATCAGAAGGATTACATGCAGGATGATTTCTCCGAGACCTTCACCGTGGACTATTGGGTCAATGGCGTAAAATCCACCCTCTCCAATGTCAAAATCGGCGACAATTCCTTTAAATTAAATCCGTTACCCAAGGGAAAAGTCCTCTTTGCCCTTCAGGCCACCGACAAGCAGGGCCGCAAATCCCACCGCCTCTATCAGGAATTCCTAGTGATTGATCCCAAGGAGCAAATAATTCCCGAGGATAAGGTCTATCATCCCGACCTGAAAAAGTTTTCTATTTTCAATGATAACTCCCACCCCATTGAAACAACGGCGGGGCTGACGGCGATGCTCCAATGGGCTGTTGATAATGGCTATCGGAAGGTGGTGCTGCCCAAGGGAACTTATCGTCTGGATGAAAATGATACCGTGCAAATGGCCAGCAATCTGACGCTGGATATGAACGGCTCAACTTTCAAACTCAATCCCAATGCGCTGAACAGCACCATGATGTTTGAAATGGTGAAGTGTTTTGATTCCCACGTTGTCAATGGCACGTTTGAAGGGGATCTCAAGGAGCATGACTTCGAGAAAGCCACCAACAACTCCGAATGGGTCCACGCCGTCGGCTTGGGATTGTCGGCGGAATATTGCTCCTACGAAAACATCAAAGTGGTGGATGTCACGGGCTATGGCACTAACACCTATATGGGCAATGAGGGCGGAGAAGTAAAACTTCCTTTTACAGCCGCGCGACCAAAGCAAGTGGGGAAATTCGTTCCTGGCAACATCAATGAAAAAGGCGAAGTCGTGCCCTCCAGTGAACGCACAACCAATGCAGAGCCGGTGGACATCAGCGACTCCATTGCCGCTTGCGGCTTTATTCAGTTGGGCAAATATTTGGGGTATCAGGGCAACCCCGCCGGAAATTGGGTCTATAAAGCCAGCTTCTATGATGCGGATCAGAAATTTATCGAGAGTATAGAAGGCTTTATGTATCGGCGCCTCTACCCGCCGAAGAATGCCAAGTTTGCGCGCTTTACGCTCTTCAGCGACAAAACGCCGGAGGATTTATACGTCTTTAATTTCCTTCAACCCTACAACTGCGCCTTTGTGAATGTGCATCACGAAAACATCCGTTGCGTGGGCATGGCTCCCTCGGGCTTTACCAATCTGTTGGTCGAAGGCTGCAGCTTCAAAAACTGCGGACAAAAATCCGCCAGATGCGCCTTCGATGCCGAGGATGGATGGGACATGATGCAGGATCTCACGTTCCGCAACAATGTCTTCGAAGAGAATCCTCACAATGAATTTCTCACCTGCGATGGATTAAATTTCGTGGTGGAAAACAATGTGATGAAAGCCCACATGTGGGATCGCACGAAGAGCACGGTCTTTCGCAACAATACGTTTAAAGCGGCCAGCTTTTATTTCGGCACGCGCAACCGCACCGGCTATCCACGCATTTTTAACAACACCTCCTCCGGAGGGGTTTCCACAAAAACACAAACCGAAGAACCCGATGTGGAATTTTGCATTCGAGATTGCATCTGTGGAAATGGTGCCGCAAGCGCTGGCAACAAGGCTGGCGTTACAGCCACTTTCTTTTTCAAATGCAAAATCTCCGACGGCGGACTCAATGCCAAGGTTGTGGAATGTGATGTCAAAAACATCAAAAATCTCGGCGGAGGATTCGAGGCCTATAATAGCACCATCGAAAACGGCGAGCTTTTCATCAGCCGCTCCACTTCGATACTTAAGGGCTGCAAGGTCAATAACTCACAATTACGAACTCAAATCGCCACATTCCTGCTGGAAGATAATCAAATTTCAGAAACCTCCATGCAGGCAGGCGGCGACTGGTCGCCGGAACATGAATGGATTCTTATTGGCAATAAAATCACGACTGACGCAGAATCTCTGCTCACCGTCGGCAACAGCTTCAAGCAGGTGGCGCTAAAGAATAATGTCATCACTTCCACCAACCCCGGTTTTTCCGCCGTCCTGCTTGTCAACCCGACAGACGCCAAATTAACCGAGCCAAAAGTCGCCCTCGCCAACAACACCTTTAACAGCGCCGGAGGCATTGCATTGAATGTTGTCCGCAAACCCAATCCGGACAAAATATTAACCGTCTATCTTTTTGAAAATAAATTAAACGGTATTGAGGAAATCAATTCTCAGGCTACAGAAATGACCAATGTGCAAATTCTTCGCACTGCTCCACCCGCCGAGATGTTCGAAGCCTGAATCACACCAAGAATCAGCCATTGACCGATTTTCGGCGGCGGTAGCGTTGGTGTTTAATTCCCTCAAAATCCGGAGTTTATAAAGACTAGGATTTAGCTATCTGGGCCGGGAGGATTTGTCCGATATCGATGGAATGGATCAAAATATCACTGTGCCAAGTGCGCAGTCCGAGTTTTCCATTTGGCAACGGATGGGAGTCCGTCCAATCATGCACAAGCTTTCCATTGATCCATGTGCGTAAACGGCCGTTTTCAAAGAAATACAAAAGCTCATAAGTTTGTCCGGGTTCGCTGCGAATTTCCGCCTCGGATTCAAGTTTGAACCCTGGGTTTCGGCGGACGCGGCTCCATCCCGGTTTATAGCCTCCGGTAAATGTCACGATATAATTTTGTTCCCGATGAAGCTCAGGATAATCGCCGGTGCGGGTTCCAAAAATAAGCGCCGCACCATCCGCCTGCGTTGCCCGAAGAATCATATTCAAATTGCAGGCGTTGTTTTCCAAAGAGGGCCCATTGGTTGCGCGCAATCGCACCGCCAAATGATCGGGAACATCCCCACTAAACCAAACCGTTGTCCCTCCTGTTTTTTGAGGATTTTTCGGATCATTGCAAATTTCAAGACCCTTGCCGCCGGAATGGATGCGAACCAAAGAGTGCTCTGTTTCAACCCGCCAACGATCCCCCCAGTCGGCATCCGAAAATGTCTCCCGATGCAACCACTCAATCCTGGTTCCTTCCGCACTGGACGGCGCAAGTTTTTCCTCAACGCCCTTCGAAGGGGTGGCGGGAGCGGACGGCGAAACACCGGCTTTTTGTGAAGCGTCCGACGAAGCCGAACTCAATCCCAACTGATCATTCACCCACGGGCCTTTTTTAGCCATATAGCCAGGGGAAACGGAATGTCCGATACGAGGCATGTCGAATATGGTTTTGTTTCCCTCGGGAATACGATTCCAAGCGGCATAGACGCTCGCCGGCGAGCATGTGGTGTCAATAAATCCGGCGGAAACCAAGACCGGACAGCGAATGGACGGCGCGAAATTGGCGACATCGTAGTAGGCGGAGACTTCAGCAGCCTTTGGATTGTTGGCGGCAAGATTCGGCCATCCGGCCTGACGATGAAAACGGGCGGCACCATGATCGCACAAAGCGGGGACATTGGCGGCCGCCGCCGTCACATGGGGATTAAATCCGCTCAAAATCAGTGAAAGGCCGCCCCCCTGACTTGATCCGTCCATCACAAGATGTTTTCCGTCCCAATCCGGACGTTTTGCGATTTCATTTATCACACGGTCAATTCCAAGAATGACATTACGAAAGTGATAGCGATCTCGGTCACCGGCCTGATCCTTTGGATAATACACCTTTGCCAAACGCTCCTTATATTGACGCGCATTGGCATCGGCATCACCAAGAATGACGGGAAACTTATGTACATTCATTATCAGGGAAATGACGCCCTTATCGGCCCATTCGAGGCTCGGTTTTGAAGCTCCCGGCCCCGCACCCGGAATATTTACCACGACGGGGTATTTTCCGGGTTGATTGGGAACGGTGAGAAATCCGTAAAGATGCTCACCATGGAGAACCTCGACAGTGACTGAATAGGATGTGTATTTTGCAGTGGAATAGGCGGGCAGTTTTTCCAATTTGACCAGCTTGTCCGCCAGCATGGCGCGTCCCTCTTCCCAAAAGCTTCGAAAATCAGCAGGCAATTCATTACCGGAAACAATGCCCAAGGGATCAAATGCCACACCTGCCCGCGCGCTCTTGCCCTTGATCGCCTCTGAAATCCCGATGGCCGTGGCCAGCAAAAATCCCGGCTCCTCAAGCGTTCCCTCGAAAACAACCGGATTCGCCTGAGCAAGATCAAATTCCTGATTCAGCAAATCCTTCCCGCCAGCCACTCCAAATTTCACCTTCACAGTCCCGGATGTCACACGCTCGCCATTATCCGTCACTTCCAAAGTAAACTTCGCCGACTCCCCTTTGGAATAAAGCGCGCTCTCGCGATCCGTGGAAAGTTTTATTGCCGGCTCGGCAAAAAGTGCGCCAACGCAGAACAAAAAGGCCGCCCCCATGAGGGCCCGACGAATCATGGAAAAATCAGAATATTTCATAATCAATGTAGCAAATCCTCCGGTGTGTGATCACGGGAATGAAATCCCGGCCATGCTGCGGCGCGCACCTGGGTGCGCGCAAGTTTTTCCGTCGTTGGAACCAAATCGCCGGAGGCTGCAAAAGCATGACCGGACGCCTGCATTTCCTCCGCAAGAAGCTTTGCAAGCCGCCTCCGGGTTTCCTGATGTCCGGAATTTTCAGCGAGGTTTTCCGTCTCCTGCGGATCTTTTTCAAGATTGAACAACAACTCATCACCGCCGGAGGCCGACCACATATACTTAAACGAACCGTCAAGGACGCCCGCCATTTCGCCCATCACGCCGCGCATGGGGCCGACGTGAAAAAACAACCGATCACGACGGCGTGTGCCGTTCGCCTGATCCACAAGACTGATTCCATCGCACCGCTCCGGAATTTCCGCTCCGGCCAATTGACAAAATGTCGGGAGAACATCCGCCATACTCGCAATCGAATCGCAGCTGGTTCCGCGCAAAGATCCGTGCCCATCCGCCGGACGCAAAAGCATCGGCACATGTGCGCTTGGTTCGAGGAAAACC
Source organism: Verrucomicrobiota bacterium (assembly GCA_014584375.1). Classification (GTDB taxonomy): domain Bacteria; phylum Verrucomicrobiota; class Verrucomicrobiia; order Chthoniobacterales; family JACTMZ01; genus JACTMZ01. Next base: position 3,971 of record JACTMZ010000001.1, on the reverse strand, counting down.
GATTTGGCGCCCATGTGATGATCGCCCAGCATTTCTCCATGATCGCTCGTAAAAACAATCCATGTCGTCTCCAACAACCCCAACTCCCGCAGTCGCGCGAACAATCTGCCAAGCTGATAGTCAATATGGGTAATGAGCGCAAAATAGGCGCGCCGCATCTCACGAATTTGCTCTCCGCTCCATCGGTCACACCCGTTTAACGCCCAAGTCGGCCCCATGAATCCGGCGGGCATTTCATCCGGATTTTTCGACCAATCACCATAAACCGGCGGAGGCATGGTGCGATTTTGATACAAGTTCCAATAGGAAAGCGGAGGATCAAAAGGCGGATGCGGTTTCGAAAACCCCAGATACAAACAAAATGGACGGGTGGAATCGCGTGTTTCCAGGAAACGAATGCCGCGTTCGACGGTCCAATGCGTCAATGTTTCGTTCTCGGACACGGTACCAATGACGGGCTCCATTTCATTTTGACCAAGGCCGTGATCCATCGGCCTTAATCCGCATTCCCGCGCTTCCCGATAATAAAACGCCAGCGGCTCCATGTGCTCCCACCCGTAATTGCAGGTGGTTGGATGATAGTGAAATTTTCCGTAGCCATGAGTTTGATATCCCACGCGGGTCAAAAGTGCGGGCAGTGTTTTTTGGGGATCTTCCGCCGAGGGCTGTCCCCACCACCCAAAACCGGGCATCCGGTGAAAATGCCGTCCGGTCAACATGCAGGCGCGGGAGCTGACACACACAGGCGAATCCGTGTAGGCGCGCTCAAACGACACCCCGGTTCCCGCCAGCCAGTCCAAATGCGGCGTCAACATGTGGGGCGCACCAAGACTCTGGATCGTGTCAAAGCGCTGTTGATCCGTGGTGATGAAAAGAAAATTCGGCTTTTGACTCATAATGACCCCATCCGTGTTTGTCCGCCTTAACGAAGCGGCTCAAAGGTAATGGACTGAACCTGAAGATCGCACCACCGCGCATCTCCATCGGTGGCCGTCTGGGTTTCATTGGACTCCAACACAAGAAAAGTCGAACTTCCCCAGGTTTCCTCCGTCCACGCCGGATCGAATGATCCGGACATTGTGCGCGTGACCGCCGCACCCTCATTGCGCTTGTTCATAAAAGTCACCTCCACATTCCACGCCGTGGCGGAAACCGTGAGCACCAGCGTCTGTATGAAAATGCTGTTAATGCTTTTGTCTATGGGAAAAATATCCTTCTGCCCATCCTCAACCTGTGTCCAACTGGCCAGCGTGGTGGGAACCCCCGCGTGACTGACAATAAGGCTGAATGTATTGGTCTGCCTGTTTATTTCAAAATAAATGGCATTATCTTGGTCAATCCCCCCGCTGGACGAATTTCCAATGCCAAAGCGCCCGTTGTAGCCGGTCGCCTTCATGGGATAATCAAGAAAAACCCTGTCAAACGTAATCCGCAAACCCCCGCCCGAAAGGAAATTCAAATCCTTCGAAAATGTCTCCGCACTCCGCAAGGTCAGCCTCCCTTTGGCGCTTTCCGATGAATACTCCCTTGTTCCGGTAAAAAGGCTGACTCGTTTCGGATCCTCCAATATTGAAAGAACCGGTTTGTGATTTTTGAAATCCAATGTGCGCAAGCTTTCGGGAAAAGCCGCGTCCAATGCGGCCTGATCCATAAATGTGATGACCGTTTCCCGGGCTTCACAAACGCTGAAAGCACTTAAGCTGAATGTTAAGAACAGCAGACAAACGGTGTTTTTTAATACTGGGATTTTCATGGTCTGGTAGTTTGTGGTTTGTTTTGAAAAGTGGTCTTCCCCCCATCGCCTGCCGTTGCCCGGGCCGCATTTCGAACTTCCGATGGATTTGCCACAAGGGGAGCATAGGTGTCCGGACGCCGATCCTCGCGGTGTGCGGCGGCGGTGTCTCCCGGACTGCGTCCGACGGAAACTGCTCCCGGAGCCCAGGCCGGATTCGGTTTTGGTTCGTTCAAATTGGTCGTATATGCCAGCTGAAGCGTCTGGCGATTTTGAGTCCAAACCCGATTAAGATCCAACTCGCAAAGCGCATAATCAAACGGGCCGGACGCCTTGGCCATCACGTCTCCCGCAGGATTGATTATACAGCTTGGAATGTCCGTGACTGTCGCCGAAGAAACCAAATAAATGCCATTGTCCATGGCGCGCGCCCTCGAAACAGCATCCCAATGCCCGACCCAGCTGTCTCCGGCAATCGGCAGCAAAACAATCTCCGCACCAAGCAGGCTCATGATGCGCATGGGCTCGGGAAACCAATTGTCCCAACAAATCAAAAGCCCAACGCGCCCGAAATCCGTATCGGCAACCACATAATCATTCCCCGGCACAACACCCGCCTCCGCTTCCGTCATGGGCAAATGAATTTTCCTGTAAGTTTTCGCAATCTGCCCCTCACGATTGATCAAAACCAACGTGATATAAAACCGCCCGGCAGCATCTTTTTCGTACAGGGCGGCGGCGGCCCACATGTGATGCTCCCGCGCTTTTTTTGAAAGACGCCCGGTAAACGGACCCGGAATGGTCTGCGCCCTCTCCGCCAATGGCTTTGGAACACCGCGATCATTAAGAACCTCCGAAAATAAAATCAAATCCGCACCTTCCGCCGCAACCCGATCAAACATTTCATCAATTAACTGCAAATTTTTTTCCTCCGTTGATGGAAAGGTCGGCAAAATTCGAGTGGTGGCAATCCGCACCTTCCGTGCCGGCGGAGGAGCCGCCTCGATCAATCTCGGAGAATGCCACCAAGCCGCCCCAGCGTGAACCCAACGCAATGATAGTTCCACCCGCATTGAGTGCGCCTGCTCCGGCGCCTGTACTCGTATCCACCGACGCGTCCAACCTCCGTCCCCCGCCTCCGACATTTCCACCGCATCTCGCCGAAGCGGCAATCCCGATCCATCCGCCGAACCAAACCAGGAAATAAAAAGCGGCGTGCGAATATTTTCAAAATCCACCCCTTCCGTTCGCTGCCAAACGCTGAATTCATACCACGTCCCCGCCGCAACGGCCGCCGGCGCGGACCAACGGACATATCCCCCCACATCCCGCGAACGCAAAACAAGAGCCGGGACTTCCCGGCCATCCGCCGACGGCTTGTTTGTCCCCATGGAAAAAGAAATCCGCTCCACTCCGCCTTCCGGCGCAAACAAGGGATTTGATGACCAAAGCTCCCATGCCGGCGCACCGAGCTCCGGCAATAAATTGGAATTGGCACTTCCAGAGGCGGACACAATCGCAAAGCTTGCTGCGAGGCACTGAAAACGCAAGGCTTTGAAAATGGAAATCATGTTTGCAAAATGACGCCTTCCCTCGCATCCCTTGCAGCCAAAGACAAACGGGGGCGGTGCCTTTCAAACAACAAAAGTCAATCAACCGAATTAAAAAAAGAGCAGGAATGGATTAACTGTAAATCAATCTCCTCCAAAAAAAATCCGACCGCCACACAATATCAAATCCCATCCATTCCGACTTCTATGTCAGCACAACCCTTGCGCACCAATCCTGTTTCCCATAAATTTCCCCCGAGAGTCACACAACACTCTGACAATTTTTAAAATATTGCCATTCATCAATTTCAAAAAGTTTATTCTTGAAAAATATGCAAACAACTCAAGATCAGCTTATTGCAAAAGCAAAAGAGGCCGCATCCCGCGCTTATGCCCCCTATTCTCATTTTTCCGTTGGGGCCGCAATTTTGACGACGGATGGCCGTATTTTTCACGGATGCAATGTGGAAAACATCAGTTTCGGCCTGACCATCTGTGCGGAACGCAATGCCATTTTTTCCGCAATCGCCAATGGGTGCCGGGAGTTTGAAAAAATCGCCATTGTTGCCGACACCGAGGAACCCATATCGCCCTGCGGCGCATGCCGACAGGTGCTTGCGGAGTTCAATCCCAATATGGAAATCATCCTGGCCAATTTTCAGGGAAAAACGGAAACCTTCCATTTGTCA
>JACTMZ010000161.1 GCA_014584375.1 Verrucomicrobiota bacterium | reverse complement strand
CATGGTCTGAATTTCGGTGTTTTGCAGCACCTTGTCCAAACGCGCCTTCTCGACATTGATAAGCTTGCCGCGAATGGGAAGGATGGCCTGAAAGCGCCGATCGCGCCCTTGTTTGGCCGAACCGCCAGCCGAGTCGCCTTCGACAATGAACAGCTCCGTCAATGCCGGATCGCGCTCGGAACAATCAGCCAGCTTGCCCGGCAAGCCGCCGCCGGTCAGCGCACTTTTGCGCACCGTCTCCCGCGCCTTGCGGGCCGCCTCACGCGCACGCGCCGCCGTGATCGCTTTTTCAAAAACCTTTTTGGCAATCGGCGGATTCGTTTCAAAGAAATCCATCAATCCCTCGTAAACAATCGAGCTGACGATGCCGTCCACCTCGGGATTGACGAGTTTGACCTTTGTCTGGCTCTCAAATTTCGGATCGGGATGCTTGAGACTCAGAACGCAAATAAGCCCTTCCCGTACGTCGTCACCGGTGATCGCCGGATCCTTGTCTTTGGCCAGGGAATTGGCTTTGGAATACTGATTGATGGCGCGCGTCAACGCCGAGCGAAATCCCGTCAAATGCGTTCCGCCATCCGGATTCGGAATGGAGTTGGTGAAGCAGAGAATCTGATCGGAATAGGAGTCGTTGTATTGCATCACGCAATCCACGAACACATCCTCCTCAATGTCCTCGCCCGCGAGGCCCTTCATCTTCGTCTTCCGCTGCCCGGCAAGCTTGATGACTTTCGGATGAATCACCTGCTTGCTTTCGCCGAGTTCCCGGACAAATTCCTCGATTCCCAGTTTGTATAAATAAACCGCCGTCCTCGGATCGCCTTCGCCGCGCTCGTCCACGAGGCGGATTTCCAGACCGGAATTGAGAAAAGCCAGTTCCCGCAGGCGCGCGCCCAGACGCTCAAAAACAAAATCCGTCGTTGTGAAAATTTCGCCATCCGGCAAAAACGTAATCTGCGTGCCGGTTTGCTTTTTATTTTTCAGCTCGCTGAGAACCTTGAGCTTTTGCGTCGTCTTGCCCCGGGCAAATGACATGAAATACACCTGCCCATCGCGATAAACCTCGGCCTTGAACCATTCGGAAAGAGCATTGACGCATTTTGCGCCGACACCGTGCAGGCCGCCGCTGAATTTGTAGGCGCCCTGACCGAATTTGCCGCCGGCGTGCAGATTGGTCAGCACCAGCTCAATGGCCGGAATTTTCCATTTCGGGTGAATATCCACCGGAATGCCGCGACCATTGTCACGAATCGTACACGAGCCGTCGCCATGAATCACCACGTCAATACGCGTGCAAAATCCCGCAAGATGCTCGTCAATCGAGTTGTCCAGCACCTCGTAAACGCAGTGATGCAACCCGCGCTCATCGGTGTAGCCGATATACATCCCGGGCCGTTTGCGAACGGCTTCCAATCCCTCCAGTTTGTCAATCTGCGCCGCGCCGTATTCCTTCCCCCGGGTTGCCTGCGATAATTCGTTGTCCTTCTCTTTTGACGCCATAGTTTGTACTTTCTCGAAATGCGCCCGCTTTCGACCGACGCAACCCTTAATCTTACCCCGCCCTGCGCCACGCTCCAGCACTTTTTATTTTTTCACCGAATTTGGGCCCGAAGGTGGAGCGCAAAGATTCATTTGCTCCCTCTCGTTCCATTTTTCCGCCGTTGAAACCAGCATTTGATCAGGCCGTAGGAAAGGCGGATTTTTCCCTGGCCCACGGGCATTTCCGGACGGGTTTCTATCCAGGATGATTTTGGGTAGGCCACGCGTTGATCCGGGTAAATGCTTCGATGGCCAATAATCAAATACGCGCAAATGGCCGCACCAGCGACATAGGGCAATCCGACGCCGCCAAACAATTCGACACCCAATAAAATTGCCGCAATGGGAGTGTTGGAGGAAGCCGCCACAACCGCCACAAGTCCGACGGACGCACCAAGCGCAGGCTCCAGTCCCACCAACGGAGCAAAGGCATTTCCGGCGATGGCGCCGATCACAAATTGAGGAGTCACAACACCGCCGTAAAACCCGGAACCCAAAGTGACGCCCACCAACAGACATTTCCACAAAAAGCCAAGATATGGCATGGATTCACCATGCAGGGCGTCATCCATCAACGGCAATGAAAGACCAAAATAACTTGTTGGAATCCAAATTATTAAAATTGACAGCAGTCCGCCGCCAATAAGCGGCGAAAGAGGCGGCCAGAGATTGAACGTGCGACCCAATTTTTCAAAACCTTTGCGCATCTGATGAACCATTTCGACATAAACAAACCCGGCAAGGCCGCAAAAAACACCAATGGCAATCGTCTTAAAAAACAACCATTCGGAGAAAGGCGTTAAAAAAGGTGAGAGGTATTTTTCATAAGGAACACCCAGGAATCGGCAGGTTTGAAACGCCGCCACTCCGCCGATAATGGCAGGCAAAAGGAAGTCGGTTCTCACCCGCCCCACGGCCAAAACTTCCACGCCATAAATGGCCCCCGCAAGCGGCGTCCCGAACACACCGGCAAATCCGGCGCTGACTCCGCATGCAACAAGACGCTTGCGCATTTCGACATTGAGATTGAGCAATTTCCCAAGACCTGCGCCAAAACTGGCCCCAATATGGGCGCACGGACTTTCCTTTCCCGCCGAACCGCCGCACGACAATGTAATAAGCGCCGCCAGAGGCTTGATAAGAATCGTTGTAAACGGCATGCGCCCTCCCTGATCGTAAAACGCCGAAAACATTCCGTCCTTAAGCCGCGTTCGATTCAGACGATAGCCATAATGGAGCAAAAGCCCGTTCAGAAACCCGCCTGTCGGCAAAAGCAACATCCAAATCCATCGCGGCGCAGGTGCCGTCCAATTGGTCAGCGTCGTCAAACCCACCAAAAACAGCGACACGCCGCATCCGACCAAAATTCCCGTCAGCGTGGCCAAAACCAGCCACTGCAACACAGTCGCCAGCATGACCAACAGTTCGACAAATATCCGCCGCAAGAAAAAATATATAATTTCAAACAACAACCGCCGCAATTCCTATCGAACAACGATGAAATGGCATGCGTTTGCTATGGTGCTGTAACCGGACGCCAAACGCGTTCCGCAACACGAAGAATGTTGCCGCCGATAATTTTTTGAATGTCCTCGTCGGAATAGCCGCGCTGCACCAGGCCCACGGTAAACAGCGGCCAGTTTGTCCATTCCAGGCTTTTTGTCTGCCCGGGACGTGTCCATTCCGGCGTGTACACTTCGTCGCCCGGGCGCCACACGTTTTCCCAGCGGGCGGCGTGACGCGACTGATATGAGGTGTCGGTGCCGATTGTCACGGCATCCGTGCCAAATTTTTTGGCGATGTAATCAATATGCGCAAGCATCGCGAGAATCGTTCCGTCGCCGCCGACAAAGCGCGGAATATTGGTCACTCCCACAGTTCCGCCCCTCTCGACAATGGCACGAATAACATCATCCGGCTTGCAGCGCGAATGACGGCTCAGCTCCCAGGCAGCGGTATGACTGGCGACAATGGGTTGTTCGGAAACTTCCGCCGCCTCACGGCTTGAACGCCATCCCGTGTGCGCGACATCCACAATGATTCCAAGGCGATTCATCTCCGCAATGGCCGCCTTCCCAAATTCGCTCAACCCGGCATCAGCAGGCTCCGCACAGCCGTCCCCAAGGGGATTACGGCGGTTGTACGTCAGGTGCATCATGCGTGCGCCGAGCTGGGCAAAGACACGTAAATATTGCAGCTCATTCTCAACTTCCGATTGCTCTCCGGCCAGCGGCACTCCGTTGGGTGACAGACACAGACCGCGTTTCCCGGCGCGCCAGGCGGAACGAATGTCCTCAACCGTTGTCACCCTCTGCAAAATTTCCGGCATGGCATCCGTCAGCGCCACATAACGCGCCAGCCGTTTTATAAGGCGCAAGGGAACATTGCTCTCCTGCCCGGCGTTGAGAAACATACACGTGACCCCCGATGCCTCCCAGGCCTGACGGTATTCCTCACGAAGCGCGTCCGTCGCCGCCCAGCGGGTCATGATCATTTCCTCACGAAGCTGCGAATACTCCTCGTAAGAAGCATGGTCTTCAAAAAGTTTGTTCAGGGGCGCCGGGTCCACCGGCGCGTGCAAGCCCAAGCTGTAAGATTCCACCACAAGGGATTCCCCATGCAGGGCCAATCCATGCTCAAGGTCGCGTTTGGAAGGTTTTAAAAGCGACAATGCAACTTCACGCGCTTCTGCAATGGAATCAATCGAAGGAGTCACTTTATTTTCTGTGATTTATGGATCCCAATGAAAACGGACTCAATAAAACAGGAAGCACAAATTAAGCCGCTCCACCGGCTATCCGTTGAAGCTCCCTTTGGAATCCAAGGATGTCCTCCTGGCTCGGGCGGTAATCAGCCTTGGCGGGATTGAGTCCGAGACGCCCCGTGCGATCCAGCATCCACTCGGCCGTCTCACCATCGGAAAATGTCACCTTGCCGCTAATAAGAGCCTGCGGCTTGGTAATGTGATCAACGGTTACGCTCAGCTTTCCCGGAACCGCGCCTTCACGCTCACTCTCCCCCTGCTGCTTGGCCGTCTCAAGGCGTGCCAGGGTTTCGCTTTGACTCGGAATTTCCTTAATTTGCAAACGAAGGTCATCCACCAGGAAACGCGCCTCCATGTAGGTCATGGAAATCCCAAACTGCTCCTTCAAATTTTTCTGTACACCGGACAATGACGCACCGTCTTCAATCCACGCCGCCACAGCCGCCTTTTGTTCATCGGATAATGCCATGACGCGACACTAACCGTTTTTGATCCTCCTGCAAAGCCGTGGCAAATTGCGTTTCTCAGACTTGCAAAAATGCGGCCCTTGTTTATGTAAACGCGAATGAACAAGAACCTCCGCATTTTTGCTGCATCAGCCGTCGTGGGAACCCTCGCCATTTCCGGATGCGAAAACATGACCGCCGGAGAAAACGCTCTGATGGCGGCGGGCTTGGCGGGTGCCGCCACGGGAATTGCGCTCGGCACCACGGGAGTTCCCGTCGGCTCCACCCTTCCCATCGCCCTCGGTGCAGCGGCGGGCGCCGGTGCGCTCGGCTACGGCGTTTCCAAAATGCAGGTCAATCGCAACCAGCGGCTTTACGCCGAACAACGCGGACAAACCGTGGTCGCCGACGCGCAGCAGCGCGGCGCCAACATTCCCCGCTATATCCTGGTGGATACCTTCGCGGAAAAACCGTCCACGGGCGGACGTCCCGTCATGATGTTCGACACCGCGACCGGACGCGTGGCAAGCAATCGAATTTACTACGTCAACGCTACTCCGAATTCGCGCGGTTACATGGATGTTCTTCCGGGGATGTCCCCCCGGTGACGGCTTCCGTCCGCGCTCTCGGATGAAATCTCCGGTGCGCCTTGTGCAACTGACGCGAATCCACATGCGTGTAAATCTGCGTGGTTGAAATGTCGGCGTGGCCGAGCATTTCCTGAATGACACGCAAGTCCGCCCCGCCCTCCAAAAGGTGCGTGGCAAAGGAATGACGCAGCATGTGCGGATGAACCGACTTCTCCAAACCGGCGCGTCTGCCCAATGCGGACAGCAATTGCCAAATACGCTGGTTCGTCAGCCTGCGTCCGCGCACGGATAAAAAAATTTCACCGCCGCTCTTTTTGCCGACCAATTCCGGGCGACCTGTTCGCAGATAATGATCCACAGCCTCGCGGGCCCGCGCGCCGACAGGAACAAGACGCTGTTTGTTCCCCTTGCCTGTCACGCGAACAAAACCGTTTTCGAGATCCAGATTTTCAAGACGAGCACCGCACAGTTCCGAAACGCGCAGTCCGCTGGCGTATAACAATTCGACAATCGCCCGATCGCGCAACTCAAGCGGAGTGCGTCCACCTGCGGCATCCAGCAACCTCTCAACCTCCGGCGCAGACAACACCTCCGGCAAAAACCGCTCAATCTTCGGCACTCCCAAAAATTCCGCCGGATCTTTGGACAATTGCCGCCGCTGCAACAAATGACGGAAAAAAATCCGCAGGGCCACGGCATGCAATTTGATGGTCGCCGCCGCCGCACCGCCGCGTTTGCGCCAACCCAAAAATTCTCCGATGTGCCCAGGTTCAACCTCACTCCACGCCGACACCCCCTTGTTCTCCGCCGCCCATTGCGCAAACAACTCCAGCGAAGACCGCGTGCTCAATTGATAATTATCCGAAAGCCCGCGCTCCGTGGCGAGATGGAGAATGAATTGATCAATGGACTCGTTCACATCAAACGTCGCCGGTCACCGGCGCTTCCCTGCTGAATTTCGAATTTAAAAATCGGGTGCCTTGACCCCGGGTTTTTCAAGCAATTGACGCAAAACAGACCGGTATGTGTCGCGGGCGTTGAGCGCGCGCAAACGGCCTTCCGCATCAAAAATAAAAATCGTCGGCAGGGCATTGATGCCAAGTTGACGAACAATTTCCCCCTCCCATCCGCGTCCGTCAAATGCCGTCGGCCAATCGCCAATTTTCAGCGTTTGCAGCGTTTTCTCCGCATTGGCCTTCACACGATCGAGACTGACGGTCGCCGCCGTCACGCGGTTGGATGGAAGTTTGGCGGCAAATGTGGAAAAATCCGCCAGCCACGCCACCGAAGGTGGCGACCATCCGGCCCAGAAAATCAAAAAAACAATCCGCCCCCGCTGTGCGGCGAGGGAAAAATGGCCGCCCTGCAGCGTGTCGAAGGCGAGCTGCGGCGACCGCCCCAAAAGGTCGAGCCGTTTAAGATCATCTGCAATTCGAAGCCGCGTTGCATCGTCGCGCGCCAAGATTGACGCCTGCTCCAGCGTTTTGCGCTTCAGCGCGGGCTGATCGTCAAGAAGCGTCGCCGCCTCGGCGAGCAGCCGCGCAGCCCGGCGATCCTCGGGATACCGGGATGCAAAATTCCGCACCGCCTTGAGAATGGTGCCGCCCGCCCGATTCGCCTCGCCGGAACGGGACGCATCCGCAAGGACAACCGTCTGCATGGTCGTGGTGATGCGCTGAAAAGCGGCGTCAGCCCGCTGTTTTGTCGGCGCAGCATCGGATCGCTCAATGGCGGCTAGGCGCTGAAGGGATTTTTCCATGCGCTGACGATCGGAAAGTGACGCGCCAAGCGCAGCATCAACGCCGGCGAGTTCAATGCCCGCCTCAAATCGGCGCGAATCAGCGGGAAAACGTTTGAGAAAATCCTCAAGCGCCGCCTCCTGACGAAAGAGGTGCGCGCGGGCCGTGCGCACAATTTCCTCCGGAGCATCATTGGCGGGTTCGCCCGGGCCCTGCCGCAAGGATTCAATCTGCGCCCACGCGCGATCAGCGTCCGTTTCCGCATGAAGAATCGTCGCGAAAAACGCGAGAATGAGAAGCGCACGCATCATCATTATTTTACAGGCGGCGGTCGCAATGTGACAAGGAGCGGACGATGATCGCTGGCCTTCGACCATTTTGGATCCGCACAGATCCGAGACGCACGGCGATCCAAAAGCGGGCGCAGCGCGGGAGAAATCATCACATAATCAACCCTGCTGTATTCGTCGGTCTCCGCCCAATGATAAGTCCAACTTTCGCCGTTCACGTCCGCAAGAGGTACAAGATAAAGCGAAGTCGCACCGCCCGCCCGCCCCAGCAATCCCGCGACAGCTGGCGAATTTTTCACATCATTGAAATCGCCAAAAACAAGAAGCGGCGTTTTGGAATCCTTTTTCAAAATGGATTCAATGCGATTTCGCAAGGCCATGGATTCCCCGCGACGAAATTCCGCTTGGTCAAATTCCGGCGTAATCCGACGGGATTTTAAATGCGCACCCAAAATTCGAAGGGAGAAATGCGGAGTCACGGAAAGCGTGCAGTCCAAAAATCCCCTTTGCACGCGCTGACTCACAACGCCCGTTTTCACAACGGCATTTGTCACATGCTGAATTTCCGAAATCGGGAACCGGCTTAAAAGGGCAAGATGACGAACCTCATCCGCGCCTTCAACCCAGGTGGAAAATGGCAAATGAACTCCGCGCTTTTCCAAACGACGCTGCAGGTCGGCAAGATCACGTCGGGAACCGATTTCGGAAAGTCCAAGAATGTCCGGGGCGATTTTTGCAAGGACATCCGCCGTGGCGGCGGCGGCCTTTTCGGTTTTCGGCGGCGTTGTTCGCGCGCCCTCGGCGGAACGCGGAGGATCAATCAAATAATTCCGAACATTCCATGCGACAAAAACGACTTTTTTTGGAATGTCTCCCGAAGCCGGGGCGGAAACTGCGCCCCACGGCAGCAACGCAGTCAGAGCGGCCCAAAGAATGGCGCGCCGCAGAGCCACAGCCGATCAGGAGGGCTTGTGCTGCTCCTTGTCCGGAGCCTCTTTCGGATCAAGTGTGGCAACGGTTTTTTTGACCTCACGGTCAAAATCCTCGCGCGCCTTTTTAAATTCGTTGAGGCTCTGACCAAATCCGCGCGCCAGTTCCGGCAGGCGTTTGGCGCCGAACAGAACGAGAATAATCAGCAAAATAAAAAGAATCTCAGGCCAACCAGGGGCGCTGAGCGCTAAAAAAGGATTCATAATAAGCTACGCTAGGTCGGACACGCCCTTCGCGCAACCGGGAACTTTCATTTTTTGGGATGCTGCTGATATTGCGTCACCAGCCGGGCTATCAAAATGGCCGGGTAAAGCTGCCCAACAAGCCCCTCCAATGTCACAAGCGACCGCGCAAAGGGATGCACCGCCACAATGTCGCCGTAACCGATGGTGGTCAGTGTGACAAAACTGAAATACACCATCTCCGACATCGGCGGCTCGGAAGACTGTGTGCCGGGAGAAAAGAAAAATGCATCCGGTGAAGCAAGATAAAGAAAAAGATAAAGATTTGCCCACAACATCCCCAACACAAGATACACCGCCACGGCACCCAGGATTCGATAAACATTGACGTCTCCGCTGGAAAAAACGCGTTTGGACAAATGCCAAACCTGCAATGCAAAAAAAACTGCGGCAGCCGCCGTCGAAATCATGTGATCCACGCGGCCGCTCAGCAAAACATTGGTCCAATGCGACGCCAGGGCAATGATTGCAATAATAACGATGCTGATGCGCGCCGTATGATGTGTCGAAGTGGCCGTAATGCCGGCCATAAGAATTAACGAATAGAAAACTCCCACCGCGCCGCCTTGGGAAACCTCCCCATTCAACAGCGGATAGACGATGAAAATATACAGCGTAAGAAAAATCAGCAGCGCCGCCAATCCGCGATCGGAATCCACAAGCCAAAGCCACTTGCTTCGGGCCTTTTTAAAATTGCGCCACATCATGCCGACACATCCTGTTCATGACGCGGATCGCGGGAAAGCAATTGCAACAATCCTTCACGTGGCGACAGACCGTCGTAAAGCACCGCATAAACCGCATTGAGCAGGGGCGCATCCACGCCATGTTTGGACGCCTCCTCCCGGGCGCTTCGAACCGTCGGCACGCCTTCGGCGACCATCACCATTCCCCGCTGAATGTCGGCAAGCGTTTCCCCGCGCCCCAACCGCTCGCCAACACCGCGATTGCGACTGTGCCTGCTAAAACAAGTGACCATCAAATCCCCGAGCCCGCTTAGTCCGTAAAAGGTTTCACGCCGACCGCCAAGCTGCGTACCGAGCCGGACAAGTTCCGCCAGCGCGCGCGTTACAAGCGCCGCCTTGGCATTGTCGCCCAATCCCAATCCGTCAGAAACCCCGGCGGCAATCGCATAAATATTTTTCAGCGCGCCGCCAAGCTCCACCCCGGCCACATCATCACTCGCATAAGCCCGGAAATTTCCCGTGCAAAAAAACTTCGTCAAAGCCATGGCCAAATCCCGGTCATCCGCCGCAATCACCGCCGCCGCCGGCGTGCCGCGCGCTACCTCCTCCGCGTGATTCGGCCCGGATAACGCCGCCACGGGATTTTTGGGAAAAGCGTCCGCCAGCACCTGCGTCATAAGCCTCCCCGTATGATGCTCCAGACCCTTGGTGCAGCACAGGAGGGGAACACCGGGACGCACTCCGGCTTGCGCAAGCTGTCCCGTCACGGCGGCAAGAAACTGCGAGGGCGGAACCACCAAAATCAAATCCGCATCGGCGGCGACGGTCATTTCTGCGGTTGCGCGAATTGCGGGCGACAAGGTGACTCCGGCAAGAAACCGTTCGTTTGTGTGCCGGGTGTTGATTTCCTGCGCCTGCGTCTCCTCGTGCGACCAGATCACCACCGGCATATTGCGGGTGGAAAGCAGTTGGGCAAGCGCCGTTCCCCAGCCGCCCGCACCAATCACGGAAATGGTTCTCGGATTGTTCATTTTTTGCGTTTCCCGACAAAGCGGGGCTCCGTCCCGTCCCGCAAGCGTCGAATGTTGGCGCGATGGCGCCAGATTGCGAGCGTGGATATCAAAAGCAAAAAGCCGAAAAGATGCACGCTGCCGCGACCGGCGGCCAACAGCAGTCCGGCGGAAACAGGCAGCGAAATTGCGGCGCCGATGGATGCGACGGAAACATAACGGGTCGCATAAAACAATGTCACCCAGACCGCCAGGCCGATCAGCGCAACCCATGGAGCGAGGGCAATGAGAACACCCGCCGATGTTGCAATGCCTTTGCCGCCCTTAAAGCCAAGCCATGGGGTATAGTTATGACCGGCGATCACCGCGACCGCCGCCACCAAACCCGAGAATCCTTCGGAACCGCCAAGGCGCGCTGCCAGCCAAACGGCGGCGATTCCCTTCATCGCATCAATGATAAAAACGAAAATTCCAAGCGGCTTTCCAAGCGTGCGGAACACATTGGTCGCGCCGATGTTTCCGCTGCCATGCTGCCGAATATCAATCCCGCGCATTCGCGCCACGAGATAGCCGGTTGGAATGGAGCCGATGAGAAAGGAAAGAATCGCAATCGCAAACAACATGACGTCAGCTCCGGTATTTTTGCGCGATGGGCATGCGGCGGCCTATTCCGAAGGCCTTTGACGTAACCTTGATCCCCGGTGCGGCCTGCTGGCGTTTGTATTCGTTGGCATCCACGCGCTCCGTCACCCAGCGAACGGTTTCCGCATCAAATCCGCGCGCCACAATTTCCTTCGCGCACAATTGCTCCTCGATGTACAACCGCAAAATTTTATCCAGAACATCATAGGGCGGCAGCGTGTCCTGATCCGTTTGCCCAGCCCGTAATTCAGCGCTCGGCGCCTTTTCAATCGTGTTCCGAGGAATGACTTCGCCCGCCCGGTTCATGTACTCCGCAAGCTGATACACCATCGTTTTGGGAACATCGGAAATCACCGCCAGTCCGCCCGCCATGTCGCCGTAAAGCGTGCAATACCCCACGGCCAGCTCGCTTTTGTTTCCCGTGGTCAAAACCATACGGCCAAATTTGTTTGAAATGGCCATCAGCATCATTCCCCTCAGCCTTGCCTGCAAATTTTCCTCCGCGCTGTCCGGCTCGCGTCCTTCAAAAATTTTTGCCAGTCCGTCACATATCACGTCAAACGCCGCGTTAATCGAAATATTGCGGCACTCCATGCCAAGATTTCGCGCCAGTGCCAGCGAATCCTCCACGCTTCCCTTTGACGAATACGGTCCAGGCATGGTTACGCCGAGAACATTTTCCGGCCCCAGGGCGGTCGCTGCCAAAGCCGCTGTGACAGCGGAATCCAAGCCGCCACTCAATCCCACAACCGCCTGCGAAAAGCCGCATTTGCCCAGGTAATCACGCAATCCGAGAACCAGTGCATCATGAATGTCGGCGATGAGTTCGCGCGATTCCACATGGGCTTTCCCGGGAATCCGCGCCACGGAATGACTCTCCACAAAACCCGGCAGCAGCACCGCCGGCGATCCGTCGGCATTCAAGGCAAAGGAATGTCCGTCAAAAACCAATTGATCGTTACCGCCGACGAGATTCACGGACACCAGCGGAACGCGCGCCTGTTGTGCAATTTTCGCCATCATGGCACGACGTCTTTCCGGCTTGCCCTCTTCAAATGGCGAGGCACTCAAATTGATCAGCAAATCAACACCCGCCCGCCTCAGGGTTTCCACCGGACTATGACCGTAATAATTTCGCGGCAAATATTCCGCCGTCCAAAGATCCTCGCATATCGTAATTCCCACGCGCCGTCCGGCAATGGTCACCGCCGTCACACGCGAAGCCGGCTCAAAATACCGTCCTTCATCAAAAACATC
>JACTMZ010000128.1 GCA_014584375.1 Verrucomicrobiota bacterium | reverse complement strand
GGTAATCCGAGAGAGTCGGACGAGGCCGCTCCATTTTGGGCACACATAAGCAAATTACCGCTGGATCAAATGTGGGAGGATGACCGGTATTGGCTGCCGGACTTTTTGGAGGGAAAAAGTTTTCGCGCTTATTTTGAATTTGAGGGCGATCGCATGTTTTCGCACCGCATCAAATGGGAAAAAAATGGGGAATTTGACGAAAAAATCGCTTAAGGCCGGTTTTTTTACATTTGTAAGCTACTTGTATTAAGTTAGATGCAAAAATTTTAAGTTTTTTATGAAAAAAATTCATTTTTCTCTTGCACGATCAGGATTTGGTGTTAAGTTGGTTGCATCGTAAAGATTGTTCTGGGGGGAACAGCAGCCCTTCTCGCCACTCGGTGAGGGGGGCTGCAACTTTTTAGGGTACTTGATTCAAAATCCGCAGCGGCGCGTGCGAGAAGGCGGCCGTTTTTTCCTGCATTACGAGCGCAGAAATTTCGTCAATCCAGCGGGAAGATGCACACGCACGATGGCGGCCATGGCGGGGAGAAGGTGGGGAACACCGCGATAGGCGAGATAGCGTCCGTTCCATTGCGGATGAAATTTATTTTTGAATTCAAAAAGGGAGCGGTAGCCGTAATAGCTGTCGAAGCGCTCATAGAGCAGGCGCACGGCACGCTCTTCGAGGCTGTCCATTTCCCGCTGTTCCAAGTTGGCGAGAGGGGCGTTGCCAAGGCTGATTTCGCAAATGCCGCGCTCACGACAATCCATGAGACAGGCGACAACGAGAGTATCCATTACGTTTCGCTTCTCCGGTACATGACGCATCATGTCCAACGAACGCCCGCGGCCCTGCGCGTAGGGAAGCCATGTGGCAAAGGCAACGGCCATTCCATTTTCATCGCGCAAAATGGCGACATCCGCCGGATGCAGCGATTCGGGCGAGAGGGAGCCGAGGTCAAACGTCATTTCAATGGCGCCACGGGCGGTCAGCCATGACGAGGAGATCGCATCCATTTCACGACGCACATCGAGCGAAAGATTTTTCCCCTCGAACCATTGCACTCGCCATCCGGTTTTGGAGAGCTTGTTATGCGCGGTTCGCAAGCCCTGGAATTTGCGTCCCGCGAGAGACAAATTTGGCAGATCAATCCGCGAGTCCTCGGCAATTTTAAAAATGCGAAATCCGGTGGCGCGATAATCCCTGAGATAATCCGTGCGCACCAAATAAAATACCGGATTCCAATCCTGTGCGGAGCAAAAGCCGATAAATTCCGCTATGGCCCTGCGCGCTTCGGACGGCGCGCCGACCGGATCACCCAAAGTGACAGCCACATCCCGCCAGAGAGCGTAGGAAACCACCGCGCGTCCGCTTTTTGAAAAAAAATGCCGCTTGTCCGACAAAAGCGCAAATTCATCAAGGGGATCTCGTCCGTAATCGGCGAGAATTTTTCGCGTCTCTTCGTCATTTCGCCAATGGCGGGTGCGATGGGGAAGAACGGGGCGCAATATAAGAGCCAGGGCGACAAGGCCAAAAAAAACGCCGGCTTCGCTGATGACGCGAAACGCCGCCTCGGCCTTGGGAGTTTCCGGTGTCAGGGTGTCCGTGCCCTGCAGAAAAATCAGTTCCAGCGAACATTGGAGATCCCGCATAAAATTTCGCTCACCCGAAATTTCTCCGGCGTGATTGTGAATGCTCGCAAGACCGAATGCGGTGAGAAGGAGGAGCATGACGGCGCTGATGACGGCCGCGCGGCGCA
The DNA here is from genome assembly GCA_014584375.1 of Verrucomicrobiota bacterium. Taxonomy (GTDB): domain Bacteria; phylum Verrucomicrobiota; class Verrucomicrobiia; order Chthoniobacterales; family JACTMZ01; genus JACTMZ01. The sequence goes on along the minus strand of JACTMZ010000128.1, from coordinate 7,193 downwards.
CGGAGGATTCATCCGAAAGTGCGTGAAACTCCGCACGCCAGTGAAAAAGGGCTGCCGCGAGAATCAGTTGGGCGAAGGCGTAATGCCAATTGAAGTTGTGGCTCAGACGAAGCAGCGGCGTGAAAATCAGGAGTCCGAAAACGAGGAGAAAGGCCGCACGTTTACGGCGATAAAGTCCGCGACTCAGGAGGAGAAGAAACAGCCCGCAGCTGAACAGCAGCAGACGCCCGTGATGCGATGCGTCGAAGGGCAGCGGATTTTTCATCCATTCCAAAGCGGCGGGACGAACACCCCAAAACCCCTCCCAAATATTGACAAGTCCGGAGAGTCCCGTTGCGAGGGCGAAAATCGCCGGAACAGGACTGCGACGCAGCGAGTGCGCAGCGTGTGTGTGTTCAGCCATGAAGAAGCCAGTCCATTTCCCGACACAGCCGGTCAAGAAACTCAGGCGAGGCTCCGCCAAAGTCGTGGTTTGACTTTGGGAAATTCACAAGCCGATATGGAACGGTCAAATCCTTCAACCAGGTGGTTTGATCAAGAGCGTCCTGCTCGCCGTGAAACTGAAGCACCCGCAATCCGGCAAGATGTTTCCCGAGATCCGCCAAGGCAAAGGTATCCGGCCCGCGTGGCGTAAGACCCAGAAGATCGGAAAGGGTGATGCCGTATCTCCCGCGCTCTCCAGGCGCAAGCAAAAGGAGCCCGGCCAGATTTTCCGGGCGATGCGGCGATGCGGCGACGGATGTCATTTGCTCGGCGCCTGTGGACCATCCGCCGAGGACAACGGGGACATCGTCGCATTGAAAAAGCTCGCATCCCTTGGCAACAGCCGACCGAACGTCCGCCGCGAGTTGCGATTGTCCGTAAGCGCCGAGTTTGGCGTAGGCGCGGCAATCCCATCCCACAACGCCGTAGCCGCAATGTGCCAGCGCACGGGCGATTCGGTCTTCAAAATACGACCATCCGCCATCGCCTGTGCCGAAAACCACCAGCCCCTTTGCTTCGCCTGCGGGCTCGAAAACCTGAATGGAAAAATCACCGCGTTTTGTGGAGAGAACAACCGTGGGCGCGGGTGCCGGCGCCTTGTGCCATGTGCAGGCGGAGACAAACATAAACACCAGCTTGGCAAGCCAGGTAACCTCGTGTCGCATCCGACCGCAATTTAATCGGATCGCATTGCGACGCTATAAAAAAACGAAGTACACGACTGAAATTTAAATTTTTTTATCTGAAACCGATTTACGCTTGCTGGCTCCTGCATTGAATTCGCGCATTTTGTCTGACAAGTTTCCAAATTGAATGTGGGAGACCTTTCGCCGCCTGGGATTCGGACTTATCCTGATCGCCGCCGCTGCCGCCCTGCTGCTATGGTCGGATTTGGGCTCGCGCATTTCCGCCGTTCCTGCGGCGCCGACTTCCGAAAAAACCGCGAAAATCGCAATTTTGCAGCAATCCTCGCAGGGAATACTTGATGAAGGCCGGGAGGGAATTTTGGCTGGCTTGGCGGAAACCGGCTGGGTGGAGGGAAAAAATCTGTCAGTTAAGCGCTTCAATGCCGAAGGGGACATGACCGTGGCTCAGGCGATTGCCCGGGAAATGGTCGTCGGCGGCAACAACCTTCTGGTGACCATCACCACACCATCCTTGCAAGCCGTCGCCAACGCGAACCGCTCCACCCGCATCCCCCATGTGTTTTCACTCGTTACAAATCCCGCCGCAGCCGGCGTTGGTGTGAGCGCATCCGATCCGCTGGATCATCCCGCATGGCTGGCAGGATACGGAACGATGCAGCCGGTGGCTCGGGCCTTTCAAATTGCACGGGAAATGAATCCCGCGCTGAAAACCGTTGGCATCGCCTGGAATGTTGCCGAGGCCAATTCCGAAGCTCAGGTCAAATTGGCGCGCACGGTCTGTGCCGATCTCGGCATCACACTCTTGGAAGCCACGGTGGAAAATTCCGCCGGTGTCGGCGAGGCGGCAGCTTCGCTGGCGGCTCGGGGAGCGGAGGCGCTCTGGGTTAATGGCGATGTGACGGTTCTGACCGCCGTGGACTCGGTGACAGCCGCCGCCGCACGCGCGCGCATTCCGGTTTTCACCGTGATCCCGCCAAACGTACGTCAGGGTGCCTTGTTTGATCTGGGTGCGGATTACCGGGAGGTGGGGCGTCTCTCCGGAGTCCTGGCCGGAGAAATTTTAAACGGACGTCGAATCCAAGATGTACCGATTCGCAACGCCATGCCGGAAATTCTGACGATCAATCTTCAGACCCTCAAAAATCTCAAGGGCACGTGGACGGTTCCGCCATCTTTGCGCGATGAAGCGCGGCTGCTCATTGACGAACAGGGCACCGCTCACGATCGTGCGGCGGCTGTTTTGCCAAAGCCCGAATCCGGGCGAACATACCGCCTGGCCCTGGCTTCCTATGTTGCGGAACCCAGTCGTGACGCGTGTGAAAAAGGACTGCTTGACGGCCTCGCCGAACTTGGGTTTGTCGAAGGGAAAAATCTCATCGTTGCGCGTGCAAACGCCCAGGGCGAAATGGCGAACATTACGCCGATGATTCAAAACTTCGACAACTCGGGCAATGACGCCATTGTCACTTTTTCCACCCCGGTGTTGCAGGGCGCCCTGACGTCGGCCAAACACAAGCCGATCGTTTTTACTTATGTGGTGGATCCAATCGCTGCGGGAGCTGGCGAAAGCTTTTCCTCGCATCTTCCCAATGTCACCGGAATCGGCAGCCTGCCGCCCGTGAAGGACGCCATTCAACTTGCCCGACGAATTTTGCCCAATCTGCAAACCGTCGGCTTCATATACAATGCGGGAGAAGCCAGCTCGTCCCGCGTGCAGGAAATTTTGCGCGAGGTTTGCAAGGATGAGGGCCTGCGGCTCGAATCGGCCTCGGTGAATACGCCAGGGGATGTCCTACAGGCGGCTCAATCCCTGATTGCGCGCGGAGTGAACGCAATCTACACGGCGTCTGACAACACGGTGGTTCAGGCGATTGACAGCCTGACGGGAGCGGCCGCAAAGGCCCGCATTCCGGTGATCAATGAAGACGCCGATTATTTGGACAGGGGAATTTTATTTTCCGTCGGCCCGGGATTTTTTCACACAGGCAAGGCGACGGCGGCGCCGGTCGCCCGCGTGCTCAATGGCGAACGACCCGAAAACATTCCATTGGAAAATGTCTCGGTGAATGTCACGCGATTCAATCCCGCCATTGCCGAAAAACTTGGAATTTCAATTCCTGCGGAATTCCTCCAAAAACCCTCAACCGACGTGGCGACTTCGCCAAACCCCAGCGGTCGGCTTTGGAAAATTGCACTGATTTTATACAACGAGTCCGCACCGGCGGAGGAGATTCTCGAAGGCATGGCGGAGGGATGGAAGGAAAGTCCTCTCGAAAAAGATCGTGATTACGCGGTGAAAATTCGCAATGCGCAGGGCGACATGGGCTCCCTTCCCGGCTGCCTGGAGGCGGCGCTTACCGACGGCGCGGACATTATCGTTCCGGTGTCCACGCCCAGCCTGCAATCCACCGCAACCCGCATCCGCAACAAGCCGGTGGTTTTCACGATGGTCGCCAATCCCATGGCCGCCGGCGCAGGGAAATCCCCTTCCGATCATCAGCCCAATGTCACCGGTGCCAGCGTGATGGCGCCGTTTCGCAAAATGCTTGATCTTCTCAAGGCTTATTATCCCTCATGTCGCCGCCTGGGGACATTGTTTTGTCCATCGGAAGCCAACTCGGTGGATCTTCGGGACGCACTGGCGGCGGAATGTGAAAAGCGTGGCCTTACCTTGGAGTCGGTGGCGGCCAATTCATCCTCCGAGCTGACTGACGCTGCGGCTTCATTGGCGGCGCGTCCAATTGATGCGGTGGTTCAAATTTCGGACAATCTTTCAAGTGCGGGATTCGCAGCCATTGCGCGCGCGGCCCGGCAGGCGCACAAACCGCTCTTCAGCCTCAACAGCTCCACTGTGCCGCTCGGCGCAGCTGTTGCAATGGGGCGGGATTATCACGAAGTCGGACGCGAAACCGTGAGACTTCTCGAACGTGTGATTCGCGGGGAAAATCCCGAAAAAATTCCATTTGTGCTTCCCAAAAAAATCACACTGTCCCTAAGTCTTCCCAATGCAAAAGCTGTCGGAATGAACATTCCGGAGGAACTGATGCAAAAGGCGGATCGCGTGATCCGATAGTTGTTGGAATCATGGAAATCACACAAACATCCTCCGACGGTTCGCTTGTCATTCGCCTTGCGGGGCGGCTGGACGCGGGCTGGAGTCCGATGGTGCAGAAGGAATTCGATGCCGCCGTTCGACGCGGTGAGCATGACATTCGCCTCGATTTGTCCGAAGTGACATATATCAGCTCCGCCGGATTGCGGGTGGTATTGACCCTTTTCAAAAATCTGCGAGGCATCGGAGGCAAATCCGTCATTTGCGCCGCATCACCGCTTGTGCGTTCTGCGCTTCAATTGGCCGGCTTGGAAATGCTGATGGCGGAAACGTCCATCGCCGCACCAACCACCTCCGAGAGTCGTACGTTTTCATCGGCTGGCGCGTCTTATGAAATATTTTCAACCGGCGGCTCCGGAATTTCCCTTTCCGCAATTGGAAATCCGGAAACGCTAAAAACCGGCGGAGATGCTTCGCAAGTTTTGCAATTCGGAGAAAACACCCTCGCACTTGGCGTTGGGGCCCTGGGAACGGATTCCCACGCCTGTAATTCACTCTTCGGCGAATTTCTCGCCGTGGCGGGCGCGGCGGTCTATCAGCCTGCGGACGGCTCTCGGCGTCCGGATTTCGCCGTGACCAAGGGCGACCTTCGCCCCGAAGGGCGTCTTTTGTTCGGCTTGTTTGGCGAGGGAACTTTCCCGTTGTTGGCGCGATTCGACAGCCGCTCGGACGATCGCGGCGTCGCCCTGTCAGAGCTTGTGGAAACCGCTCTCGAATTAAGCGGCGCCTCCGTGGCGGCGGTTGTGGCCGTCACGGAAACAGCCGGACTTGTGGGCGCTTCACTGCGTCAATCCCCCGCGCCTTCGGCCACCGACGATCGCCTTGCATTTCCAAACATTCGGGATTGGCTGGCCTTTGGAAACGAGCGGATGTTTCGTGATTCCTCGAGTCTCCTTGTCGGCGTCGCGGCCCGTGAGGATTCAAAATTTCAGGAGTTTTTGCGTCCGTTTTCATCAAAACTTTTCGGCCATTTTCATGCCGTCGCATTCCCATATCGTCCATTGCGAAAGGGACTCATCAAGCTGGAGCCAACGGTCGCCACGCTCTTTGACGGCCCTCCGCCGCAGGGGGCGCTGCACTTGCTGACCGACACCCGTGATTTCAACGGCATCGGCGAAAGCGAATTTTTGCGCGGCGCGCTTTGGATCAGCCCTGTCACCATCCCATGACCCTTCTTCTTGGCGCACTCACCATCGGGCTCATTCTCTCGCTCCTTGCGATGGGTGTACTCATTTCATTTCGGATTTTTGAAATTCCGGACATCACCACCGATGGTTCCATCACCCTCGGCGCTTCCATTGCGGCGGTGTTGCTGGTGCATGGTGTTCACCCGTTGCCGGCCACATTCGCAGCGGCAGCGGGTGGGGCGCTGGCCGGCATGGTCACCGGATTGCTTCATACAAAATTCCGCATCAACGCGCTTCTCTCCGGCATTTTGGTCATGACGGCGCTGTATTCCGTAAATCTGCATGTCATGGGGCGCAGCAACGTTCCGCTTATGCAAACGCGCACGCTAGCCACCCATGCCGGAGAAATTGGTGAATTTCTCTTCGGTGGCACCGAAGTAAACGTGCTCGGCTGGCCCGTGGCCACATCGGATGCCGCCCTGCTTTTGCTGGCCTTTGCGGCGACGGCGACGGTCGGAAGCGCCTTGTATATGTTTTTCCGGACGCACCTGGGTACGGCCATGCGCGCCACGGGCGCCAATTCCCAAATGATTCGTGCTTTGGGCGCGAATGTGGAGGGATACGTCATCATGGGCCTTGCGCTTTCCAATGCCCTGGTGGCGCTCTCCGGCGCGCTGCTGGCGCAGTATCAGGGTTTCGCCGATGCGCAAATGGGCATTGGCATGATCGTATGGGGATTGGCCAGCGTGATTATCGGAGAGGCGCTGACGGGCTCCCGCGGCCTTGGGCTGACAATTGTTGGCGCCATCATGGGTTCGATTTTGTTTCGATTGCTTGTGGCTGTCGCCCTGCGTTGGGGGCTCAATCCAAACGATCTTAAATTAATAACGGCCGCATTTGTTTTCGTCGCACTCATCCTGCCGGCATTCATCGCGAAAATTAAACAGCGTTCGTTTGTGTCCCGCGCAAAATAAACATCCATGCTTACGATACAAGGCGTCACCAAAACTTTTCATCCCGGAACCATCAACGAGGTTCGGGCGTTGCGGGGTGTTGATCTTGTCATTGATAAGGGGGCGTTTGTCATTGTGCTTGGAATGAACGGCTCCGGAAAATCCACGCTTCTTAATGCCGTGGCCGGATCTTTTTTCACGGATTCCGGTTCAATTCATCTCGCGGGGCGTGATGTCACACGCTGGCCGGAACATCGTCGCGCCGAACTGATCGGACGCGTATTTCAAAATCCCTTCAGCGGCACCGCCGCAAACATGTCCATCGCCGAAAATTTCGCTCTTGCGGCCCGGCGCGGCAAATTTCGAGGTTTGGGCTGGGCGCTTTCCCGCAGGCTGATGAACTCACTTCGGGACAGGATCGCGGGTCTGCGCATGGGATTGGAAGACCGCCTCGACAACGCCATCGGCACGCTCTCCGGCGGGCAGCGTCAGGCACTGACATTGCTTATGGCCACTTGGATTCGCCCCGAGCTCTTATTGCTCGATGAACACACCGCCGCCTTGGATCCGCGCAGCGCCGAACAAATTCTCGCTCTCACCAACGAAGTCGTCACCCGCGATCAACTCACCACCCTCATGGTCACGCATTCCATGCAGCAGGCCACGAGCCTGGGGGACCGCATCATCATGATGAATCAAGGACGCGTATTGCATGACTTCAGCGGCGCTGAAAAAAAGCGGCTGCATCCCGAGGATCTCGTCGAAAGTTTTCGCGAAATCCGCGCGCGCGAGCAGTTGGACGAAGGCGCCGCCGCAATGCTCCGCGCCGGATACGTGTAAAATCCAATCAGGCCTTTGGCTTTGCTTCCGA
>JACTMZ010000138.1 GCA_014584375.1 Verrucomicrobiota bacterium | reverse complement strand
CCAACGAACGTGCTCCTGAAAAATGCGCTCGCGTTCCGAATAGCTCGCAGACGGATAGTCGTAATTGGCGCCGATGAAGTCGGAGGAAACACCGCCGTAGTTGTTCATGTCCACCTTGTCATTAATCAGGGTGTCGAACTTGTAGAGGGTGTCTTCCTGGTTGTATCCCGCACGGCAATAACGCACGGCCAGTTCGTAGGCGGATTGATTGTAATCTTCGGGCTTTTCAAATGGGATGCAATTGGCAGCGTTGTTTGTCAGGCAGAGGCGAAAATTATATGCCTGCACGCGATGGTCGCCGGCGCCTTCGATGTGCGGCTCCGGATCAATGCCGGGCAGCAGGCCGCTGGAAGGATCGCCTTCCGTAACATAGGGGCTGACGGGCAAATCGAACTGGTGATATTGCCTGACCTGCGAGCCGTTGAGCGTCTCATTGTATTGCGTGTTCGATTCACGCCCAATCGTGAAGGATACGCCGGCACGCGCCATCAGATCGCCTTCGTAGGTTCCGTCAATAAACTGCTTTGCCGTGACGCTGATGCCGTGTTCCGTGGTGATGCGATGGATGCGTCCGTCCCGCATTTGCACATCAGCCAGAAAACTTTCGAAATGACAGGTAATGTCGCATTCCGCGAGCCATTCCGTGAAGACCTCCTCCGCCACATGCGGTTCGAAGCGCCAATGTTCTTTCACGCCATATTTTGCCCCGACGCGTCGGTAAAATTCCCGGGCCAGCCCGCCGATGGCGAATTTATTGCCGATGTCGGTGCTGCTCAAACCGCCGGCGGAAAGTCCGCCGATATGACGGCTGGGCTCCAGGAGAACCACCGAAAGGCCAAGTTTGCGCGCGGCGATCGCAGCGATGGTGCCGCCGGAATTTGCGCCGTAAATGCAAAGATCGCATTCAAAATGGAGCGCATGATCCTTGGTCGGCGGGAAATAGTAATGCAGGGCGGAGGTGTTGGACATGGAGGGCGATTACAGGCGGATAATGGGGGAATATCGAGGGGAATGGTTGTCATTATTTATGCAAAAAGTTATTATTTTCACGCATGCAAAAGCGGAATTTTTTGGCCTGGCGAAATTTGCATGCGCATTTGGTGTGGATTTACAAGGGGGCGCCGCAGGTTGCTCAAGGAGAAGCAAAGCGCAAATTTTTCACGGCCTGGTTTTTGCTGCGCGGAAGTCTGCGTGTGAGGGTTGAGGGTGTCGAAGCGGAGGCGGTTGCAGGTGATTGGGTGTTGCTGCCGATTGGAACGGATTGGCGGCGGTTTTCCCCCGGAGCTCGAATTGTGTCGCTCAATTTCGCGGCGTCCTGGGCGACCGGACATCCGCTTTTTGCCTTTGCAAAACCCTTGGTTTTCAAACCGCAGGAGACACGGGGTTGGTTGACGGCGGTGAAACCCATGCTGGCGATGGTGCAGAGGCGTTTTCCGGGAATTCACACCGAGCTGCCGTTGCAGGAGGTGGAGTTTGGCGCGTATGCGCTGCTGCAATATTATTTGCAGGTGTGGCTGCGCCGCGTTTGGCTGCGGTTGGAAAAGCGCGGTGTGGAGGCGCATTTGCTGACGTTGAAGGATGACCGTGCCATTGCCATGAAGGATCGTTTGGACGCCCTGCCGCTGCACGAGCCGTTCCGATTGGAAATATTGGCGCGCTTGTTGGGATTGAGTGCGAGTCAGACCAACCGCATTTTTTACGCGGAATTTTCCACGACACCGAAGCGATACTTTGAGCGACGGCGACTGGAAGCCGCGCTTTCGATTTTGCGAAACTCAGCGAAACCGATCAAGGAGATCGCCTGGCACTTGGGTTTCAAGCATCAATCCGAATTTTCCGCATGGTGCAAAAAACATGCAGGAAGCGGCCCACGGGTTATTCGGAGCAATGCCGTTTGCAATTGAAATTCGCGGAACACCGGATAATGAAAGCAGAACGATTTTCCAATATCGCCGTGGAAAGTTTGTATTTCACCCCAAATTCAAAACAGTCCTTGCGCTGGCGCGCATAAAATCAGATCCATCCAGTTTGTAAAATATCCATGAAAACACTGCCCATTTATGCGGCGGCCCTGATCGGGTTGTCCGCGTCACTGCAAGGGAGCGTCAATATTTACGAAATCCCGGCGATCAGCTCCATTCGACATCTGTCGAATAAGATTTCCTCGGAGGCAAAGCCTGCGCAGTCCCTGCAGTTGGTTGCAACACCCGGTGAATTTGAGCCCGCTTCCTTTTTGGCAGAGGCGAAGGATGGCAACATTGGGAAGTTTGAAATCAAGGTCTCGCCCTTGAAGGGGCCGGGTGGAGCAGTGATTCCGGCGGACGCCGTGGACATTCGCGTGGTGAAGACTTGGTATCAGGCAGGAACCGCATGGCACAGTTACTTTGGCGACCCCACCCGTCGCGAACTGATTCCGGAACTGCTTCTTCATGATGAAACACTGGTAAAAGTGGATCAGGAAAAACAGGAAAACTATCTGCGCGTTGGGAATGACTACAAGTGGATCAGCTATCCATTTGAAAAGGCGGAAAGCGTTTTTAATTACATAACGGAACCGGTCGCTGATGCCCCCAAGCTTTTGCCTGTTTCCATTCCAAAAGGCGAAAACCGTCAATTTTGGCTGACGGTCAAAGTTCCGGAAAACGCCAAGGACGGCGTGTATCGCGGAACCCTGACTTTTTCGGCTGACGGAAAGCCGGCGGGGAATCTTGAGGTGCAGTTGCGTGTGCTGCCATTTCGTCTGCCGGTGCCGATGACGTATTATAATTTGGACAATGAATACCTCGTGAGCATTTACAGCACGGATGTCCTGGATATTTCCCGAAGGTTCAAACTTGATATGAATCAGGCTGAGAAACTTCAGAAATCCATTTACAGGAATCTTCTCGATCACAATGTCCGCAACATCCGGGCCATGCAGAGCAATTCCATGCGCAAGGATCAGGAGCAGGCGTTGAGCGAGGTGCGGCGGGAATTGGAATTAATGAAGGAGGTTGGGGCGCCGCTAAAGCCACTGATTGCCGACGGATGGGTGTTTGATTCGCCCGGTGCAGGAAAGGACGGCGAGAACATGGAAGGTTTTCAGAAACGGATTGATGATTACATCAAAACGGTAAAGGGCGTTGTCGGGCATGATGACCTTTATCTTTCCACATGGGATGAGGCTGGAGAGGTAAAAGTGAAGAGATTCCGAGAACTGGCGGAATACACGCAGGAACAAAACATGAAGGTTTGGATGACGACCGCCGAGGGGCGTCATTTCAATCTCGCGGGATATGCCATTGATCTCGCAAATCACGGCGGCTGGCCGTCAAAGGAACTGGCGGCTCCATGGCATGCCGTCGGCGCCAAAGTCGCCAGTTATGCGGGTCCGCATTTGGGGGTGGAAAATCCTGATGTATTTCGACGCTGGGAGGGGCTGGCGCGCTATAAGGAAAATTATGATGCTTCGTTTAATTACAAGTATTTTGAACAATTGCATCCGACCATTTCCGACCGGCTGAAGCAGAATGTGTGGAATGACTTTTTGGCTTCGGAGTTTCGGAGCTTTTGCATGGTGTATCCAACGGCAAACGGGATGATAGACACCATTTCGTGGGAGGGATTTCGCGAGGGGATTGATGATGTGCGTTATGCGACGCTGTTGAAACAGGAGGCGCAGAAAGCGATGAAAAGCGGCAATGCGGCGGCGCGCCGTGAGGCGAAAAAGGCGCTGATGTGGTTGGAGCTGCTCGATGCGCACACCGCCGACCTCAATGCGGCACGGCAGGAAATGATCGAATACATTTTGAAAATCAAAAAACTGACACAATCATGAAACATCTTCTTTTTTTGGCGGTTGCCCTTTTGCCCCTGAGTCATGCGGTGGCGGCGCAGAACACCTACGAGGTTCCCTATGTGGAAGGGCTTCCGGATGGTGTTGTGGCCTGGGAGCAATCCGGTTTGCTCAAGAACAAACGTGAAACGCGCTTCATGCCTTACAATCAAAAGGCGGCGGAGCAATTGATTTTGGATGCGACGGCGGCGCGCGGAGTTACGAAGGAAAAGGATGCGCCGGAGCGTGAGACGGCGTTTCGCGCGGCTTATGATGATCGCGGCCTTGGGATTTTCATTGAAGCGCAAGAGCCGTTGATTCGCGATCTTTTGGATTCCACCGTTGACCCAAACTCACCGGGGCGGAATGAGGCGTTTGAGGTGTTTTTTGCACCGTCCATGCACGGCTCCGCATATTATCAATTGTTCATCAATCTGTTCACCAGAAAGACGGATTTCTATGACTGGGGCAGCCCGCATGAGAATTATCGTTCCTTAAAAGGCCGTGCGGAAGTGGAGGTCAGGCCGTTGAAGACGGGGTTTGGGGTTTCCATTTTCATTCCGTGGGAGACGATTTACGAATATCTTCCGACAGAAGGCGGTGAATGGCGTTTTACGGCGGTGCGTTGGATGCCCTTTGGCAAGGCGGGCGGGGTGACGTGGGGCGGAAAGGTGCATGAGACCGGGCAGTTCGGTATTTTGAAGCTGGCGAAACCCACGGCGGAGCAGCGATTGAAAATCGAGCGGCGTCTGGCCCGCTTCGCATGGTTTCATTTCCAGGCAAGGTCGAAGGAGGCTGCAAAGTTCTGGAGCGATGAAAAATTGGGCGATTTGGAGTTTTATGAGCAGAAATTGAAGCCCTTGATCGAGGAATATACGAAGCTGGGGGAATCACTCGGCTCTCCCGATGATTGGGATGCGGCGGCGCTGGCCAAAATCAAGCCGGTCGAGAAGGATTGGCTGGAGTTTCATTACAAGGTGGAAAATCTGCGGAAAGACTGGCTTGTCCAAAAACGCCTTGCTGATAAATAAGAGACTTCAAAGTCAACTTTACGGGCGCTTCGTTTTTTTAAATGAAGCGCTTCGCTTTTTTTACGTCATGAAAATACATTTTGCAAAAACGTGCGTAGATGGCGTGCCAGGCGCGACGCATTTCCCGACCCGCTCGACGCCGCAAATCTGAATCGCAATGTCATGACCACCCGAGCCGACTTGAGTTTGGAAGTTTCAGGACGCCAATTTTTGCGCAACGGACGTCCGCATCGTATTTTTTCCGGCGCGCTGCATTATTTTCGCGTAGTCCCGGAATACTGGCGTCACCGCATGCTCCTGTGCCGGGCGATGGGATTAAACACGATAGAGACCTATGTCGCGTGGAATCTGCACGAGCCGCAGCCGGGTGTTTTTTCCTTCGATGGACGTCTGGACTTGCGGCGGTTTGTTGTCATGGCCGGAGAGTTGGGCATGGATGTTCTTTTTCGCCCCGGCCCGTATATTTGTGCCGAGTGGGAAATGGGCGGACTTCCGGCGTGGTTGTTGGCGGATCGTTCGATGGCTTTGCGTACGCCGCATCCGGGTTTTCTCAAAGCAGTGGCCCGCTATTTCGATGCGCTCTTTGCGCAGGTTGGGGACTTGCAGTGTACCAAGGGAGGGCCCATCGTGGGGGTGCAGATTGAGAATGAATACGGCAGCTACGGTTCGGACGCTGCGTATTTGCAGTGGATAGAGAACGCATTGCGCGAGCGGGGGGTTGACACGCTGCTTTTTACGTCCGACGGCCCCGAGGACACGATGCTGCGCGGAGGGACGCTTCCTCATATTTTGAAGACGGTGAATTTCGGTTCCAAAAGCAGGGAGGCGTTCGCCAAATTGCGTGAATATCAGGACGGTCCGCTCATGTGCATGGAGTTTTGGAACGGGTGGTTTGATCATTGGAGGGGGGAACACCATGTGCGCGACCCCAAGGATGCGGGGAACGCCTTGGAGGAAATGCTCGCCCAGGATGCCTCGGTCAATTTTTACATGGTTCACGGCGGAACGAATTTCGGATTCATGAACGGCGCCAATTGTGGGGATAAATATGTGCCCACCGTTACGAGCTACGATTACGATGCCCCCATTGATGAACAGGGGCGACCCACGCCGAAATTTTTTGCATTTCAGGAGGTTCTTGCGCGGCATGGCGCAAATATTGGGGAGTTGCCCGCCCCTGTGCCAACGGCATCCTTCGGCGAGGTGTCCTTGAACGAATCGCTTCATCTCTTCGATGCGTTGGAACATTTGGCTCCTCCGATTCATTGCAAGAACATTCCCGTGATGGAGGACATTGGGCAAAATTACGGGTATATATTTTACCGCACTTTTCTGAATGGCCCCGCTGCGGAAGGAGCGCTTCATCTCACGGGGGTTCATGATCGGGCTCTTGTGTTTCAGGACGGAGTTCTTTTGAAAATTGTGGATCGTGATGACGCGCCGCAGGGACTGGCGATCACCATTCCCGAAGGCGGATCGCGGCTCGAAATCCTCGTCGAAAATCTCGGACGCGTGAATTACGGCCCGTCTCTTCACGATTGCAAGGGCATTGCGGGCGGCGTGACGCTGAATGATCGGCCTCTTGCCGATTGGGAGGTCTTCCCGCTGGAATTTCAGGAGCCGTTCCGCCTTCCTTGGCAGGCGGTTTCACCCGGAAAACCGGCTGCATTTTATCGCGGAGTTTTTCATGCCGACACGCCCGCCGACACGTTTCTGAAGGTTGACGGAACGCATGGAGTCGCCTGGATCAACGGCTTTTGCCTGGGCCGCTATTGGAATGTGGGTCCGCAAAAAACGCTTTATACCCCGGCGCCCCTGCTGAAAAAGGGGGCGAATGAAGTTGTCGTCTTTGAGTTTGAGGGAAGCGAGACGCCGTGTGTCAGCCTGCTGGCGGAGGGCATTCTGGGCTGATTGTGACGCGTGTGAAAAACCGTCCGGATTTTCTTTGACAACCTGCGGACGGAGGCTTTAGGATAACCGACCAATTTTGCAATGAAGACATTTTCCGCCAAAGCTGACGAAGTTCAACGCAACTGGTGGCTCGTTGACGCCGAAAACCAGGTTCTCGGGCGCCTTGCCACCAAAGTCGCCGATGTGCTGCGCGGCAAAAACAAGGCGGTGTTCACGCCGCATTGTGACACCGGCGACTTTGTCGTCGTCATCAACGCCTCCAAAATTCGCGTTACAGGGAAAAAGACGACGGAAAAAATTTACACCAGTTTTTCGGGCTATGTGGGCGGTCACAAATCCGAGAGCTTTGAACACCGCCGCGCCCGTCGTCCGGAATTGCTCATTGAGCGTGCCGTTCGAGGCATGATTCCGCACAACCGTCTCGGTCGCGCCCAATTTACCAAACTCAAGGTTTACGCCGGGGCGGAACATCCTCACGCGGCGCAACAGCCTCAAGAACTCAAAGTCTCCTAACATCATGTCCGACACCCACACTGCCACGGGCCGCCGCCGCGAAGCCGTCGCCCGCGTCCGCCTCAAAGCCGGCTCCGGAAAAATCGAAGTCAACAACCGCGAATTTCAGGATTATTTTACAACCCTCTCCCTGCAATCCATCGTGCTGCGTCCGCTTGAAATCAGCGGTCGCACTCAAACGGTGGACATGGCGCTCATCACAACAGGCGGCGGTGTCAATGGTCAGGCCGGCGCAGCCAGCCTCGCCATCGCCAGAGCGCTTCTCAAGCTTGATGCGGAACTTCGCCCCGAGCTCAAGAAGAACGGACTGCTGACGCGTGATCCGCGCATGAAAGAGCGCAAGAAGCCCGGTCGGCCCGGCGCCCGCAAGCGTTTCCAGTTCTCCAAGCGTTAACCGGCGTTCGCCCATGGCGGCGATACGGTCTGGCGAAAGTTTGGATGTCAGTGAAATATGTCCGACGACTTTTGCATCCGGCGTGCGGTGCCACGCGATTTCCTTGCCATTGCGGCCTTGGATCGGACGGCTTGGCGGCGAAATGCCAATGCGGAATTTGTGCCCGACGGCGAGCATGCCTGGCGCATTTGGTGTGAATATGCGCTGGTGTTTGTGGCCGGGGATGCCGATGGCCATACGGTCGGTGCGATTCTGGCGTTTCCCACAGTTCAGAACATTCACTGCCTGCACAAGGTGATGGTGGACGAGCGACTGCGCGGGAAGGGCGTCGGCGCGCGATTGTTTGACACCCTGCTTGCCGAGTTGGACGCAATTTGCGGCGATTGTTTTTTGACGGTGGATCCGAACAATGGAAATGCGATCCGGTTGTATCAGCGTTACGGGTTTATACAGCGGGAGCTGGTGGAGGGATTTTATCGCGACGGGGAGGATCGTCTGGTGATGGTGCGTAATGCCAAAGCCGTAAAATGAAAATTGAGGCGCTGGAAATTTATCGTGTGACCATGCCGTTGGTTTATCCGTTTCGGACGGCTTATGGAAACGACGATTGCGTGGAATCTGTTTTGGTGAAGCTGATTTCCGGCGGCTGTTACGGATGGGGTGAGTCCACGCCCTGGCAAAGTCCGGGATACAGTCCGGAAAGTGCGCCGACGGCATTTTTGACAGCGAAGAAATTTTTGGCGCCGCGATTGATTGGCAGGGAGGTGGGGAGCGGACGGGCGTTGCAGGATCTTTTGTCGTTGGTGAAGGGGAACTATTTTGCCAAGGCGGCGTTTGATTTGGCGTGGTGGGATTTGGAGGCGCGGATGCAGGGAATTCCGCTTTATCGTCTGCTGGGCGGGCGCCGCAATGAGGTGGAGGTCGGTGCGGATTTTGGCGTGATGGAATCGCTGGATTTGCTGGTGAAGACGATCGCCGGTGCTGTGGATGCGGGGTTTAAACGGGTGAAATTAAAATACCGTCCGGGTTGGGACATCCCGATGTTGGAGCGGGTGCGCCGGGAGTTTCCGGACATGACTTTTCATGTGGATTGCAATTCGGCTTACACTTTGAAGGATTTGGATCATCTGAAACGGCTGGATGAATTTGATCTGGCCATGTTGGAACAGCCGCTGATGTTTGATGATTTGGTGGACCATGCGACGCTGCAGCGCTCGCTGCAAACGCCGATCTGTCTGGATGAGAGCATTACTTCCGCCGATCGCGCACGCAAGGCGATCGCCATCGGTGCGTGCCGTTGGGTGAATGTGAAACCGGGCCGTGTGGGTGGATTGACAAATGCGCTGGCCATTCATGATGTGTGCGAAAGCCGGGGAATTCCGTGCTGGGTGGGGGGAATGTTGGAGTC
>JACTMZ010000067.1 GCA_014584375.1 Verrucomicrobiota bacterium | reverse complement strand
GCGATGGCGTAGGCGACGGCGGTTCCAACGCCTTCGCCCAATGCGGCGCAGGTGGCCATGACCCGTGTGGAAGCGAAGGCGACATGGGTTGCGGAAATGTTTCTCCCGGCAAAAAGCAGATTGGTGAAATCCCGGGCGATGCAGCTGCGCAGGGGAATGTCGTAAATTCGGGGAACCTCGTGTTGAACGGCGGGGTGGTGATCCGGGCGATCCACGCCTTCGGGCGGGTGAATGTCTATGGGCCAGCCTCCATAGGCAATCGCATCTTCAAAAGGACGCGAGGTCATCACGTCATTTTCCGTCAAAACATATTGCCCGATGAACCTTCGGCTTTCCCGTTTTCCGGGTAAAAATCCCAGCCAATCCAAGGCCCAATTCTCCGCTCCGTGTCCGGGTTGATTTTTAATGTGATCCCACACGCCCATGAGGATGGCCAGGAGTTCATCGCGAATGGCTTCATTGTCCTTGATGGTGTCGAGGTGTCCACCCCACTCCAGCCACCAGTAACCGTATTCCAGACCTTGATCCGCACCGACACCGGCGTGATGACGGAGCTTTAGATCATCCTCGGAAAACTTGCGCGCCCAGGGGGGCGGTGTGAAGGGCATTGGACGGTCATGTTTTCGGGCCATGAACAGCAGGGAAGAGCCGAGAGTTTTTGAATCGGCGGCATCCCTTGCGAGGGATTCGTCAAATTGAGCCTTGTCCTCCCGTCCGTGCATAAAGGCCGCGCCTGCAGCAGCACCCAGGCCGCCGTCGCCCGTGCAGTCCACAAAAGCACCGGCAAAAATGGTGAAGCAATCCTCGGTGGAGGGACGGACGGCCTCCACGGAGACGACGGATTTTTTTGCCGCACCGGAGACAACGGCCCCCACCACGCTGGTGTTCAGCAAAAGCGTCAGATTCGGTTCCGCACGGCATTTTTCGTAGAGGATGAAGTCAAACATGGACGGTGAGCGCTGGGCGTTGCGCACGGCATTATCCAGGCGGATTTCCTCAATGATGCCGGTTTCGCGGACTTCCAGTTCCAAATCCCGGGAGGGACGCCCCGTGTTGGCGCCGACGATGTGCATGCGCACCTCACTGCTTGCATTGCCGCCGAGAACCGGACGATCCTGACAAAGAATGACCTTTGCGCCCTGTCGCGCTGCTGCCAGTGCGCAGGGAACGCCTGCTGCGCCGCCGCCCGCAATCAAAACATCGCAGTGCATTTCATGACGCGTGAAGTGTGATGGTGTGGAATTCATGATTTTAAAAACATTGTCAGTGTTGTCGCTGTGCAAAAAATATGGCGCGAGTTTTTATTTTTGCGCCTTTTCAAAATCCGTCAGCGCCTTGCGCATGACATCGAGGAGGGCGGGGCGATTGAGCCAAATTTCCAATGAGAGCGCGCCCTGGTGCAGGAGCATCGCGAGGCCGTTGGCTGTGCGGGCTCCCGAGGCCCGCGCATCCTCGAGGAGGCGCGTGACGGACGGGCGGTAGATCATGTCATAGACCATGAGATCGGGGGTGAGAAGGGCGGCGGGGATGAGTCGCGGGTCACTGCGCTTCATGCCGAGCGAGGTTGCGTTGATGACGAGATCGGTGCGGGTGAGCTGTTCGCGGAGGTCGTCGGGGGCGAGAGGAATGACCGTGACCAAATCCTCCGGGCCTTCGAGGCGGTCGGAGAGCAGGAGCCGGGTGGCTTTGTCCGCCACATCGAGGGCTTTTTCGCGGGTGCGATTGGCCAAAACGAGTCGGGGACATTTTTCGAGGGCGCATTGCAGGGCGGCAGCGGAACCCGCACCGCCGCCCGCGCCGAGGATCATCACGCGCAGGTCGCGCAGATCCATGGCGAAGGTGTCGCGGATGGCTCGGACGAGGCCGGAGCCGTCGGTGTTGAATCCGACGGTTTTTTCGCCGTCGAAGAGCAGAGTGTTGACCGCGCCGAGTTGGCGGGCGGTTTCATCAAGTTCGTCGCAAAGCTCCACGGCGGCGATTTTGTGCGGAACGGTGAGATTGAGTCCGATGAATCCCGCATGGCGCGCCCGTTGGATGGCGTGAGAGAGTTGATCGGGAGGGCATTCGATTTTGGCATAACGGATGTCTTCTCCGAGTGCCGTGAGCGCGGCGTTATGCAGGATGGGGGATAAGGAGTGCGCAACAGGCGAACCCAACACGCCAAGCCGGACGTTGGATGGAATTGGTCCGCGCACTTCCGAACGGGCGGAGAGATCGTCGAGCGTAAAAGTCGTTTGTTGCAGGTCGGCGTCGGTCATGGGCGCGTCCATTTGGGCGGAGACTAGCGCATGACCACGTCGTCGTGAAGGCTGCGCGGTGAATATTTGATTTTTGCCCGCGTGGTTTTGAGAGCCTGGGCGGAGGATTGGAGGGCCTGGAGCTCTTTGGGCCAAAGTTCCAATTCGAGGTGGTTGAGGATGCCGGCGCGACCGACGACAGTGGGGACGCTGATGCTGATGTTGCGAATGCCGTAGGTGCCGTTGATTTGACTGGAAACGGGAAGAACACGCTGTTTGTCGAGTGCAATACATTCGATGACTTCCCGGATGGCGACTCCCACGGCCCAGCCCGCGCCGCCTTTGCGCGAAATCACCTCCGCGCCGCTTTTTTGAGTGCGCTCAAAAATTTTTGACTGAAACGCGGCGGTGGCTCCGGGAAATTTGAGGAGGGGAAAACCGTCCACGGTGGCTGAGGACCAGACGGGAAGCATGCTGTCGCCGTGTTCGCCGAGGATCATGGCGCGCACCTGAGTTGCCGGGAGTTTGAGTTCGGCGGCGATGAGCGAGCAGAACCGCGAGGTGTCGAGCATGGTGCCGAGACCGAGAATTTGCGAGGCGGGAAGCCCGAGGCGCTCCACGGCAAGCTGCGTGAGAATGTCCACCGGATTGGAAACGACAAAAACAAGGGCGTCCTTGCGAAGTCCGGCCTGGCGAAGGCTGTCGAGGATGCCGTTGAAAAGACCGACATTGCGATTGATCAGATCCAGGCGGGATTCATCGGGCTTGCGGCGCAGGCCGGCGGTGATGCAGATCAAATCGGCATGGGCGCAGTCCGCATACGTTCCTGCAAAAATATTTTGATCGGCGCAGTAGGCCGCACCGTGCAGGAGGTCAAGTGCCTCGCCTTCGGCGGCGGATTGATTGGCGTCGAGAATGATGAGATCCTTGACGATTCCGGAGCATTGGAGAGCAAAGGCGGCGCAGCTTCCGACGCGGCCTCCGCCGCCGATGATGGCGATTTTCATGGTGATTATTTCAATTTGGCGATGATTTCCTCGGTGATGCGCTGCACGAGGGATTCGATTTCCGCAGGATTGGGGGTGGGGGCGTCGGGAGTGAGCGGATTAAATGGTGTGACGGGTGTGGCGCAGCCGCGCTGTCCGCACATTTGCGTCCAGGGATCCACCTCGCAGAGTTC
Organism: Verrucomicrobiota bacterium; assembly: GCA_014584375.1. Taxonomy (GTDB): domain Bacteria; phylum Verrucomicrobiota; class Verrucomicrobiia; order Chthoniobacterales; family JACTMZ01; genus JACTMZ01. Next base: position 5,682 of record JACTMZ010000067.1, on the reverse strand, counting down.
GGCGGGCTTGAGTCCGTAGCGCGCATCGGGCAATCCCATGGATTTTTTGATTTCGAGAAGCTTTTCGATTTCGTCACACGGGATTGAGGAACCGCCCGGGATGGATTGGGCGAGGATGACCTGACGGCAATAGGCGTCGGTGATTTCCATTTTGAAATAGGCGTCCTCGACGGATTTTCCCCAGGTGATGACCCCGTGGTTGCCCATGATGATGGACTGGTGTTGGGGTGCCAGCGGTTTGATGGATTCGGCCATTTCGTGGGAGCCCGGCGTTTTGTACTCGGCCATGCCGACGGTTCCCACGAAGACTTCCAATTCGGGGATGAGGCGCGGCGGCGGCTGCATGCCCTTGATGGCGAAGGCGCCGGCGTGGCAGGGGTGGGCGTGACAGGCGGCGGCGGCTTCCGGCGTGGTTTCGTAAATGGCCAGATGCGTGCGAATTTCGCTGGAGCGTTTCCATGTTCCGGCGACCTGATGCCCCTTGTCATCCACCATGCAAAGCATGTCCGGCGTCATGAACCCCTTGCTCACACCGGTCGGAGTGCAAAGGAAACGGTTTGGCGCAAGGCGTGCGGAAATATTCCCGCCGTTGCCATCGCAATATTCCCGCATCCACATGCGGCGTCCAATGTCGCAAATCTCCTTTTTCAACCTCTCCGCCTCGGGCGAGCTGAAGAGCCGGGCATCGTCCGCCGAAAGTGCGGAGGTTTCCGGTGAAACCGGAGCGGACTCGCCGTTGGTAAAAACGATTTTGACGGAAGCCTCGGAAAAGACATCGCGGGCGCCCGGAGTGATCATGGTTTCCCGAGTGTGACGAAATTCCCTTGCTCCGGTCTTTACAAATTCGGCGGCGTCTTTCTGTGAAAATACTCTCATGGTTTGGATTGGATGAACATGTTGTCAACAAGGGCGGCGCAATAGGCATCCACGGGAGTGGGATCGGGAAATGGGCAGGCCGCCTCGCGTCCCTCGCTGATCACAATGGTCTGACCAGCGTCCGCGCCGAGTTGATCATAAACAACGATGGATGGATCAAATTTTTGTCCTCCGCGCAAAGTCTCGCGTCGCCAGGGAAGGGTGAGGAGCAGGCGTTCGCCGCAGTAGGAAGGGTGGCGTACCGAGAGAGTCACGCGGCCCATGACGGTTCCAAGTCTCATGGAGTGACGGCTCCTTCCGGATCAATGATTCCGAGAACGCTCCAGCGGGCCGGACTGAGTTCGTCCTTGAGCATTTTGCGGGCCTCCGCACCGTCGCTTGAAATGAGAACACGCTGCCCGATGGCGGCGCCGAGGTTGTCAATGACGACCTGTGGAGCCACATCGTCCGACTCCGGCACGGCGACAAGCAGGCGCGCGCCGTGGAAACTCGGGTGTTTCACGGTGGCGGTGATGTGGCCCTGGATGACGGCGGTGCGCATGATCGCGGGGAGGTCGGGTGATTTAGAAAAGGTTCAGGTTTTCCACCATGACGCACCGGCGGGAGCGGGTGAAGGTCATGGGTGTGGTGACGCCTTCGCCGGTCGGTGTGGCGATGCTGAAGCTCAAAAAGCCTTCGCCGCCGAGGCCGAGCCCTGTCATGGAAGGGCCATTTTTGATAAAAAGCGTGGTGTCGGCGCGCTGTGCCATCTTGGTAAGCGCCTCGATGTTGCGCGAGTGCATGATGGCGGTGTGCTTGTAATTGTGCTCGGCCTTGATCGCTTCGCGGATGGCTTCGTCAACGTTGCGCACCCGGACAATGGGGATGAAGGGCATCATTTGCTCCATATCCACGAAGATATGGTCGGCGTTGGTTTCGCCGAAGAGGAGCGGGGTGGAGGAGGGAATGTCGAGACCGATGGCCTTGGCGAGAACAGAGGCGTCCTGTCCGACAAGATCGCGATTGACCGACGGGTGGGGGCATCCGGCGCCCTTGCCTTGGGGAAAAGTGAAAGCCTTGTCCGCGAGAGCCTCGATTTGTGCGGTGTCCAACTGCACGGCTCCGGCCTTGCGAAATTCGTCCAGGAGTTTGTCCGCCACGGATTCCACGACGAAGACCTCTTTTTCCCCGATGCAGAGCAGGTTGTTGTCGTAGGAGGCGCCTTGGATGATGGCGCGGGCGGCCTTGGCGAGATCGGCGGTTTCGTCCACGACGACGGGTGGATTGCCGGGGCCGGCGCAAATGGCGCGTTTGCCGGTTTTCATGGCGGCGGCGACCACGGCGGGGCCGCCGGTCACGCAGAGGAGTTTCACGTGCGGGCTGTCGCACATTTTTTGAAAGGATTCCAGGGTGGGTTTGACCACGGTGCAAAGCAGGTCGGTGATGCCGGTTTCCCGTGCGATCGCCTCGTTGTAGGCCCTGATGGCGACGGCGGCGCAACGGGCCGCGCCTGGGTGGGCGTTGAAGACGGCCGCATTGCCGGCGGCGATCATGTTGATCGCGTTGCCGGTGATGGTGGGGACGCTGTGGGTGGACGGCGTCACGGCGCCGACGACGCCCCATGGGGCGAAGTCAATGATGGTGAGTCCGAAGTCACCGCTGAAAGCCGTGCGTTCGAGCATTTCGACCCCGGGGACGAGATCCCCGCAGATGCGAAGTTTTTCAATTTTGTGTCCGAGCCGTCCGATCCGCGTTTCCTCAAACTCCATGCGGCCCCATTCCTCCGCCTTCTCCACGCAGAGGCGACGGATGGCGGCGACGGCTTTCTTGCGCGCGGTGACACCGGCTTCACGCAATTTTTCAAACGACTGCCAGGCGGCATCGCATGCGGCGTTCATGTCGTTGTAAACACCGAAGGAACCGGATGGCGACGGTGCGGCGGCGGACGGTGTGGATGGTTGATTGCGAAGGCGGTTGAGAACCTCGCTGACAACCTTGGTCACAATCTGTTCGTCAATGGGCATGATGAAAACGGATTATCCGGCTTTGTAAATTTTGCGTTTGGCGGCATCCACGGTGTCCACAATTCCGACGATGACGGCGTCCACCGGAGAATCCTTGTCCGCGCCGGCGAGGCGGGCGGAGCTGCCTTGGACGACGAGGACGACCTCCCCTGTGCCGGCTCCCAGCGAATCCACGGCGATCAGGGTGGAGCTTCCCTTGCGCAGTTCCGTCGCTTCGGGTGAGTCCACCACAAGCGGGCGAACGACGAGGAGGCGGGCTCCCGTCATTTTCGGGTTTTTCTTCGTCGCAACGACGCTTCCCTCGACGCAGGCTAAAATCATAAGGCGGGCGCGGGACGTTTGTTCAATTCAACGCAAACGCCCTTATTTCGCCTTGGGCAAAATGGCGTTTGTTTCGGCGTTTGGGCGGGCGATGACGCTGACGCTGACGATTTCGCCGAGGGTCTGGGCGGCGGCGCGACCGGCTTCGGTGGCGGCTTTGACGGCGGCGACATCACCGGTCACGCAGACGGTGACCATGGCGTTGCCGACCTGGGTCATGGGGCCGACGATTTCGACATTGGCGGATTTGAGCATGGCGTCGGTCGCCTCGACGAGGGCGACGAGGCCGCGCGTTTCGATCATTCCTAGTGCTTGTTGCATGGTGGTTTTTGGTTGGTTGATGGTTGGTATGAGAAAAATTCAGGCGGCGGCTTGCGATTTTTGGTTTTGCAGGAGCTGCCAGGCGTTGCGGGCGATGATGATTTCTTCGTTGGCGGGAATGACGCGCACCTCGACTTTGGAGGAGGGGGAGCTGATGACGGCTTCCGTGGCGCGGCAGGCGGCGTTGGCTTCCGGCGAAAGTTCGATGCCCAAGCAGTCGAGATTGGCACAAATTTCCGCGCGCAGGTCGGGATTGTTTTCTCCGATGCCCCCGGTGAAAACAAAGGCGTCCAGGCCGTTGAGCCCGACGTAAAATTGTCCGAGAAACCTGCGGATGGCCGTCACAAAGACTGCGATGGCGGCCCGGGCGTTTTCATTGCCGGCATTGGCGGCGGCGCGCAGGTCGCGCATGTCGCCCGAGGGAAGGCCGGACATGCCCTTGAGACCGGATTCCGTGGCGAGGATTTTTTCCACCGCATCCCAACCAAGTCCACATTCCTTCGCCAGATACATCATGGCAAAGCAGTCGAAATCTCCGGAGCGGTTGGTTTGCGGGAGTCCGCTTTGGGGTGTCATTCCCCAACTGGAGTCAATTGCCAGGCCGTCCTTGACCGCCGCCATGGACGAGCTGCCGCCGAGGTGGCAGGAAACGAGACGCAGCTTGTTTGATCCGCGCAGCTCCCTCATGCGTTCGCTGACAAAACGGTGGCTGGCACCGTGAAAGCCGAGGCGTTTGATTCCGAATTTTTCCTCCCATTCCAGCGGGATGGGGAAGCGGCGGCTGGGTGCTGGAATGTGGTCATAAAACGCCGTTTCAAACGTTCCGATGCAGGGCAGTCCGGGATAGAGTTTTTGAAAAAGGCGGACGCCATTGATATAGGGCGGATTGTGGGCCGGCGACATCGGCGAAAATTCCTCCATCGCAGCAAGAGTCCGCTCGTCAAGAAACTGCGTTCCCGAAACCCCCTTTGCCATCACCGGCTTGAAGCCGACCGCCGCGAGATGCCCGAGGCCGCCCAGTTCCTGATCCACAAAGCGGATGGCCTCCTCGTGGGTGGTGGCGTTGCCCGTGCCGGATTTTTCCGGCCCGTCGCCGAGGGTGATTTTCCAAGAGGCAAGGTCGGAGCCGATGCGTTCAAAACCGCCCGAGGCCAGCACCCGTTCCGAAGGCATCTCGTACAAGCGGAACTTGAGCGAGGTGCTTCCGAGATTGGTGACCAGAAGTTGGCGGGCGCCGGTCATGGAAGAACTATTTCGAGGATGTTTTTCCCGTGATGAATTTGCCGAGTTTTCCGAGATCCCCGTGCGGGCGTGGGATGACGTGAACGGCGATCACGTCGCCGATGGAGGCCGCTGCAGTGGCGCCGGCTTCGACGGAAGCCTTCACGGCAGCCACTTCACCGCGGATGAACACGGCCACGTGGCCCGAGCCGATTTTTTCCCAGCCAACGAGTTCAACATTGGCCGCTTTGAGCATCGCATCAGTCGCTTCGAACTGAGCCACGAGCCCCTTGGTTTCGATCATTCCTAAAGCTTGTCCGGACATAATGGTAATAGGTTATGGGTTGATGAGGGTTAGGCAGTGAAAAAGGCGAGCAGTTCCGGCGCGGGGCGGGGAATCACATGTCCGGCCACCAGATTGCCGACGCGGGTGGCGGTTTCCTTGCCGGCGTCCACGGCAGCTTTGACGCTGCCGACGTCGCCGCGCACGATGGTCGTGATCAGGGCGCCGCCGATGGGGATGGATTTGATGAGTTCGACGTTCGCGGCCTTGACCATGGCATCACTTGCCTCGACCAGTCCGACGTAACCTCGGGTTTCAATGAGTCCGATTGCTTGGTTCATGTTGGTTTTGTGTTGGTTTGATTGGGTTTTGTCAATGTGAAATTAGTTCAACTTTGGTAGCTTTGTCAAGGTTGCACGCGTTGGCTTCGTCGGTGTCCATGTGGACTTCCAATTTAAAGGAAGGATCCACGCGCACGATCAGGTCATCGAAGCGGGTGGTGCAGTCTTCGGCGGTGACTTTAAGGGTGATTTTGTCGAGGTGTTTGACGCCATAAAATGCGGCGTCTGCGGGTGACATGTGGACATGACGGGCGGCGCGAATGATGCCCTTGGTCATTTCCAACATTCCCTTTGGCCCCATGATGTAGCCGCCCGG
>JACTMZ010000158.1 GCA_014584375.1 Verrucomicrobiota bacterium | reverse complement strand
TTTAGCGGAAGTCCGTAGGCTCGGAGTTTTTCTCGAATGCGCTCCGCGTCCCGCTCGGGCAGTCCGTATTTGCGTTGCGAAATTATCAGTGCCGCGCACAGTCCGATGCTGATGGCTTCGCCGTGGAGCAGGGAGCCGTAACCGGCGGCATTTTCGATGGCATGGCCGATGGTGTGTCCGAAATTGAGCAGGGCGCGCAGTCCAGAGCGTTCGGTTTCATCAGCGGCAACGATGGCGGCCTTGATGGCAATGTTGCGGGCGAGGACGGGAGCCAGTGATTGTCGGGGTGTGGCGGGATCGAGAATGTCCAGCATGTCCGCGTCGCGGATGGCGGCGTGTTTGATGACTTCGGCAAAACCCTCGCGGTATTCGCGGTCGGGAAGGGTGACGAGCGTTTCCGGATCGGCCAGGATCAGGGCGGGCTGATGAAAGGCGCCAACAAGGTTTTTTCCGGCGCGGGCATTTACGCCGGTTTTGCCGCCGATGGAGCTGTCCACCTGCGCGACGATGGTGGTGGGAATTTGAACAAAGCGGACGCCCCGCAGGTAAATGGCCGCAACGAATCCGGCGAGGTCGCCGACGACGCCTCCGCCGAGCGCCACGATGAAGTGCGAACGATCAAGGCCAAGAGTCAGCAGACGATCCACGAGGTCTTCCGCCGTGTCCATGGACTTGGATTTTTCGCCTGCGGGAACGGTGAGCAAATGTGCGTCAAATCCCGCATTCACGAGGGATTGCCGCACCGCCTCGCCGTGAAGCGGCCCGACGTTTTCATCGGTGATGACCGCGCACCGTTTGCCGAGTCCGGCACCGGCGCAGAGTTCTCCAGTGCGGCGGATGAGCCCGGCGCCGACCAGCGCGCGGCTGTCGGCTCCGGGGACGGCAATCGGAATTTCGATGACGGTGTCTTTGTTCATGCTGAAAATGAAGCTTCGGAGGCGAAGAGTGCGGCGCCGACAATGCCCGCCTGATTTTGGAGCGCGGCGGCAACCAGGGGAGTTTTTATCGTTTCCCGAATTGCGGGTAAAAATTTGCCGCCCTTGCTGCTGACGCCGCCGCCCACAATGATGAGGTCGGGATTGAGGATGGTCACATAGCGGGCGATGACTTCGCCCACGCGCTGACTCCATTGCGCCCAGTTGAGTTTTTTTTCATCGCGGACGCGCCCCGACGCCCTTTCCTCCGCCTCCTTGCCGCGCACTTCCATGTGGCCGAGCTCGGTGTTTGGAACGAGCTTGCCATCAAAAAACAGCGCGCTGCCGATTCCGGTGCCCAGCGTGAGCATGAGGACGGTTCCGCGAACGCCGCGCCCGGCGCCAAAGCGCATTTCCGCGAGGCCCGCCGCATCGGCGTCGTTGAGAATCGCGGCCGGACGTCCCAATTTTGCGGCAAGAAATGTCGCCGCGTCGAATTCCTTCCACTCGGAACTCATGTTGGCGGCGGTGAGGGTGCGCCCGCCTTTGACCACGCCGGGAAAGGTGATGCCAACAGGGCCGGTGATTTTTGAAAAATGTGCGGTCAGTTTCAATATCACGTCGGCCACAGCGTCGGGGTCGGATGGCGTCGGCGTGGGAATGCGCTCGCGTTCCACAGTCAGTTTCCCCGTCGTCGTATCAACGGGGGCGCCTTTGATCCCCGAGCCGCCGATGTCTATGCCGAGAGCTTTCACTGCGGACGATTGCAGCCTACCCGCCGACGGCGGGCAAGGTGGAAAGATGGGAAAATGCGTTGCGGGTTTCCTCTTGGCAATGCCGGGCTCCGCACCCTAAATGCGCGCATGACGCTGAAGGTTGATTTTCATGTTCACTCGTATTTTTCGATGGATGGAGTGAGCGGGCCGGAGGAGCTTGTGGCCGCCGCGCGGGCGGCGGGATTGCACGCGCTGGCCGTGACGGATCACAACACCTGCGAGGCGGTGGATTACATGATCGAGCGGGGGCTGCTGCGTGAGGACGGCGCGCCTGTGGACGGATTTCTTGTGATTCCCGGCGTGGAGGTGAGTACGGCCGAGGGTCATTTGCTTTGTCTCGGGCGGCGGCTGCCCGCCTCGCTCAAGGGACTCCCGGCGGCGGAGGTCTGCCGTGTCGCGCATGAAGCCGGCGGATTGTGCGTCGCGCCCCATCCTTACGACCTGTTCCGCGCGGGTATTCGTGAAAATGTTTTGGACACGCTGCCATTGGATGGCATCGAGGTCTTTAATGCCGCCATCACTCTCAAACGCCACAATCACAAAGCTCTTGAATACGCGCAATCCCGGGGGCTTCCCATGATCGCCGGGAGCGACGCGCACCATGCGGAATCCGTCGGCGTGGCGTACACCGTTTTGGAAACGGACGATTTTTCCGCCGATGGAGTTTTGGCGGCGATGCGGAGGGGAGGGGAATTGCAGCAGCGTTATTTGAGCGCGCGGCAAACCCTGCGCAAGACCTGGAACAACTGGTTTCGCCTGCGAAGCCGCACGCGGGCCGCCCGCGCTGCGAAAAAGCGACGCTGAGGCGTTTTTGCCGGCATGGCGGATCTTGTCTCGAAAGCCTTTGCGCCCCGGATGCTGACGGCTTCGGCGACGCTGGCGGCGTATCGGGAGGGATTTTTTCCCATGGGCTGCGGAGACGGAATGATGCGGTGGTTTTCCCCGAACCCGCGCGGCGTCATTCCATTGGACAAATGGCGCGCGCCCCACGGCTTCCGCCGCGTTTTTCATCGGCTGAATTTCGAGGCGGCGGTGGACAGGGCGTTTGGGGACGTGATGGCCGGGTGCATGGATCGGGAGGAAACGTGGATGGGGCCGGATATCCTCCGGGTTTACTCGCAATTGCACGCCGCCGGCGCGGCGCACAGCATTGAGACGTGGGCGGACGGACGGCTGGTGGGCGGGCTCTACGGAGTGCGAATCGGCGGGGTGTTTTTCGGGGAATCCATGTTTTCACGCGTGAGCGAAGCCTCGAAGTTTGCGCTGGTTGTACTGATGGAAATTTTGCGCGGGAACGGATTCGGTTTGCTGGACGTGCAATGGGTGACGCCGCACCTTGCCGGATTTGGCGCCGTCGAAATTTCCCGCGCCGTTTATCTGCGGATGCTGCGCCGAAACATCAGCCGTTCGTGTCCTTTTCCCGCTCCCGGGGTGGTTCCGTCGGCTGCGATCGCGCTTCGCCATCGGCAAACAGGGTGATCCACTCCCGCTCTCCGGTGGCCTTGGCGGCGGTTGTGAGCGGACGGCGATGGACGTCCATCGTGATGGTGAATCCGCGTGCGAGTGTTTGATGAGGGCCGAGCAGTTCCAGGGCGTGCGTGTTGCGTCCGACTTTCTGGCGCAGATGTTGCAAGGAGCGGGAGACGGAGAGATCCCGGCGTTGCGTCAGGGTTTGCAGGCGTTCTTGCCACAGACGCAGTTTTTCCGGTGGCGCGTGTGCGCGCAACACGGAGCTGGCGCGGGAAAATTCTCCGCGCAGGGAGACGAGGCGTGCCTGCGCCGCCAGGATTCCGCGCTCCAGCAGATGGGCGAGCGTTTGCTGGAGTTCGGTGATGCGACGTTGGGGCGCCCGGAACACGCTCGTGGCGACGCGGTTTTCCAGGCGTTCCCGAAGCTGCTTGAGGCGCATGGATGTTTCCCGAAACAGACGCTGGGAGGATGTCGTGAGGCGGTTGATGGTTTCAACGCGGTCGGCGCTGAGCAGCTCGGCGGCGGCGCTCGGCGTGGGGGCGCGCAAGTCCGCCGCAAAATCCACCGTGGTGAAATCGGTCTCGTGTCCGACGGCGGAGATCACGGGAACACGGCACGCCGCGACGGCCCGGGCCACGACCTCTTCGTTAAACTCCCACAAATCCTCCAAACTGCCGCCGCCGCGCGTGATCACGACGACATCCACCTGCGGAAATCCGCTGCGGGCGGGCTCTGAGAAATCCGTGACGGCCGCCGCGATTTCCGCAGCCGCCCCGTGTCCCTGCACGCGCACGGGCGCGATGACAACCTCGATATGGGGGGCGCGCCGGCGAAGAATCTGAAGAAAATCATGGATGGCGGCGCCTGCGGGCGATGTCACCACGCCGACGCGCACCGGATGAGGAGGGAGCGGACGCTTGCGCGTGGCGTCAAACAATCCCTCCGCACGCAGCTTTTCCTGCAACGCACGCAGACGCGCTTCGAGTTCTCCGGCTCCCGTCGGTCGGATGCGTTTGACCACGATTTGATATTGTCCGCGCGCCTCATGCAGGCCCGCATCCCCGGTAATCTCCACCTTCATTGCGTCGCTCAATGACGGCGCTTTGGAGGCGGCCCACCCGAAAATCACGCAGGACACATGGCACTTTTCATCCTTGAGATTAAAATACGTGGTCTTCCCGTGTGTCCGTAGGCCGGAGATTTCGCCTTCGACCCAGACGGATCCAAGCCGTTCTTCGAGGGCGGATTTCGCCTCCTGATTGAGGCGTGTGACCGTCCAGGGCTTTTTCTGGGTCGGATCGGCGTCGTCGTCGAAGTGAAGCGTGGTCTGCATGGGCGGGAATTCAGGTTCGACCGGGTGGCGGTTGCGATGCAAGGGGAAGTTTTCCTCTTTTTCGCTTCATTGCGCCGTGGCGCTTGGTTAGTCTGCCGCTTCATGGGTGTGGAACCAAAATATCGCCGCATTGTCCTCAAGCTCAGCGGCGAGGCTTTGCGGGAACCGGGAAGCCGCGATAACATTTCCCCGCAGATCGTCAATGGCCTGGCGCTGGAAATCAAGGAGGTGCTCGCCCTCGGCGTGCAGGTGGCCGTGGTTGTGGGCGGCGGAAACATCTGGCGCGGACTGGCGGCGGCGCATCGCGGCATGAATCGGGTGACGGCCGATTACATGGGCATGCTGGCGACGGTGATCAATGGCATGGCGCTGATGAGCGGACTGGAGGATGCCGGCGTGGCGACGCGCGTGCTCACGGCCATCGAGATGAACAATGTGGCGGAGCCTTTCATCCTGCGCCGCGCTCTGCGGCATTTGAATCACGGCCACGCCGTGGTTTTTGTCGCCGGAACGGGAAACCCTTACTTTTCGACCGATACGACGGCGGCTTTGCGCGCCAATGAAATCGGGGCGGATATCATTCTCAAGGCGACGAAGGTGGACGGCATTTACGATTCAGATCCCAAAAAAAATCCGGACGCAAAGAAATTTGACCGCATCACTTACTCCGAGGCGCTGCAGCGGCGGCTGCAGGTGATGGACTCCACCGCCTTCAGCCTTTGTATGGACAACCGGATGCCCATTGTGGTTTTCAATATGTCTGAACCCCAGAACATCAAACGCGCCGTCATGGGGGAACCCGTCGGCACATTGGTTTCGGAAAGCTGAATTTTTATGGACGAAATACTTTTCAACGCCGAGGAGGGCATGGAGAAAGCCCTGGATTTCATGAAGCACGAGTTTTCCAGCGTGCGCACCGGAAAGGCTTCGCCCGCCTTGGTCGAGGGTATTGATGTGGATGCCTATGGCTCCTCCATGAAACTCAAACAACTCGCCCTCATCACCGCCCCGGAACCCCGGCTGCTCATCATCCAGCCGTTTGACGCCTCAAACGTCAAACCCATCGAAAAGGCCATCAATGAATCAAAAATCGGCATTTCTCCCTCGGTGGATGGCAAATTAATCCGCCTGCCCATCCCGGAATTGAGCGAGGAAAGACGCCGGGAGCTGGTCAAAACCATCAAGGTCATGGCCGAGGAAACCCGCGTGCGCATCCGCGCGGCGCGCCGTCATGCGATGGATGCCGCCAAAAAGAAGCAGAAGGATGCGGAGCTCACCGAGGATGAACTCAAGGCCGGCGAGGCGCAGATTCAAAAACTGACCGACAAATTCGTGGCCGAGGTGGATGTACAGGTGGCTTCGAAGGAAACTGATATTATGCGCGTATGAAGAATCCGGTGTCTTCATGGCTGATTGTTCCGGCCCTGCTTTTGATTGTGCTCCCGGCGCTCGCGCAGGCGGACGTTGTGCGCCCGGCGCCGAATTTTATCTGGCTGAAATCCGGTGGACGCGGCGCGGCTTTAAGTGCGTTGCGAGGTCAGCCGGTTGTGCTCATTGTCGCCCGGTCGCCGCGACAGCGCATTTTCCGGTCGCAGGTCGGGCAGTTGCACAAGGTCTATCGTCTGCTTGGTGATAAAAAAACAGTCGTCGCAGCGGCTTTCACCGAGGAACCGGGCGTCATTCGCTCAAACATTCCCTTCGTCCTGGCCGCCGATCCCGCCGCAGTGGCGTCGTCTTTCGGAACGGATGGCAACTTCGCCGTGTTTGTCATTGGCAAGGACGGCAATGTGGATCTGGCGACGGATCGCGTTGTGCCCGGACAACGCATTCTCGACGTGATCAATAATTCGTTTGTCGTTCAGCGCGACAATCGCCGGAGCGAGTAGGCGGCGGCAAATTTAAGACGGCTTCGACGGCCCGCAGGGAACGGAGATTTTCACGCACGGCGTGAACGCGAAACAGACGCGCCCCCAGCGCCCTTCCCAGCGCCGTAAGCCCCGCCGTCGCAAAATCCCGGTCGTCACGCCCTCCGTCGGGCGCGAGTTTTGACAAAAAGGATTTGCGCGAAACCCCGAGCATCACGGGAAACCCCAATGCGGCCAGAATGCCGAGCCCGGATGTCAGCCGCAGATTGTGCTCCACCGTTTTTCCAAAGCCGATTCCTGGATCCAGCGCGATGCGATCGGACGCAATTCCCGCCCGCCGGGCCGCCTCCGCCCGCTCACGCAAAAATTCCACCACCTCCTCCGTGACATTGTCGTAATGTGGCGCCACCTGCATGGTCTGCGGCGTCCCCTGCATGTGCATGAGAATGACGGCGGCGCCGGTTTCCGCGAGAACTTCGGCCATCCGTGGATCCCCCCGCAGGGCGGTGATGTCGTTGACGATTTCCGCTCCGGCGGACAGCGCCGCGCGCGCCACCGCCGCCTTCGATGTGTCTATGCTCAGGGCCGCCGATGTGCGCCCGGCGAGCTGTTCAATGACCGGTATGACGCGACGCAGTTCCTCGTCGGTGTCCAGCGGGACCGCGCCGGGACGCGTGGATTCGCCGCCGATGTCAAGGATGTCCGCCCCTTCCCGCGCCATGCGCAGGCCGTGCGCGACGGCGGCTTCGATGGACGCATGTTCGCCGCCGTCGGAGAAGGAATCGGGAGTCACGTTGAGGATTCCCGCGATGATACCGCGCGTTCCGAGATCGAAGGCGCGGGCGTTGGTGCGCCAGATCATTCGAGCCGTATGCGCGCTGATTTTCCGTGGGCGGCAAGCCCTTCGATGCGGGCGAATTCCTCAATGAAGGGCGCGGATTTTTCGAGCGAACCGCGATCCAGCTCGACAAGGCTGGTGCGCCGCTGAAATTGGTCGGCGGTCAGCCCCGCAAAGGATTTCCCCGCTCCACCGGTCGGAAGCTCGTGACTGGGGCCGGCGAGGAAATCCCCGGCGGCCACCGGAGAATGGCCTCCGAGATATATTGCTCCGGTTGTATGCAGCCGTGCCGCCAAGGCGCGCGGCTTGGATGTTTGCAGGGACACGTGCTCCGAGGCAAAGGCGTTGGCCAGCTCCACCGCCCGGTTCATGTCCTCCACCAAAATGAGTGCGGTGCGGCTGAGGGACTTTTTCAAAATTTCCCCGCGCGGCAGGGCGGCGGCCTGCGCTTCTATGGCGTTTTTGACAGCCTGTAGAATTTTCTCCGAATCCGTCAGCATCAGCGCCACGCTGTCCGCCCCATGCTCTGCCTGCGCCAGCAAATCGGCGGCAATCCACGCAGGGCGGGCGGTTTTGTCGGCGATGACGAGCACCTCGCTCGGCCCGGGCAGAAGATCCACGGCGACACGACCGAAAAGCTGACGCTTGGCCTCGACGACATAGCTGTTGCCAGGACCGAAAATTTTCACCGTCGGGCGTATGGTTTTTGTGCCCAATGCCAGTGCTGCCACGGCCTGCGCGCCGCCCAGGCGGTACACCTCCGTCGCCCCCGCCAGATGCAGGGCGGCCAGCAGTTCGGAATTCACCCGTCCGTCCGGACCGCAGGGCGTTGTCGCCACGATTTCGGGAACACCGGCGGCGGCGGCGAATGTGCAGGTCATCAATGCCGTGGACACCAGCGGCGCCGTGCCGCCGGGAATGTAAATCCCCACGCGGTGGAATGGGTCAAAGCGCTCCTCAACCCGTGCGCCCTGCGCATTGCGGGCCGACCAGTCGCGGCGCAGACTTTTTGCGGCGAAGGCGCGGATGTTGCGATGCGCCGCCCGGAGCGCCCGCCGGGTGCGGGGGGCGAGGGAGTCCCACGCGGCGTGCAATTCTTCGGGCGCAACCCGCAGCTGACGCGCCGTAAGCTGCGGGCCGCCGAATTTCTTTGTGTAATGAATCACCGCCGCATCCCCCCGCTTTGCCACATCGGCAATAATGGCGCGCACCGTGCTTTCCACCGACGGCGTGGGCTGGGATCGGCGATCCAGGGAACGCAGGAAGGTTGTGTAGCCTTTGTCTTGAGGACGGACGATGCGCATGGCCGCCCAGCATGCCCGAGCCCACCCGCTCAGGCAATAATCAGATCACACATCCCGCCGAAAAGGCAATAGGGCACAGGCCCGGCGACGCAGGAGGCAAATGCGGTTGGCTCACCCAGGGGACGCAGGTGCCCCGCCTGCCACGCCCCCCAAAAACACCACCCTCACCCAGGCAGTGGATTGGAACCTCTCGGGCAGGAGACGCCCCGGCCTCCTGTCCCGGCCCCGACCCTCCCTGATTTTTTTTCAATTTTCCCTTGACGCAGGGGGAGATGTTTTTAGTTTTGAGAGTGAAAACATTTTCCTTTGCTGAGGAAAGCAACCAGGCACCTCCAAATATGAAAACGCACCATTCCCTTGCCTCTCGGCTCACGCAATGTCTCGCAATCGCCTTGTTTCTCCTGCCTCCATCCATCCATGCCGCCAATTTTACGTGGGATGGCGAAGGCGGGGATGATGGTTGGGGCACCCCTCTCAACTGGGTGGGCAATGTGGCTCCCGGAGTAACCGGACAAACCCTCTTCTTCGCGGGAACCAATCGCCTCACCCCAAACAATGCCACCGTGACCAACCTCAACGGCATCACCTTCACCACCAATGCCGGCAGCTTCACGCTCACGGGAAGTGCATTTACACTCAATGGCGACATCACCAATAGCAGCCGCGTTCT
>JACTMZ010000110.1 GCA_014584375.1 Verrucomicrobiota bacterium | reverse complement strand
TTCCATTTTACAAAATCCAAAAGCGTCTTGCGGCGGTAGGCGTAAATTCCCTGGTGCCGCAGATGGCGAATGCCTCCGGTTCCATCGCGATCGCAGGGAATGGTGCTGCGGGAAAAATACAGGGCGCGACCGGCGCGATCCGTCACGACTTTGACGACATTGGGATTGTGAAGGTCGTCCGGATCATCAATGGCATTTGCCGCCGTCGCCATGCCGAGGCGGGGGTTGTCCAGCAGCATGCGCGCCAGGCGGTCAATCGTGGTGGGTGCAATGCCGGGTTCGTCGCCTTGAACATTGAGAATGATGGACGTTCCGCGCAGCCGTTTCGCCACTTCCGCCAGCCGATCCGTGCCTGTGGGATGACGCGGGGACGTGAGGGACACTTCGGCACCAAAATCAAAGGCCGCTTCGGCAATGCGCATGTCGTCGGTGGCGACAATGACGCGCCCGACGGATTTTGCACGCATCGCACGCTCCCACACATGTTGCACCAGCGGCTTGCCGTGCAGCAGGGCCAGCGGTTTGCCGGGAAAGCGTGTCGAGGCCCAGCGGGCCGGAATGATGGCTGTTACTTCCGGCATGTCGCCTCCTGTAAAATCCAATCCGCCGCAGCGGAAACATCCGCCGCCACGGCATCTGCGCCGCAATCAAGGTTGTCCCGACCATAGCCGGTTTCGACGAGTACGGTTCGCAGGCCCGCCCGTTTGCCGCATTCCACGTCAGAGGCCTTGTCGCCCACGAAAAATGAGCGCGTGAGATCAAGGCCGAGATCGCGGGCCGCCTCTTCGACCATGCGGGGCGACGGCTTGCGGCGGTCGCTCGGATGATCGGGGCGGCTGTCGTCATAGTAGGTGGCGGCGATTTCCGCAGGGCGCAACTGCCGCCGCAATTCCTCCTGCACCCGTTCAAAATCATCGCGCGTGAAATAGCCGCGCCCGATGCCGCTTTGGTTGGTGATGATGACGAACACAAAACCGGCGTGGCTCAAGCGGACAAGCGCCTCGGGAGTTCCCTCAATGACCCGCACCTGCGAGGGCTTTGAGCAATAATTCACCTCGTGAATGAGGGTGCCGTCGCGGTCAAAAAAAACGGCGGGGTGGTCAGCGGTGGGCATGATTTTCAAAGCTGGCGAGCAGTTCCTCCGGGCGAAGCGTTGCGGTGCCGAGTTTGCCGACAACCACGCCGCTGGCGTGATTGGCGATTTCCGCAGCTTCAATCGGGGCGGCTCCCGCGCAAAGTGCGAGTGTGTACAATGCGATGGCGGTATCGCCCGCGCCGGAAACATCGAAAACCTCCCGCGCCCGCGTTGGTGTGTGATGGCGCAGTCCGTCCCGCGTGATGAGAAGCATTCCAAGTTCGCTCAACGTGATGAGCAACTGATCTGTTTCCCATTCGGTCAGCAAAATCTCCGCCACCTTGAGCAGCGTTTTGTCTTCAAGGGGATTGGGCGTCGGCTCGCTCCATGGAATTCCCGCCGCCGCAAACGCCTCGTGCCGGTTGGGCTTAATCACCGTGGCGCCTTTCCATGGCAGAGGATTGCAGGTGTTGGGATCCACGGCCACCGTACACCCGGCACCCCGGGCACGCCGGATGATTTCCGTCGCAAGATCTGCGTCCAGCAATCCCTTCCCGTAATCCTCAAGAATCACCGCGTCGGCTTCCGGCAGTGCGCGTTCCAACGCCGCGAGCAGGGCGATTCGTTCCGAGCGTCCTGGCGCTTCAATTCGCTCGCGATCCACACGCACAACCTGCTGCGTGCGCGCGATAATCCGGGTCTTCACCGTGGTCGGGCCGCCTTCCCTGGCAATCACCGCGTTTGTGCCGATTCCCCCCGCTTCCAAAAGCTGACAAAGCCGCGTTCCGGCAGCGTCATTTCCGATCAATCCCAGCACTCCGGCGCGCGTCGTAAATTCCCGCAGGTTGCGGGCCACGTTGGCTGCGCCGCCCGGATAGTGCGTTTCCCGATCCACCGCCACCACGGGAACCGGCGCTTCCGGGGAAATGCGCGACACGCGTCCCCAGATGAATTCATCGAGCATCAAATCTCCAGCCGTCAGCGCATGGCGATCCGCCATTTTGTCAATAATTTCCCGGATGCGCCGGGCGGTGGGAATTTGCTCCATGGTGGGGCGTATTTTATGCTTTATCTTGCCGCCTGCCCAAGTGAAATATGGCGCCAACCATTATCGTGCGTTCTCTTTCCTTCCTCATACCGCTTTTGATCGCAGTCGTCGCCGCGTCCGCCGCCGTCACGACGACACCAAAGCCGCCGCAGCAGATTGATCTGAGCCAGTTCCCGGCGGACACCATCGAAAATGTCGTCATTCCCGTCCCCAGCGAAATTTTTGCCGTCCTGGGAAAACTCGGCAATCCCAACTGGCGTGCCGAACTTGGCCCCAAGACCACCTATCCCGCGACCTCCGATCGCGCCCAAATCGCCTTGTTGCTGGGAACGGTGATTGCCGATGGCTTTGTCGCCGTGGAAGCCGAGGACAGCGAACGCGTCAAGGAAATCGGACGCAATGTTCTCACGCTGGCGGAGGCCATCAATGTCCGCAAATCGGTCGTTTCCCGCAGCAACAGCATTATTGAAAAAGCGGACAAGCGTGACTGGGCTGCGGTTCGCCGGGAGTTTGATGGAGCCTTGCAGGATGTGAATCAGGCCATGGTGGAGCTCAATGACGGACAGCTTGCGCAGCTTGTCAGTCTCGGCGGATGGCTGCGCGGCACCGAAGCTCTGACGTCCATTGTGCGGCAAAAGTATTCCCGCGATCGGGCGGAGCTTTTGTATCAGCCCCTGCTGATTGATTATTTTAGCAGGCAAATTTCCGAATTGAGTCCGCGTCTTCGTGGGAACCGGCTTGTTGGCGACATTCGGGATGCCATTGGACAGATTGCCCCGTTGATTAAAAATTCCTCATCACGCGAGATCACGCCGGAGACGGTTGACAAGGTTCACAACATAACCGCACAGATGGTTCTCCGCATTCGTGCCAAAACCGGCTCAAAATCATGAAGCGCTTTTGCCTTCCCATTTTATCCGCTTGTTTGTCGGCTGCCGTTTTGTTCGGCGGGGCCTCTTCGGCGGCGGCTTATGTCAATGACGCGCTTTCCTTCGCCTACGAGGCGGCCAATCCCTATGCGCAGCAGGGTTGGGTGATTCGCGAGGACGCGTGGGGCGGCGATCTTGGATCGGGCGACAAAAAGGCTGTTGCCGCACAGCTTTTTCGCGGCAATCGCTATATGTTTTTCCTCGCCACGGATGTCGAGGGCGCGGTGCTGCGGGTGAATATTTATGACAGCGAGGGCAAGCTGGCCGAATCGAAATCCTGGCAGCGAGGACGTTTTGCCTTTGCCGAGGTCAGACCAAGGGGAACCGGAACCTATTATGCCATCGTTGAAATTTTGTCCTCACCGGCGGATCGCACCGGCTGGGCGTTGGTTTACGGATTTCGCCAGTGAATGATGGTATGACGGAGACCACGACGCTCCACTTTGACAACGCCCGCGCCGCCGCCGCGCTTTACGACAACGACGAAAAATTGCTCCGTGAAATGGAGAAGAATCTCGGCGTGAAAATCGCGACACGCGAGGGCTGGATTCGCATCGAGGGGGAAAAGGAAAATGCCGGACGTGCCGCCCTGGTGTTTACCCAACTTGATGAAGCCCGCCGCGCCGGCGCTTCCATCGGACGCCGGGAGTTTCATTACGCCATGCAGTCCGGCGAAAATGGCGGTGATCTCGCGAAGCTGGCGTCGGATCGCATCGTGTGTTCTCCGCGCAAACCACCGGTCGTCCCGAAGACTCCCGGTCAGCGGGATTATGTTCAGGCCATTCGGACGCATGATGTCGTTTTTGGTGTCGGCCCCGCCGGAACAGGCAAGACGTATCTTGCCATGGCCATGGCCGTGGCGTCGCTCAAGCGGGAGGAAGTCAGCCGCATCGTGCTCACGCGTCCCGCCGTCGAAGCCGGGGAGGCCCTCGGATTTTTGCCGGGCGCCCTTGAGGATAAAATTTTGCCGTATTTGCGTCCGCTTTACGACGCTCTCTACGACATGTTGGAGACCGACGAAATCCAGAAGTTTATGGATCGCGGCATCATTGAAATTGCGCCCCTCGCCTACATGCGCGGGCGGACGCTCAATCATTCCTTTGTCGTCCTTGACGAAGCTCAAAACACCACGGCGGAGCAAATGTTCATGTTTCTCACCCGCCTGGGCAACGAATCACAGTGCGTTATCACCGGTGACAGCACGCAGGTGGATCTTCCCCGCAACAAGCGTTCCGGATTGCTCGAAGCCCTGGAAATTCTGCAAAATGTCGAGGGCATTGGCATTCGCACACTCAGTCAGCGCGATGTCGTCAGACACCCGCTGGTCCAAGCCATCATCCACGCTTACCAACAACACCGCGGGGAGGAATCCCCGCCGACGCCATTATGACAAAACCAACCCTTCTCGTTCTCGCCGCCGGCATGGGCAGCCGCTATGGCGGACTCAAACAGCTCGATCCCGTCGGTCCCGGTGGCGAAACGCTGCTCGACTATTCCGTGCATGACGCCGGACGTCATGGATTCGACCGCGTGGTGTTTTTGATTCGCCGGGATATTGAAAAGGAATTTCGCGAGCAAATCGGCGCGCGTTACGAGGGACGGATCGCCGTGGATTACGCCTTCCAGGAACTTGGTGCGCTGCCTGGCGGTTTTGTGCCGCCTGCTGGACGCGCCAAACCCTGGGGAACCGCCCATGCGATTTGGTGCGCCCGCGACGTCATTCACGCACCCTTTGCCGCCATCAATGCGGATGACTTCTACGGCGCCGATGCCTTTGCGAAGCTCGGCGGATTTCTTTCGTCTGTCTTCACCACTGCGCAGCCCGCGACGTTCGCCATGGTGGCCTATCGTCTTGGCAAGACCATCAGCGAACATGGCACCGTGGCACGTGGGGTTTGTCGTGTGGACGCGGAGGGATTTCTTGCCACCGTGGAGGAGTTGACCGATCTCGCGCCACGCGCCGACGGAACCATTGCCTCGGGTGAACGCACATTTGCCCCGGAGACTCCCGTTTCCATGAACTTTTGGGGCTTCACACCGCAAATTTTCCCCATCCTCGAAAAGTCGCTCGCTGCCTTTCTTTCAAAAAATGTCACAAGCGAAAAGGCGGAGCATTACATTCCCATGGTTGTTGCTGAAACAATCGCTAAAAAAATTGCAACCGTCCGCGTTTTGCCTACGGACAGCGAATGGTTCGGCATCACTTATCGGGATGATCGCCCCCGCGTTGTCGAAAGCATTCATCGCCTTGTCGCCTCGGGAGCGTATTCCGGGTGAACTTGACGAACGTTTTGCAGATTGGCATTTTTTATTCGTGGAAAAAAGGGACAGGCACGTATTTTCCAATCGGGAAAAGCGCATCAAACGGCGTGAGGAGCGCAATTTATTTCGCTATCGCCTGATGCCACTTGCGTGGATTATCGCCCTGATTGGCGTGGCCGGTTTGCTTGTCGCCACAGGAACATGGCTCATTTACGGAACGTGGCCCTATCGCTTCGCTGGCCCGTTCGCCGCGCTGACTATTCTTCCCTTTGTTTTGATGGTTGTCAGTTTTCTCCGGGGTCACCATAGCAAGCGTTTGGAGGAGCCCTGATTGCGGGTGGCGTGACCGGATTGCGCGCAACTTTTTTGAACGCCCGCGCGCGGTTCCATGTCCACGTTGAATATGGAAAAAACCGTCGCCATCGTTTCCTCCGAGTCCGGAGTGAACCTTTTCCTTGCCACCCGCCTTGCTTCGGCGGTCAAAAACATGCGCTCGACCGTTCTGCTCAAATGCGGACGCCGCATCGCCGACGCCCGGAATATTTTGAGCGTGCTCGCCCTGTGCGCGACGTTGGGAAGCCCGATTGACATAGGAACCTTCGGTGAAGACGAACGTGACGCCGCCCAGGCGGTGGAACAAATTCTCTCCGAATGGAACGGAAATGCGGAAAATATCGCCCCCACAAAACCGCTTTGAGTCGCCGGGTTTGGAAAAGTCAATGGGCGGCGCCTTTTCATTTGCCGCAGACTCGGAATCTCTCCACACTGCGGCGGCATGGAACTTTCGAGTAAGGTGTCCGGGCGTCTTGATTTTTTGACGGAGCCCGCCCGCAAAATACCGGTTGTCGGCGAATTTGATCTCTGTGTTGTCGGCGGCTCCTGCACCGGAGTTTTTGCAGCCGTCCGTGCCGCGCAACTCGGACTCTCCGTCGCCCTCATCGAGCGCAACATCATTTTCGGCGGAATGGCGACGGCGGCGCAGGTCAATGGCTGGTTTTCGCTCTTCGACACCACCGGAGAAAAACAAATCATTGGCGGATTGACCCATGAGGTTATCGAGCGGCTTCGCCGTCGTGATGCGGTGCAGGATTATGTGAGGGCCGATGGCCCGGCGTGCCGCTTCAACAGCGCGGAACTCGCCCACCGCCTTGATGAACTGGTGTTGGAAAACAGGATTCGTCCGTTTTTGCAGACGATGTTCGCCGGTGCCGTCCGCGAAGGAGGGCGTGTGGTGGCGGCGATTATTGAGGATAAAAGCGGACGCCGGGCGATTCGGGCGCGCTTTTTCATTGATGCCAGCGGCGACGGCGATTTGCTGCGGCGCGCCGGCTTTGACGCATGGCAGGAGAAGGCGATTCAACCCGTCAGCTATCAGATGCTCGCCGGCGGACTCGGTTCCGCCGCCGAGGCGTGGGAACGCTGGGAAAATGTGAAAATGCGGGCGGCGCAATTCAATTATCCGCTGACAAACGCCATGCAGACGGCGACGCCATGGTTTATCGGACATCCGCCGGATGATTCTGTTTTAAATATATTTGGAGCGCGTCTCAATGGCGTTGACGCGTCGGATGCGGATGCGCTTTCTCATGTGATCATGGAGGCGCGGCGTCATCAACGCGCCTTGTTGGAGCTCTTGCATGTGGACAATGCAGTGATTCCAAGCGCTGTTGCTCATGCCCATGCCCTCGGGATTCGCGAGACATGGCATGCAAAATGTCTGCACAAGCTTACCGGTGAGGAATTGCTATACGGTGCTTCGTTCCCGGACGCCATCGCCCGAGGCACCTATCCTGTGGATATACACAGCGAGGAGGGCGTGGTGCTGCGTTATCTTGACGGACGCGAGTCGCAGGCGCAGCGGGATGGCTCCGTCGTGAAGCGGCGCTGGCGCCCCGAGGGAGAGGAAACACCACGCTATTATCAAATTCCCTTCCGAAGCCTTGTGCCCGTCGGGGCGGATAATTTGCTTGTTGCAGGACGCATCATAGACGCGGATCGGGAGGCTTTTGGAGCCGTGCGGGTCATGGTGACGACAAATCAGATGGGCGAGGCGGCGGGAGTTGCCGCTGCGCTGTCATTGCAAAAGGATGTTTCCCCCGCAAAACTACCGCCCGAAGAACTCAGACGCGCCATGATGGAAAGCGGCTCCAGTTTGGAGTAGTGCGACCGCGAGACGCGTTGCCAACATCGTTATGAAAAAATTAAATCACCTGAAAATAGAACTTCCACCCTGCGGCATGTTTCTGGGCAGCGGAGTCTATCCCATGAGCAAGGATTATTTGCTGAGCACCATGCACGGACATCAATCCTGGATGCCTCAAAATTTTTCCCAGCAGGAGATGATAGACAAGGTTGTGGAGGATAATCAGGGCAATCTGGCGCAAATATGGTTTGCTGCACGGGGCTATGCGCCCGATACCGCAGCTGAATGGGTGTATGCCCTGGATGAAATCGGCATTCAAGTTCCGCCTCCTGATTGGGAAAAGGGCGTCAATATCAAAGCGTCGGAATGCGCGGAAATTCAGAATCATCCGGAGCGCAAGGGAGCTGGTACATTGCGCTTTATTCGCAAGGCTGCGGAGAAAGGAATTTACACCCTGCCGATCTATGTGGATGCCAAGCCCGAATGGGTGAAGCAATTCCTGGGCATCGGGAAATATTACCTGGGCTATGACTTTGGTGAAAAATTCACCTTTCGCCTCGATGAAGCCAGCCTGCGGGGGAAAAAGTTGGAGGAAGTTACGCTGAAAATGCTGGGGGATGACCTCATTCGCAATGTGCGTGAATATGTGGACGGACTTCGCGCCGATGGTTTTGGCAATATAATGGCCACCAGCGGAAATTTCTATATTGATTACGAAGTGGCTGGCGGAACGGGTGTTCCGCTGCTCGAGGATTTTGCGTTTCAACACCTGAACTTTGCCTCGGCGATTTCACGCGGGCTCTATCGTCAGTTTGAACTGCCACTGTGGGGATCGCACATGGCGCACGAGCATTATTCCTGGATTCCCAACCGCAGCGAGCACAAGTGGAATCTTCTCAAGGCGTGCATGTATCAAAAATACATGAGCGGATGTAAGATTATTATCAATGAAAGTGGCAATTGGTTTGTAGAAGCCTCGCTCTGCGAGGATTCGCCCAAACATAATTTCCCGCGTGTGCCGCTCAAGCCAACCGAGGTGGATTGGGGTGGCGGGCTGGAGGTGAAATTCGCCCCCTATATCAAGGAAGCGCAAAAGTATTTTCCGCAGATTGATTATACCGCACCCATCCCGCGCCGCTATCGCGCAATTATTTCGGAATTCTATGATTTCTTAAAAGCCAATGGTACGCCGTCCGGACAGCCGGAAAGCACGCTGGCTGTCGTCAAGGGCAATTATGACCTGGCAAGCGCCCGCTACAGTCCGCAATATGCAATCGCCGGAGCCTATGCGCTGGCGGATCGCAATCCCGCGTGGTTTGAGGGCGTTCCGGAACGCGGATGGGATATTGTCAAGCGCGTGTTCTATCCGTGCCCGAATGTCATTGAACCCTATGAAAACGCCTTTCTTTCGGGAACGCCTTTTGGTCAGGTTGATATTGTCAGCTTTGTGCAGGATGCGATTGACGATGAATTTTTAAGCAAGCAATACAAGGCGCTGCTTTTTGCCGGGTGGAACACATCGTCGGAAAAACAATATGAGGTGCTGAAGAAATATGTGAAAAATGGCGGCATATTGTTTGTCTCCATCCCGCAATTGTCCACCAATGTCACCCGCAATTTTGGAAATTATGGTGTGGAGGAACTGGTTCATGGCGGCGATTTCTCGGAGCTGTGCGGCCTGAAGGTGCTTTCGCGCGGTGAACGAATTTATTGGGCCACGGCGCCGGATAATAGCAATGAATTGGGCTTCTCGTTCCCGCGCCGCTTCGGCATTTTGGCCACGCCAATGGGCAATATAGAAATTACG
>JACTMZ010000035.1 GCA_014584375.1 Verrucomicrobiota bacterium | reverse complement strand
CCGCTGCTCGTCAATCGCGCGTCCATGACCGGCACCGGACAGCTCCCGAAATTTGAATCCGACGCCTTTGGAATTGCGGACGCCGATTTGTTTCTCATCCCGACGGCGGAGGTTCCGGTGACAAATTTGCATCGCGGGGAAATTCTTGCCGCCAAGGTGCTGCCGCTGCGCTACGCGGCCTATACGCCCTGTTTCCGCCGTGAGGCGGGGGCGACGGGGCGCGACACGCGGGGGCTCATTCGCATGCATCAGTTTGACAAGGTCGAATTGGTCAAAATCACCGCTGCCGAACAATCTGAAACCGAACTCGAAAGCCTTACCGCCGACGCCGAACGAGTGCTCCAGCTTCTCAATCTGCCCTATCGCGTCATTGAATTGTGCGCCGGCGACCTGGGATTCAGCGCGGCCCGCACCTTCGATATTGAAGTCTGGGCACCTGGGCACAACGGATGGCTGGAAGTCTCCAGCTGCTCGAACTTTGGCGACTATCAGGCCCGCCGCATGTCCCTGCGTTACAAGGGGGCCGACGGGAAAAATCACTTCTGCCACACTCTCAACGGCTCCGGCACCGCTCTTGCGCGCCTCTATGTCGCGCTGTTGGAAAACGGACTTCAACCCGACGGCTCCGTGCGCCTGCCGGAAGTTTTGCATTCGTATTTCGGTGCGGCGGAAATCGCCCCGGTCTGACGCAATGAAAAGCGCGGACGATCTCCTGCCGCTCACGGCTGAAGGTCTTGTGGACATTCCCCGCGACAAACCGGCCCTCGTCGCCGTCTCCGGCGGATGCGACTCCGTGGTATTGTTGCATCTCCTGCAGCGCGCCGGATTCCTGCGCCTGATTGTCGCGCATTTTCATCATGGATTGCGCGGAGCATCCGCCGACCATGACGCCGCGTTTGTAAAGACGCTGGCCGTCAGGCTCGGGCTGACCTTCGTGGGCGGTCGCGGCGACACCCGGGCGCGGGCCCGCAAACACGGGGAATCCCAGGAGGAGGCCGCCCGCGCCCTGCGCCGCGCCTTCCTCACCCGCACGGCACGCAAACACGACGCAACCGTGATTTTTCTCGCACATCACGCCAACGACGCGGCGGAAACAATCCTCTTTCATCTTGCGCGCGGCGGTGGAACGCGCGGCCTCTCCGCCCTGCGTCCGCGCTCTCCGCTGGACAACACCGGTCTCGTTCTCGTCCGGCCCCTGCTGCCCTTTCGCCGCAGCGAAATCGAAAATTACGCCGCAGCGAATCAAATTGCGTTTTGCACGGATGAAACCAACGCCTCCCGCGCACACACCCGCAACCGGCTGCGACAGGAGGTTGTTCCCGCACTGGCGCAGGCCGTTGGATTTGATCCCGTCCCGCCAATGGCTCGAGCCGCCTCCATTCTCGCGGCGGAGGACGACTGGCTCGAATCGCTTGTCGCAGAGGAGGCCGCACTTTCGCTCCTGGACACCCGTGCCATCGCCTCCATGCACCCCGCACGGCAGCGCCGCCTTCTGCGCGCCTGGTTGCAAAATCAGATCGGACTCGCGGTTGACTCCGCCGTCGTTGAACGCGCAAAAAAACTCGCCACAACCACTGCGACGCCCGCCAAAATCAATCTGCCCGCCGGACGGCATCTGCGCCGACGCGCCGGAAAACTCTTTGTCGAAACACCATGAATTCCCGGGAACAGGACGAGTTTTTCATGCGCGAAGCCATCCTTCTGGCCCGGCGCGGCATCGGCAAAACCCATCCGAACCCCGCCGTCGGTTGCGTGATCGTTCGTGGAAATAAAATCATCGGTCGCGGCTGGCACAAACGCGCCGGAGGGCCACATGCGGAAATCGAGGCGCTGCGCTCACTCAAGAACCCCACCCTCGCCCACGGCGCCACCGCCTACGTCACCCTCGAACCCTGCTCGACACACGGACGCACCCCACCCTGCACGCAGGCGCTCACCGCAGGCGGGGTGGCCCGCGTCGTCACCGGCGACACCGATCCCAATCCGCTCCACCGGGGACGCGGCATTCTCGAACTACGCCGCGCTGGCCTCACGACAACCGTCGGCGTCCTCGCCACGGAATGCGTCGCATTGAATCCCGAATTTCATTGGATCATGACATCCGGGCTCCCCTGGGTGATTGCCAAATGCGGGATGTCTCTCGACGGACGCCTGACACGCCCGCCTGGTGAAAGCCGCTGGCTGACCTCCCCCGCCGCCCGGGCGGATGCCATGCGACTGCGTGCAAACGTGGACGCCATCCTTGTCGGTGCGGGAACCATTCGGAACGACAACCCATCGCTTACCGTGCGTGGCACGCGTCTTCAAGGCCCACCCCCATGGCGCATCGTATGGGCCCCCCGTTCCCTTCCTCCGGACAATTCCAAAATTTTCCATGACTCCCTTTGCGATCAAACAATCGTAATACGAGATAAAAACCTCCGTTCGGCTCTTCGAAAATTGCAGCGGCGCGGCATTAACAAAATACTAGTCGAAGGCGGCGGTCACACGCTGGGTTGTGCCTTCGACGCAGGCCTCGTTCGTGAAGCGGTGTTTTACGTCGCCCCGCTGCTTGCGGGTGGAGACGTCCCCTCTGTCGGAGGGCGGGGCGCCAAAGCAATGACGCAAATTGCACACCCCGTCTTTCGCCGCGTGGGATCATGCCTGCGAATATCCGGCATCATCCGCACAAAAAGCGACTTGCATGTGCAAGCCAATCCATCATAGAGTCACTGCTTAACGGCAAAAACCGTTCGTTTAACAACTAAAGACCAAACATGAAAAAATACATCATCGCTGGATTCGTGGCGGCTGTGGCGGTTTCGACCGCTCTCGCCGGCACTGCAGTCGAAGCTAAAAAAACCGTCATCCCTGTTGAGGAGCCTTGCAAGTTCCGCGACACAGAATTCCAAATTGATGCCTTCGGCACCGGTGGATTCTATCGTCAGGGCAACCCGGGATGGGGCGGCGGCCTCGGCCTGAATTTCTTTGCTTGGCGCTATTTCGGCCTGGGCGTTGAGCAAATGGTTGTTGGCAACAACAACGGCACGGAATGGGGCACAATCGGCAATGCCTTTCTGCGCTATCCGATCTGCTCAATCAACCTCGCCCCCTATGCCATGTTCGGCATCGGCAAACTCTACGGGCAGGGCGAAAGCACCGGCCTCGGCCACGTCGGCGGCGGTCTCGAATACCGCTTCACCGATAACATCGGCCTCTTCGCCGACGGTCGCTGGGTTTACTCGCCTCAGCTCGATAACAGCGGCGGCGTCCTCGCCCGCACAGGCGTCCGCTTCTCGTTCTAATTCCAATCAAAACCATTCAACAACGGCGCCGGGGAAACCTGGCGCCGTTTTTTTTTTGCAAAGAAAAGGTTTGCAGACTGAACACGGACAACTATTGTTTGCCGCAACGGTCACAACCGTTTGAAAACAAACAAAACACCTACTATGAAAAAATACATCATCACCGGGCTCGTGGCCGTCGTGGCGGCTTCAACAGCCCTTGCAGGAACAGAAGCTAAAAAAACCGTCATCCCCGTCGAAGAACCTTGCAAATTCCGCAGTAACGAATTCCAGGTTGACGCCTTCGCCCTTGGAACCTTTTACCAACAGGGCAGCCCGGCTTGGGGCGGCGGTCTCGGTCTGAACTACTTCTTTGCAAAATACGTCGGCATCGGCGTTGAGCAGAGCGTGTTCGGACGCAATGAGGACACCTACGGCGGTGGAGGAACCCACTGGTCCACCCTGGGCAACCTCTTCCTGCGCTATCCGATTTGCTCATGGAATCTGGCTCCTTACGCCATGGTCGGCGGCGGCGCCATCTACGGCAACGGCGG
This sequence comes from Verrucomicrobiota bacterium, assembly GCA_014584375.1. Lineage (GTDB taxonomy): Bacteria > Verrucomicrobiota > Verrucomicrobiia > Chthoniobacterales > JACTMZ01 > JACTMZ01. The sequence goes on along the minus strand of JACTMZ010000035.1, from coordinate 6,999 downwards.
TCACGGCATCGGTGCCGGTCACGTCGGCGGCGGTCTCGAATACCGCGTCACCGACAACATCGGCATCTTTGTGGACAGCCGCTGGCTCTACTCGGGCGAAGAACCCAAGAGCGCCTGTCTGTCCCGCGCGGGCGTTCGCTTCGCGTTCTAATTCATCACCTCATTTCAACAACGACGGCGCCGGGTTTTCCCGGCGCCGTTTTTTTTGCACAAAAGCCGCGCTTGCCGCTGAAGCAACGAAACGCTTTGCTATTGAAAGTGTCATGACAAAAGCCCTCGCCATTCGCCCCAAGGGGAAACATCCGCTGCACATGCTGAGCGAGCTGGAAATCTGGCCGGTCGCCGCCGGTGCCTTGGAAACGGAAAGACTGCGTGAACGCGTGCTCGCCGGACTTCCAAAAATGGAGCGCTCTGTCATCCCTTGGAGCAGCGTGGGTTCGCGGCCCGACAAGGCATTGCAGGAAATTTTTCATACGGAAGACCGCGTCACTCCTGCCGATGTGCCCCGTCTGTGCTGCAGCCTTCCGGGAATCGTCGGCTGCCTGCTGGCCCGACGGCACGACACGCTGGCCGCATGGAACATGCCGCTTGACCTTCGACACGGAGAACTGCTCGACGCACTGTCCGGATCAATGGACCGGGCCATGGACGCCGCGCGGGCTGGATGGGGCGAGGCGCGGGGGCTGACAATGCACCTTGAAGCCGGCTCCGCAAGTCTGCTGAGATGCGGCGCCGCCCAGCTTCTGCTCCTTCACGAAAAACGCGGCTTTGCACCCGGCGTTCGGGAAAAACTCTCCATGGCTCTCGGCGTGGTTGCCCGCCTGCTCAACTTTGTCAACTGACCCCCGGCCCAAACCACTTCTCAGACAACCGCTCCGCCTTCCCGCCCGGCATCCGAATCAATGCGAGGGATTGACGGCAGGACACAAGAACGGCGTCGTCCTCCGGACGCACAATTTCAAACTTCACCCAAAAACGAACGCGTCCGACTTCGGTGACTCCGCCGCGCACCACAAGACGTTCCCCCAGCCGTCCGGGAGCCCGGTAATCAATTTCGGTGCGAAGAACGACGGGATACAATCCGGATTCCACCATGTCGCGCAAAGGCATCCCCATTTCCTCGGCCATGAGCGTGCGCGCCTCCTCGATGAATCGCAAATAGGCGAGGTTGTGAACCACGGCGGCGCAGTCCGTATCGTAAAACATCACGGTCACTTCGCGCTCAATACGCGGAAGGCTGGCACTGGTCATAAGCAAAGTTTGCCCAAAGTTTTTTTGCGGGCCAATGGAAATTCTGAATGATTGCGGTTGATCTTTCCGGCGCGCGGCCTTATGAGCGCGCATCGAAGGATGCAAGACTGGGACATTTCATCAGCATTGGCGCTCTACAATGTGGAGCGGTGGGGCACGCCGTACTTTTCAATCAACACGCGCGGCAACGTGGTCGTGAGGCCGGATGGTGATGCGAAGTGCGAGATTGATATGATGAGTCTGATCGAGGAGGCGCGCTCGCGGGGCCTGTCCTTCCCCCTCACCCTGCGCTTTCAGGATTTGCTGCGACACCGCGTGAAAACGGTGAACAAGGCGTTCGCCGAAGCCATCGAGAGCGCGGGTTACCGCAATGTCTATCGGGGGGTTTTTCCCATCAAAGTCAATCAACTGCGCGAAGTGGTGGAGGAAATTGTGGACGCCGGCGCAGAATTTCATTTCGGACTTGAAGCAGGAAGCAAACCAGAGCTTCTCGCCGCACTGTCCACCCACACCGATCCCGAAAGCCTCATCATTTGCAACGGCTACAAGGATGCCGACTACATCCGCAGCGCCATGCTCGGGCGCAAGCTGGGCAAACGGCTGGTCATGGTCGTGGAAAAAATCGAGGAGCTGACGCAAATTTTATCCATCGCCCGATCCGCCGGCGTCGAGCCGTGGATCGGCGTGCGCGTGAGGCTTTCCACCAAGGGCGCGGGCAAATGGGCGACCAGCGGCGGCGACAACGCCAAGTTCGGACTGTCCACGGCGGAACTCGTCGCCGCCAGCGAGCTGCTGCGGCGCGAGGGAATGGCGCACTGCCTTAAATTGGTGCATTTCCATGTTGGCTCGCAGATTCCCGACATCGGAACCATCAAGCGCGCCGTGCGTGAAGCCGCGCGCTTTTACGCAAAACTTCACAAACTCGGACACGAACTCGGCTACTTTGACGTGGGGGGCGGCCTGGGCATTGACTATGACGGATCCCGAACGACCTTTGACAGCTCGGCCAACTACTCTCTGCACGAATACGCCCGCGACGTGGTTTTCGCCGTGCAGGAAATTTGCGACGAGGAAAAGGTCGCCCATCCGGTGCTCGTCAGCGAAAGCGGACGCGCCATCACTGCGCATCACTCGATTTTGGTGGTCGAAGCCTTCGGTGCGATTGAAAAAGTCCCCGGCGGCCCGGAGGATGCCGCCGCGCCGGACGATCCTCCCGTGGTGCAGGATATTTTTGCACTCTATGCGTCGTTGGGGAGGAAGCACCGGCTGGAGAGTCTGCACGACGCCCATGAAATTCGGGAAAGAGCCGATTCCATGTTCGGGCTCGGATTATTGGATCTTCCCGCCAAGGCGAAGGTTGAAACAATGTACTGGCGCATCGCTGCGCGCGTGGTGGAGCTGTTTCGCGGCATGCGCTACGTCCCCGAGGAAGTAAAGGAACTCGAAGTCTCCCTCGGTGATCAGGTTCTCTGCAATTTCTCCGTCTTCCAATCCCTCCTCGACCACTGGGCACTCGGCCAACTCTTCCCCATCATGCCCCTGCATCGCTTGAACGAAGCGCCCGACCGCCAGGCAACCCTCGTGGACATCACCTGCGACTCGGATGGAAAAGTCGCCCGCTTCATTGACCTGCAGGACGTGAAACCGACGCTTCCGCTGCACCATCAGCGCGACGGCCACCCTTATTACATCGGACTGTTCCTCGTCGGCGCCTATCAGGACATTATGGGTGACATGCACAATCTCTTTGGGCGCGTCAACGAGATGCACATTTTCCTCGATGACGACGAGGACGGCGGTTACTACGTCGAAGAAGTGATCGGGGGCAGCACCATTGGCAATGTCCTTGCCCTCACGCAATGGGAAAAAAGCGAGCTGGCCCGCCGGATGAAGGTTCAGGTGGATGCGGCCATCAAGCAGGATCGCTTGAAGCCCAATGAAGGCATGCGCCTGCTTGACGACTACGAAAAAGCCCTCGACGGCTACACATATCTGAATTGCGCCCCCGCCTGAAAAATTTGCACGGTACACGGCAACAGGGCACTTTTTTCAGGCGGTGTTCCATGATTGACACACACCGCTCCACTGCGTCATGATTACCCTTCGTTTAAAAAATTTTCTACCATGTCTCACACCGAAGTCATTTTGACCGCCCATCTTCCGAATCTTGGCTCTGAAGCCGATATTGTGCGGGTTCGCAAGGGTTATGCCCGTAATTTTCTCGTTCCCCGGGGCATGGCTCACGAAGTGACGCCCGCCGCCCTGCGCATGACCAATTCGCTCAAGGCGCGCCGCGCCGAACGCGAGGCCCGGGAACTCAACGAGGCCAATGAACAGAGCCGCCGCCTTGGCAAGCTCCGCCTTGCCTTTATTCTGGAAACTGGCGAATCCGGCAAAGCCTTTGGTGCCATCACAGCCAAGGATATCGCCGATCGCATCAAGGCGGAAACTGGCCGGGAAATTGACCGCCACCGCATCGTTCTGGAGCGTCCGATCAAGGAAACAGGCGACTTTCAAATCGAAGTGCGCCTCCATGCGGAAGTTCACGCCACCCTCAAAATCAGTGTCGCACCCAAAACGTCGCCCAAAGCCGCTGAGGAAGACGCTGAATCCGAGGAAAAACCGCGTACCAGACGATCCGCCAAAAAAACGGACGCTGAGGAATAATTCGCCTCCCCCGGTTCGACACATCCGTTCTGGCAATTGCGGGATGCCTCATTGACCGTTTGGCAACCTCAAACGTACAATGGCAACGGACACCCCGGCAGGCGACTCCCGGGAAAAATTTCTTCAAGCCATGACGCCCTCCGTTGACCTGACAGAAGCCCCCTCGCGCAAGGCAAAGCCGCGTCGCGCTGCCGCCAAGCCGCCCGCCGCCGATCCGCACCGTCAACTGCCGCAGGCGATTGAAGCCGAGAAGGGATTGCTTTGCTCGATACTGCTTTCTCCACGCGATGTCCTTAATGACTGCGTGGAGCAAAACATCGAGGAGGACTCCTTTTATTTGCCGGCTCATGGGAGCATTTACCGCGTTCTCATTGAAATGTGGGCGGCCAATCTCCCCATTGATCTCATCACATTGAATGGGCGCCTGCGCGACCTTAATTTGCTGGACGCAATCGGCGGCCCGGGTGTCGCCGCCGAGCTGCTCGGCTATGTCCCCACCGCCGCAAATGCATCGCATTACCTGGAAATTGTTCGCGAAAAATCCCTTTTGCGAAACATGATTTCGATCTGCACCGAATCCGCCTCCCGATGCTATGAGGAACAGGCGGATGTCCCACAGCTTCTCGATAGCGTGGAGCAACAGGTTTTTGCAATCGGCGAAAAACGCCTTCGCAAAACAACGAAGGGAATGAGGGAGGAAGTGTTTGACGCCCTGAAAAACATCGAAAAAATATTCCAGCAACGGGGCAGCATCGGCGGACTGGAAACGGGATTCACCCTTTTTGACAAGATGACGGACGGCCTTCATCCGGGCGAAATGATCATTATTGCGGCCCGGCCTTCCATGGGAAAAACCGCCCTGGCAATGAACATCGTCGAGCACGTGGCGCTCCATCCTCAAAAACCAAAACCAGTCGGGGTTTTCAGCCTCGAAATGAGCACCCAGCAGCTTGTCCAGCGCATGCTTTGCTCGCAGGCGCGTGTCAGCATGCGAAGCATCAGCTCCGGAATGATGGCGCGCACGGATCACGCCAAGCTCAACAGCGCCGCTGCAACCCTGAGCGAGGGCGCCATCTTTATTGACGACACGCCATCGCTCAGCATCATGGATCTGCGCGCCCGCGCCCGTCGAATGCGTGACCGGCAACGCGTCGAATTGATCGCCATTGATTATCTCCAACTCTGCCGCTCAACGAGCAAACGCGGACAGGAAAATCGTCAGATTGAAATTGCGGAGATTTCCACCGGCATCAAGGCGCTCGCCAAGGATCTGGAAATCCCCATCATCGTCCTGGCCCAGCTCAACCGCCAGCCCGACCAACGCGGCGGCGGTAAGCCCCGCATGTCCGACCTGCGCGAATCCGGCTCGCTCGAACAGGATGCGGACGTGGTGGCCCTGCTCGTCCGCCAGGAGATGTACGCCGAAGACGAGGAAGCCAAGGCCGAAGCCTCCGGCAAAGCCGAACTCATCATCGCCAAGCAACGCAACGGCCCGACCGGAGACATTCCCCTCACCTTAGTTCCGAATTCGCCGCCGTGTGGCAATTTTCTTTGCCGGAGAAGGGCGGCCAGATAAGTTGACCCTTCCCAAACACGGGAATCGGATCGTCGTAATATGCTGAATTTTATCATCAGAAAAATCATTGGTTCAAAAAACCAGCGCGAAATTAAGCGCATGATGCCGGTGGTTCGCCGCATCAATGAACTCGAGCAACAATACCAATCGCTTTCGGATGACGATTTGCGCCGGATGACGTCCGAGTGGAAGGAACGCATCTCAGCCATCGAGGATCATGACGCGCGTCAAAAGGCGCTTGACGAAATTTTGCCGGAGGCGTTCGCCGTGGTGAAAAACACCGCACGGCGTCTGTGCGGGAGAATGATCAATGTGGTGGATCATCCGATTGAATGGCAGATGGTGCATTTTGACGTTCAATTGATCGGCGGCATGGTGCTGCACAGTGGACGCATTGCGGAAATGGCCACGGGCGAAGGCAAGACCCTTGTGGCGACCTTGCCGCTATACCTCAACGCCCTGTCCGGACGGGGTGCGCATCTCATTACGGTGAACGACTACCTGGCACGTCGCGACGCCGAATGGGTCGGCGAAATTTACCGCTTTCTCGGACTCACGGTCGGCATCATCGAACACGATCAACCACCCGATGTCCGCCGCGCTCAATACGCCTGCGACATCACCTACGGAACCAACAGCGAGTTCGGCTTCGACTATCTGCGCGACAATGGCATGGCCACCTCACGCGAACAGCAGGTGCAACGCGGACACTCCTTCGCCATCGTGGACGAAGTGGATTCCATCCTGATTGATGAAGCGAGAACACCGCTGATCATCAGCGGACCAGCCACGGTTTCGACACATCAATACGACCGGTTTAAGCCGCTTATCGAACAGCTCGTTCGCAAACAAACCATGCTTTGCAATCGGCTTGTCACCGAGGTCAGGGAGCTGCTGGACAAGGGCGACACCGAACAAGCCGGACGCGCACTTTTCAAAGTCAAACTCGGCGAACCGCGCAACAAAGGGCTTCTGCGGCTGATGGAAGAACCGGAAACAAGCTCCTGGATAAATCGGAGCTGTCTTTTTATCAGGACACGCAAAAAGACGCGCTGGTCGCGTTGAAGGAGGAACTTTTTTACACCATCGAAGAGCGGCAACATGAGGCCGACCTCACGGAGCGCGGAAGATCCTTCATGAATCCGGATGATCCCGACGCGTTCGTTCTGCCGGATCTCATCAACGAGTTTGCGGATATTGATCTCGACGCCTCACTGGCCGCCAAGGACAAGATCGAGGCCAAGGCCAAGCGGCAGCAATTTTTCGACGGACAGGCCGAACGCATCCACAACATCTCCCAGCTCCTCAAGGCGTACTGCCTCTACGAAAAGGACGTCGAATATGTCGTCGAGGAAAACAAGGTCATTATTGTGGATCAGTTCACCGGACGCAAAATGCCCGGGCGTCGCTGGAGCGACGGACTGCATCAGGCCGTCGAGGCCAAGGAGGGCGTGCAGATTGACCGCGAAACCCAGACACTCGCCACAATCACCATCCAAAATTAC
>JACTMZ010000029.1 GCA_014584375.1 Verrucomicrobiota bacterium | reverse complement strand
CCACGCGGTCGAAAAGTTCCGCCACATCGTGTGAGCGCATGCGGATGCAGCCATAGCTGGAGGGACGTCCGATGTTGCGTTCCTCCGGCGTGCCATGAATGTAAATCATGCGTGCAAAGCTGTTGCGATTGCGGGGCTCGCGGCCTTGCAGCCAGAGGATGCGTGTGACGATGGGATCGCGCCCGGGTGCGTCAATCGCCAGCACTTCGCCGGTGAATCGGCGTGATTTGAGCACGGCGCCCTCGGGGAGTCCGGCGCCGATTTTTTTAGCCACACGGTGTTTCCCGAGCGGGGTTCCGTTGCTGTTGGGGCGCGAGCTCAGTCCAAATTTGGAAGTGGAAACGGGATAGGCGGTGACCGGTTTCCCGTGATCCGTGAGCAGCATTTTCTGATCGGCCACGCTGATATAGATGGCGTGGCGCGTGTCAAACCGGGCGCATCCGGACAAAGTCACCGCGGCAACAAATACAAGGGAAATGGCAACTTTCATGGATGATGCGAGGGGGCAATTTATCATGGAACCGGATTTGCGGAAGCGGGAAGCGACGAAATTTGTTTTTTAAATTGTTCGGCAACTTTTTCACAACGGCGGTGTTTAAGACGACGCCATGAAACATCAAACCATACTCAGCATCCTATGCGCCGCGTCCTTGTTGGGCGGCGGATCATTTGCCTATTCCAAGCCGCCTGGAGGCGGAGGTCCCGACGCCTTCGAGCCCGGACGTCCGCCTGGAAAGCGCATGCACAACATAATGCGGGATCTCAGTCCCGATGAGGCTCAGCGCCTGAGAGCCGCCCTCGAAAAAGCGAAATCGGATCCCACGATTCGGTCGCTCAAGGAGCAGCGCGACGCTTTGGATGCGCAATTGGAGAAATCCATGAACGCCGCCATCCTTGCCGCTGATCCCACGCTGGCTCCGGTTTTGGATAAAATCAACAACGCCCGTTCGCGGGCAAAGGAAGTTCGCAAGGAATTCGAGTCGCTGACGCCCGAGCAGAAGGCGGCCATCAAGGCCGCACGGCAGGGTGCCAAGGATGATCCCGCTGTCGTGGCGGCGCGGGAGAAAGTGAAGGCGGCGACAACTCCGGAGGCCCGGCGTCAGGCCGAGCAGGAAATGCACGCCGCCCACAAGGCCGCCATCATTAAACAAAATCCGGCTTTGGCTCCGCTTTTGGAAAAACTCGGGCCGCCGCCGGGTGCGAGGAAGGGAAATCCACCGCCTCCGCATGATGATAAGGAGGAGGAGAACTAAAAGCTCCAGGGTTGGGCTTGTTTAACCATCGCCGTCCGTGCTGTGTCGCGGGCGGCGATTTTTTCGTTTGTTGTTGCGCGCCCGGACGCCATGCGTTAGCTTGCCCTCCGTCATTTTTGTGGCACGTATTATGGTTGTTGTTTCTTCTTGGCGGCAGGCTGTTTGTAAAATCCGGAACTTTGGACTCGGATTGTCAGTTTTTTTGCCCCGTTTTTTGGCTCGCATGTGCGGGCGCCGGAAGCATGACTGTCTGATCGGCTTCAAAAGACATGCGGAGCTCTCGTTTGCCGTTTCCGAATGGATCGCGCCAACGACGGGTCGCGCCGAGGTGGCGCACATTCCGCTCCATCGCTGCAGGAGGAATTTTGTGCGCAACCGGCGCATCCTGCGGCTCAACCAACAAACTATTGATAGATCAAATGCAATCACGTCATTCCAATTCAAATCATCGTCGTCGCCGCCGCAATTCCGGCGGACGTTCCCGCAATTCATCCAGTCCCCGCTCTGGCGACACTTATCCGGTACGCCGCGAGCCGCGCAAGCCGGCGGGATTTTGGGACAAGGTTAAAAGTTTCTTCGGCATTGCGCCGAAGGCGGCACCCGCATCCTCCAAGAACGGCGGCGCACGTCGCGAAGAAAAACGTTCCGAGGGCGGCTCCCGCGAGTCGCGTCCGCGCGAACCGCGTCCGGCGCGCAAACCCGAAGCCGTCGAGGTGACCACGCCCCGGCTCTATGTCGGCAACCTGTCGTATGACGCTGTGGAAAGCGATCTTTTCGAGCTTTTTTCGGGTGTTGGTACGGTGGCCAATGTGGAAATCATCGCCAACAAGCACACCCAGCGCTCCAAGGGCTTTGGGTTTGTGCAGATGAACAGCGTTTCCGAGGCCAAGCGTGCCGTGGAGGAATTGCATGACAAGGCTTATATGGATCGCAAACTCGTCGTCAGCGGGGCCAAGCTGCCGGCCGATCGCCCCATTGGTCGCGACCGTACCGAAGCTTCCGGGGCGTCCGAGGCGCCAGCATCGTCCGAAGAGGAGGCGCAGCCCGCGCCGCAGCAAGTCTGACGTGCCCTTTGCTTCCCAACGCGTCCGCTCTCCGCTGCATGCGGTGGGCGGACGTTTGTTTTTGCGGTGAATTCGTCGCCCCGAGATATTCTTCGTCATGCCGTTTTTATTGCGGGTCCGACCTCCGTCGGTAAATCCGCCGTCGCCTGCCTGTGGGCCGCCCGCAGTGGCGCCGAGTTGGTCAACGCCGACGCATTTCAGCTTTATCGTGAATTTCCGATTCTGAGCGCGCAACCTTCGGCGGATGACCGTCAATCCGTGCCGCATCACTTGTTCGGCTGTGTCTCCTGTCATGAAAACATGGACGCCGCCCGTTATGCCGACATGGCGCTTGGTGTGATTGGCGGCATTGTGGCGCGCGGGCGTACGCCGATTGTTGTCGGCGGCAGCGGGCTTTATTTGCAGGCGTTGTTGGAGGGGCTTCCGGCGCTTCCCGCGATTGATCCCGTTCTGCGTGATGAGGTGCGGGCTTTGACCTTGGAGCAGCTTGTGACGCGGCTGCGCAGATTGGATCCAGTGGGGGCGCGGATGACGGACCTTCGCAATCCGCGTCGCGTGTCCCGCCGGGTGGAGCTGTGTCTGCAAACCGGACGTCCGGCGTCCGAGCTGCTTGCCCGGGCTGTGCCGCCGGAAGGATTGCGCGGCGTTGTTTTCACGCGCGTCCGCGAGGATCTTCATGCCCGCATTGCGGCGGCTGTCGCCGGGAGGCTGTCCGGGGGCGCGCTGGGCGAAGTGCGTTCCCTGCGCGGAGTCAGCGGCAAAACCGCCCTGCAAATTCTCGGCTGGAGGGAAATCAACGCGCATCTTGACGGCGACGTCACGTTGGAGGAATGCCGCGAGCGTCTTGTTGCCGCGACGCGTCGGTATGCAAGAAGGCAGTTGACGTGGTTCCGGAGCAAATCCACATTTCCCGTGCTGAATCTTACCGATGCGACGCCTGCTGATTTGGATCAAACCGCCCGACGCTTGGGCCTTTCGTGATGTGCAGAGTCTTTTCCTTGCATTTTAAAATTACGCGATTGCTTTTGCGCCCATGATACTCACCACGCCGCCGCCTTCCGCCACGGAGAAAACCGTTTTGGTCGGTCTTGAACACGGGAATGTGACGCAATGGGATCTTGAGGATTCGCTGGCGGAGTTGCGCGAACTGGCCGCCACGGCGGGGGCGGAAGTTGTGGCCGTGGTGACCCAGAAGTTGGAGCATCCCACGGCGCCCTGTTACATTGGAAAGGGCAAGGCGGAGGAAGTGGCTGAAATTTGCGCCGATCTTGGTGCCGGATCGGTGATATTTGACGATGAGCTTTCACCGGCGCAGGGCCGCAATCTGGAGACGATCACCTCGCAAAAAATTCTCGATCGCACGCAGTTGATTCTCGATATTTTCGCCCGCCGCGCCCGCAGTCGCGAGGGACGCCTGCAAATAGAACTCGCCCAATTGCAATATCTCCTGCCGCGTCTTACCCGCATGTGGACGCACCTTTCGCGACAGACCGGTGGCATCGGTACGCGCGGCCCGGGAGAAACGCAGTTGGAGGTGGATCGGCGTCGCGTGCAGGAGCGAATTGCGCGTCTGCGGCGGGATTTGGAGGAAGTGCGAAAACACCGTGCCATCCAGCGCGAGGGGCGACAGCGCAACCAATGGCCGGTCGTGGCCATTGTCGGCTATACCAACGCCGGAAAATCCTCGCTCCTCAATCGCCTGACCCGCGCCGGAGTTCTCGCAGAGGACAAGCTTTTTGCCACCCTTGATCCGACAACCCGGCAATTTGTGCTGCCCAATAAATTGAAGGTTTTGTTCACCGATACCGTCGGTTTTATCCGCAAACTGCCCCATACGGTTGTCGAATCATTCAAGGCCACGCTTGAGGAATTGCGCGATGCGGATTTGCTCATACATGTCGTGGATGTGAGTCACCCGCAATACGAGGAACACATTGCGGCGACCAATCAGGTCATTCGCGAGCTAAACGCCGACGGCAAGCACACGCTGCTGGTGTTTAACAAGATTGATCGCGTCATCAATCCCGAGTCTGTGCGAATGGCCCTTCTGCGGCATCCCGGCAGCGTCGCTGTTTCCGTGAAAACCGGTGAAAACATCGCCGCTTTTGTCGAGGAATTGCAAACGCAGCTTGCCGCCTGGCGTCTGCGGCAAACCTTTTGCATTCCCCAGGCCGACAGCGCCGTGCTGGCCGAACTGCACCGCGCCGGCCATGTCGTGAGCATCCGCTACGAAGGCGATGATGCCCTCGTCGTTGCGCACATTCCTCCTGCGCTCGAATCCAAATTCGCCCGCTACGCCACCCGTGGGTGAAGCCGTGCCCGCATTTTAAACGGGGCGCAGATTAAGGAGGCGGTCTTCGAGTTTTTCCCGCAGATTCATGTGGAAAAGCGGATTGCGCAGGGCAAGGATTTGGACGGCGGCCATGGCGGCGTTTGCGGGTTCGAGCACGGTGGTGACGGGAACGTTGGACGGCGTGCGCAGCGATGACCAGACGTCTTCGGGAAAATCCTTGTAACCGGCTGGCACGGTGATGACCGGCACGGCGGTCGAGGCGGAAATCGTCGGCCCCGCGCCATTGGAACGTCCGATGAACGCGATGACGACGGTGTCGGGAATTTCCTGCACGAGGCGGTGAAGTTCGTCGAGGCCACGCACGGGTTCCTTGTGAATGGAGCGGGTGACCGTGGTGATTCGGAGACGTCCACCTCCGTCGCCGCACAGCGCTTGAAGGGCGTCGGTGAGCGGGCTGACGTCATCCTTTTCTGACCCGCGCCAGATGATCACCTGCTGTGCCGGGAGGCGGAAGTGTTCGGTGATGGCGGCGACGCGCCGATATTTTGCCGCGACATCATCGAGTTGTCCACCGTCGCGGTAGGATTGTTTGTCAATGTAAACGCCGTTTTCCACGACGCGCCATGAATCGTTGTCAATCACATCGGCCAGCAACAGGCCGCCATTTGCGGTCAGGCCAAATTCGACCTTGAAGTCCACCAGCGTTCCGCCTTCGAGCTGCCAGGATTTTTCCAAGGCGAGAAAGGCGCGTCGGGCGATCAGCGACATTTTGTCGAAAAGTTTCGCTTCTCCGGCGTTCTCAAAGACGTCCTTGGCGGCGAGAATCAAAAAGGGAGTTTGTCCGTGAATCGGCTTGGACGGCTCATAGAGCGACACGGTGTTGTCTGTCGCCGAGAAGAGCATGAGCGGATCGTCGCAAAGCAGACTGTGTTTTTTCCACTTTTTCCCATTGGTTTTGAGAAAAAATTCCACGAGGAGTTTGGGAAAAAGGTGGCCCTTGGTCAGGCCGGGCATTCGTTTGAGAAATGATCCGTGGGCTTCGCGGCGAACGACCACTTCATAGGGCAGCATGCGGCAGCGCGTGGCCAGAAATGTGCGCTCGTCCACCTGATTTTCAAACGCCACGGGAAGTCCGCAGGATTTGAGAAGGTGAAACACATTGGAGGTGGTGCGGGTGGACAGAGCGGCCTTGCCTTCGATGAGATCGTGCTTGGCTCCGTCGCCGGCGGTGATGTCGTCCTTCGAAAGAATGAGCACGTGGTTCGGATTCTTTCCGGACGCACGGATGATTTTGGTTTTTCCCTCGGCGAGCAATTTGCCGCCTGTTGTTTTTCCCGATTTTTTATTCATGAAAGCCGTTTGTTTCAGCGTACGACGCTGTCGATTTCGTCGCGGAACGCCGTGAATTCCTTAAAGGACACCCAGCCCTTGTTTCCCGTTGCGGCGTTGGCTTCGTCGAAGGGTTGCGCCATTTGATTGCGAATGATTTTGCTGGCTTTGGCGTCGGCCAGGGAAACCTTGCCGCTGCGCCCGCGATCCATGGAGCGGTAGCCTTTGGGAGAGCCTCCAAGTGCGGTATATTCGGCGACGGTGATGAAGCCGTCTCCGTTTTTGTCATAACGCACAAACGCCTCTTCGATCATCAAATTCACAAACTCATCGCGAGTGACCCGTCCGTCGTTGTTTTTATCCGCCTGGCGGAATCGTTTCATCAGTGCGGTGTTGCCATCGGCACGGTAAGTCGCGCAGCCGGTGGGAAGAAGGAGGGTCGCAGCCAGCAAGGTTGCGGTGAGGGAAAGAAGTTTTTTCATAGGTGGCCAAGCAGACGCGTCGGCGGTGCGCAACGTCAAGGTATTTTGAGATTTTGTTTTTAAACTGTTACAGGATCGGAAGGTGTGCGGTCGCGTTCGGTTTCCGCTGATTTCGGCGAAATTTCATGCGCCATCAGCATGTAAAGGCATGGCACGATGAAAAGGGCGAAGGCCGCTCCGATGGTCATGCCTCCGACGAGTACGAGTCCGATGGAATTGCGTGCGGCCGCTCCTGCGCCGCTGACCAGCACCAGCGGAAAGTGACCGGCGACGGTGGCGGTGGTGGTCATGAGAATCGGTCGCAGGCGCACCTGGGCGGCGTCGCGAACGGCGGCGAGTTTGTCGAGCCCCTCGCGCTGACGCCGGTTTGCGAATTCGACGATGAGAATCCCGTTTTTGGCGATCAATCCAATCAGGGTCACCAGTCCGACCTGTGAATAAATATTGAGGGTTGTCGTCCAGCCGTCGGTCCAAAACGGCACGGGCGCGGGCATTTTTAGAAATGTGAAAAACAACGCGCCGAACATGGCCAGTGGCACCGAGCCGAGGAGGATGACGAAGGGATCGCGGAAGCTGTTGAACTGCGCGGCGAGAACGAGAAAAATCAGCGCCAGCGCCAGCGCCATCGAGGGGAGGAATTTGCCGCCTTCCGTCCGCAACTGGCGGGATTCCCCGGTATAATCCACGACATAACCCTGCGGCAGAATGGCGCGTGCTTCGGCTTCGAGAAATTTCAGCGCTTCGTCGAGCGGACGGATGGCGACGCCGCTGAGTTTGACGGCGTTGAGCTGTTGGAAGCGATTGAGTGAGCGCGGTTGCGCCGAGGATTGAATCGTTGCCACCGATCCAAGCGGAATCAGGCTCTGGCCCGGACCGGTTACGTAGAGCGTTTGAAGTTGATCCGGATTGAGGCGGCTGTCGCGGTGCGCCTGCGGAATCACCTTGTAGCTGCGCCCGCCGATGTTGAAGCGATTCACATAATTGCCGCCGATCATGGCCGAGACGTCCTCGCCCACCTGGCGAAGATCGAGGCCCATGGAGGCAATTTTGTCGCGGTCGAGAACGATTTCGGCCTCCGGCTGATCAATCTTTGTATCAATGATCGGCGGAAACGCGAACATGCCGCTGGCTGCCGCCTTGTCGCGCAGAGTGCGGGCAAATTCGAGAATGTCACCGGGTTCGGCCGTGGAGGCGATGACGATTTCAATGGGAAAACTGCCGCCTCCTGGAAGGGCCGGGGGCGTGATGGGAAACATGTTGACGCCGGGAAGCTCGCCGAGTTTTTTTGCCAGTTCGGGGAGAATTTGTGCGGGGGTGCGTTTGCGTTCACCCCACGGTTTGAGCGCCATGCCCGAGAAGCCCGACGCAGGCATCGTCACCTGAAAAGTGTGCTCCGTTTCCGGCGTTTCGAGAAAAATGCGTCCGGCCTCGTCAGTATAGCGCAGTGTTTCCTCAATCGTGGAATTGGCGGAGGATTCGACAATGCCAAAAATCACGCTCTGATCCTCGCTGGGTGCCAGTTCGACCGGTGACATGAGAAACATCGGAATGGCCAGCAGCGTAATGACGGCCCACACCGCATAGACCGCCGGGCGAGCGGCGAGCGCGTAGTCCAGCATGACGCCGTAGATGTGGCGGATTCGGTCAAACCCCCGGTTGATCACTCCCGCAAATCCCCGTTCGCCCATGCCAGGCGTCAGCAAACGCGAACTCATCGCCGGAGAAATCGTCAGCGCAACCACTCCCGAAACAAACACCGCTCCGGCCAGCGTGAAGGCGAATTCGCGGAACAGCGATCCGGTGAGGCCGCCCTGCAGGCCGATCGGCAGATAGACGGCGGCGAGGGTCACCGTCATGGAAACCACCGGCCCCACCAGCTCCCGTGCGCCCAGCAGTGCGGCATTGAACGCCGAGAGGCCCTCGGACAAATGCCGCTCCACATTTTCCACGATGACAATGGCGTCGTCCACCACCAGACCCACGCAGAGCACGATCGCCAGCAGGGTGAGCAGATTGATCGAAAATCCTGCCGCCTGCATGAGAAAAACCGCGCCGAGGATGGACAGGGGGATCGCCACCACCGGCGCCAGAACCGCACGCAGGGAGCCGAGGAAGAGGAAAATGACAACCACAACAATCAGCAGGGTTTCCACCAGCGTCTTGATTACTTCCCGAATGGCGTCGGTGATGTATTCGGTCGCGTCGAAGGCGACGCCGCCGTCAAGGCCTGTCGGCAGATCGGCCTTGATTTTTTCCATTTCGGCGCGCACGGCGGCCATGACGTCGAGCGAGTTGGCGTTTGGCAGCACCCAGACGCCCATGAAAACCGCCTGCTCACTGGAGAAGCGCACGGCGGAGTCATAATCCTCCGCTCCGAGCACCACGGTCGCCACATCCTTGAGCCGCACGATGGCGCCGCCACTTTCCCGCAGAACCAGCTGCTCAAACTCCTTGACCGAGCGCAGGTCGGTGTTGGCCGTAAGGTTCACGGTGATGAGGGCGCCCTTGGTTTGCCCGACGGCCGCCAGATAGTTGTTTCCCGCCAGCGCCTCGCGAATCTGCGCCGGGCTGATGTTGAGCGCCGCCATGCGTTCCGGCTTGAGCCAGATGCGCATGGCGAAAACACGCCCGCCGAGAATGTCCGCCCGCTGCACTCCGGGAATCGCCGTCAGTCGCGGCTGCACCACCCGCGCCAGATAGTCGGTGATTTCGTTGGGTTGGAGAATTTTTGAGACAAAGCGCAGGTAGGCCGCCGCCTGTTCGGAGTCGGAATTTTCAATATTGATGACCGGAACCTCCGATTCCGGCGGCAGGTCACCGCGCACTTGATCCACCTTGGAGCTGATTTCGGCCAGCGCCTTCGTTGAGTCGTAGTTGAGTTTGAGGCGCGCCGTGATTTTCGACATGCCCTGCGAGCTTTGCGATTCGAGGTATTCGATGCCGTCGGCCGC
>JACTMZ010000070.1 GCA_014584375.1 Verrucomicrobiota bacterium | reverse complement strand
GCTTCGATGGCCTGTTCCAAGCGACCGCGCGGGGCGGGATCGGCGAGTTTTCCCTCGCGGTCGAGAAGCCACATGGTGGGGACGGACTGAATTTGGAATCGTTGGGAGATTTCATTTTCCCAGCCCTTGCCATCAAAAAACTGCGGCCAGGGCATTTTGTTGTCCTTCGTAAATTTCGTGAGTGCGGATTTGTCCTTGTCGAGTGAGATGCCGATGATTTCAAAGCCGCGATCTTTGAATTTGTTGTATGCCTCGACCACATTGGGAACCTCCTCCACGCAGGGCGGGCACCAGGTGGCCCAAAAATCGAGAAGCACGACCTTCCCGCGCAGTTTGGCGAGATCCACCTTGCGTCCGTCCACGGCGGTGAAAGTCAGATCCAGCGGCTTGCTTCGCAGAGCCATGAATTCGAGGGCGCTTTTGGCGGCCTCCGCGATTTCGGGTTCCTCATTTTTGGCGGCTTCCTCATAGAGCGTCCGGGCGCGCTCGGGATCGAATTGTTCAATTGCCTGCGCCTCGGTAAGCCGTAGAGCCGCCGCCCGGGCGTCATCCGGGTGGCTTTCCAGAAACTTATTGATCGCGGTCACGAGATCCCGGGCGGCTTGTTCCGTGCGCTGTTGATCGAACTGCATGGAGGCAATTTGGAGCAGAACGAGGCCGGCGTCGGCGCGAATGGCTTGGGGGGCATCGGGATCATTGGCGATGGCGTGCAATTCCTTGCGTTGCGAATCGGAGTCAATGTCACGATCTTCAAGCATGGCGATTGAATTTTCGATTTGCAGTACGGCCATGCGGGCTTCCCAACGGTTGGCGCTTTGCGGGTGATCTCCGAGAAATTTTTGGAAATCGCCGCGCTGTTTTGTCAGGCGTTCCACCAGGGCACGGCGGCCCTCGTCCTTGTCATCCGGCAAATTGTCGGTGAGTTTTGCCGCGTTGTTTTGCAGAGCCTCCCATGCCGCCGCCTCTTCGCCGGAGGGCGAGGGGGCGTTCGCCGTGTCAGGCGCAGAGAGTTCCGTCGCCTCGGGCGCATTCAGTTGTGGCTCGGATTCAACGACTGCTTCCGCAGGCTTTTTTTTGCATCCGGGCGCAAGGACAAACAGGGCTGCGGCGAGAAGGACGGAGAAAAAATGGCGCATGTTCATGCGGGGTATTGTTGTATCCGAATCGGCGGCTGGCAAGCCGTGTTCCCCACGCAATTTTGATTTTTTGGATGTCAATCACATGCCTTTTTTGAACGCCGCAATTGCGCGGCGGCGGCGCAAACCGCGTTCATTTTTAATTTCTCAAGGTTGTTGTCCGGCGCACGCAGGACTTTTACCTGTTCATGAGGCGGTGCCCATATTCCGGGATCGGTGGGGCCGAAGAGCAGCAGCGAGGGAATGCCCAATACGGACGCAAGATGGCTGACACCGGTGTCATGCCCCAGATAAAAATCTGCTCCTGCCAGCTGCGAAGCCAGCTCGGACAGGGGAAGGCCTTCCCAAAGTTCCACACGCGCATCCGATGCAATCTCGCTCAGAATTCTCATCTCTCGGACGTCCGCCTCACCACCAATGATGACCGCTCCATGCGTTGGGGCATCAGCCAGCAGAGTTTTGATGAGTTCGAGCCAGCACGCAGCAGGCCAATTTTTCTGGGTGCTTCCGGAACCGGGATGGATGGCAAAAAACGAAGTGGATTTTGGCACGGCGGGTGGAGTCAATTTCACCGCTCTGTGTTTCAGCGGAATTTCCAGTCGGGCGAGGGGCGCGGCGAGTTGATCAATGGCGTGTGATCCCGTGGTCGGGCGATGCGGGCCTTGCAGAAGACTTTTTACTCCAACGGAACGCAGGTTGTCCAAAAAAATTTCATCGGGATCGTAGAGATAGCTGATAATGACATCGAAGGAGGCGAAGTAGTCCGTCAGCTCCGGATTCAAATCCGCGCCTTGTGCAAAGAATCCGGCAAGCGGGCCATATTCGATCGAGCGGACAGCGTCAGCTGGGCCACAGGAGGCGCCCAAGGAGACAATGCCCGGGGAGCCAAGAATTTCGAGGTGGGTCTTCGGATGATTTTCACGCAGGGCACAGAGCGTTGGCAGAGTCAGGAGAAAATCGCCGAGGGCACCTCCGCGAATGACCAGCATCCGATTAATATTTTGCCGAAACACTCAATAGCCCCGCATGGCGCTCATTTGGCTGCCAATCATTCCACCGCCCTCCCATTTTGCGGGGCGGTTCCAGGGAATCGTACTTAAACCGCGCTGTGAAGCCTCCGAGGCGGGCGGAGTCTGACATCCCGTCAATACAATCCATCCGGCAGCCGCAATTACGAGCAGTAGGAGCCGGAGCATGGGGTCAATCGCGGGCGGCCTGATAGATGACCGTGTCACCGGGCATGACGGTGAAGCCGCGCGGGACGGTGCGAACGAGAATGTCCGCGATGGATGTGTTGGGCTCCACCGAAGTGACGCGAATTTTGCCAAGCAGTTGGCTGCCGCGTTGAACCAGGAGTTCGGAATTGGGGACAACACCCTGGCGGTCCCCGAGGCTGAGGACGACGAAATTCCAAGCCTGATTGACAGCAAGGACGGTTCCTTGCAGCCCGGGGCGCATCATGACTTTTTGGCGATTTTCCTCCTTGGTCTTAAACTCGGCGATGGATGCCTTGAGTGAGGAGTTTTCATCCTGCAGCTTTGCGTTCACCTGCTCCAGTTCCTTGGCGCGGGCTTCGGAATCTCCGCCCGATTCGGCTCCCTTGGTTTCGCCGCTTGAGGCTGCGGCCAAATCGCTTTCAAGTTTTGTGATTTTTTCCTGGGCCGCCGTGAGATTGGTTTCGGCTTCGGTGGCTTTGGCTTCCGCATCGGTGAGTTTGGCCTGGGCCTCGGTGGCCTTGGTGTTGGCCGCGTTGAGTTCTTCCCGGGCCTTCGTAGCCTCGCCTTGTGCGCTTTCAAGGTCGGCGGAAAGTTTTTCCTTCTCGCCGGTGAGTGAGGTGATCTCAGCTTTTTTTGCATCAATATCCTTATTGGCGCTTTGTAGTTGCGCTTGGGTGGTGTCCCGTTCCTCGCGTGTTTGTTGAAGAGTCCCGCGGTTGAGGAAACCAACGGCGGCGGC
This sequence comes from Verrucomicrobiota bacterium, assembly GCA_014584375.1. Classification (GTDB taxonomy): domain Bacteria; phylum Verrucomicrobiota; class Verrucomicrobiia; order Chthoniobacterales; family JACTMZ01; genus JACTMZ01. The sequence continues at coordinate 6,358 of JACTMZ010000070.1, read as the reverse complement.
GCCCAAGGAAAGAATGATGGCTGCAATCAGGAGAGGCTTGGTCATGGGGTTAGTGATAATGTCCGTTGCTTTTACAGCAGACACTGGCCCGGCCTCAAGCTGTTTATACGCAATCAGCAAATTCTTTCTTTGTTAAAAAACGTCATCCGGGTTGTTTCCTTCGAAAGACAGGGTATTCTGCATGCGGCATCGGGAGCCGCGGAGGTGTGACGGACGAACCCCGCCAGGGCAGGAATGCAGCAACGGCAGTCCGCTCGTATTTGCCGCGGTTTCCCGATGTCCATTTGCGTCAAAGGGCGGCAGGTGATTGAGGCTTGCGATCGGGCGGATTGTCCGACATTGATGACGGGAGTCGCCGATGCCCTCCTATTTAAAACTGCTGATTTTCCTTATTGTGGTGTTCGCCGCAGGGGCATTGGTTGCGCCGCCGATTTTCTGGGGAGGGCAGGCATTGGCGACAGCGGGAGTTTCCGAGTGGCTGGCGGGCTTTCCGTTTTATCGTGTGCTGTCACGTTGCCTGCAGGTGAGCGCCTTGGTGTTGCTGTGGCCTGGATTGCGATGGATTGGTTTGCGGGGGGCTTCCGAGTTGGGATTGCGACGCAATCCGTTGGCGGTGCGTGATGCCGTAGCCGGTTTTCTGGCGGCAGCGCCGGTGGTGCTGGCGCTGTCGGCGGCTTATGTGGCGGCGGGAATGTTTGCGCTGCGTGCGGCTCCTGATTGGTCGGCGATGGGGCGCATTGTTTTGACGGCGGCAGCGGTTTCGGGAGTGGAGGAGGTGATTTTTCGTGGTGTGGTTCTGGGGCTGTGTTTGCGAACCCTCCCGCGAAAAGGGGCCATCTTTGTCACTTCGCTGCTTTTTGCCATTGTGCATTTTATCAAGCCGGCCAAGACAAAGCTGGCGCCGGAGGCGGTGCATTGGTGGAGCGGTTTTTCGGAAGCGGTGCGTTTTTCCGACGGCCAGCCGGGCGGATGGCTTTTGGTGTCGGGATTGGTGAGTTTGTTTGTGGCGGGATGGATTTTGGGTTCGGCGGCGGCGCGCACTCGCTCCCTGTGGCTGCCCATCGGACTGCATGCGGGATGGGTTCTTATGCAGCAGTCTTTCAGCCTGTTTCTTCAACCGTCGGTTCCCGGGGGCGTGGAGGCACTGTGGCCGTGGGTCGGGCCCAACCTGGTGAGCGGCGCGGTGCCTACGGGGGTTCTTCCGCTGCTGGCGCTGGCGACAACGGGTTTTCTCGTCAATTTTTACCTGCGTCATGCATTTCGTTCGTTCGACGCGAAGATTTCTTGAGGCGGCGGCGGGGCTGCTGTATCCGCCGCATTGCGCCGTTTGCGAGGCGCCGCTCGGAAGTCGTGAAATCGCCGTTTGCCGCTCCTGTCGTCGTGCGTTTGTGCGGCTGACCGGCTCTCGGTGCGCGGTTTGCAGTCAGCCGTACAGCGGGGCGCTTTTGACGCCGTTTCGGTGCATGAATTGTGATGATCGGGAGTTGTTTTTTGATTTTGCCACGGCGGCTTACCGCAGTCGCGGTGCGGTACGTGGAGTGATTCACCGCTTTAAATACCACCGTCAGTTTCATCTTCGGCATTTGCTGGCCCGGATGCTGGCGGAGGGATTTCGCGATCCCCGGTGTCTGGAGGCCGGGATTGATGCGATTGTTCCGGTGCCGCTGCATCCCGCGAGATTTCGGGAACGGGAGTTTAATCAGGCGGAGGTTTTGGGGCGATTGGCGGGGGCGCGCATGAATGTGCCGGTGGAGGATTGCCTTGTACGACGTCGCTATACGCTCACACAAACCCATTTTCACCGGGAGGAGCGGTTTGATAATTTACGGGATGCGTTTGAGATGAAAGCGGGACGAAAAATCGCCGGTCGTCGGGTTGCGATTGTGGATGATGTGCTGACGACGGGCTCCACGGCTGACGCTTGCGCCCGGACACTTCGGGAGGCGGGGGCTTCCGCAGTGATTGTCATTACGGTCGCGCGAGGCTAGAAAGCGGATATGGGAATATTTCAAAAACCGGTGCTTAAGGCCCGCCCCAAGATTCGGAGCGGTGTTCCCGAGGGGTTGTGGATCAAGTGCCCGGAAAAGCAGGGCGGCTGCGGAGAGGTTGTCACGCAGACGGAGCTTGAGCAGAATTTGCAAGTCTGCCCCAAGTGCGGGCATCACATGACTCTTGGTGCGCACGAGCGCATTGCGAGCTTGGTTGATGAGGGCGGATTTGAGGAGCGTGATGCGGACATGCTTTCGGTGGATTCGTTGAAATTCCGCGGCGTCGCCACCTATCAGGAGCGTTTGGAGGCCTATCGTCGAAAAACCGGACTCAAGGATGCGGTGATCACCGGTGATGCTGTGATTTCCGGACATGCCGCCGGCTTGGCGGTGATGGATTTTCATTTTATTGCTGCAACCATGGGTTCGGTGGTCGGGGAAAAAATCACGCGTATCATCGAACGAAGCACGGAGAAGGGGCGTCCGGTCATCATCATTTCAGCTTCCGGCGGAGCGCGGATGTATGAGGGAATGCTGAGCCTGATGCAGATGGCGAAAACGAGCGGGGCGCTTGCGCGGCATGCCGAGGCCCGGCTGCCTTATATTTCCGTGCTGACGAATCCGACGACGGCCGGAGTGATGGCCAGCTATGCCTCGCTGGGGGATGTGATTATTGCGGAACCCAAGTGCATGATTGGCTTCGCCGGGCCGCGGGTTATTCGGGAAACGACGCATCAGGAGTTGCCGAAGGGATTCCAGACGGCGGAATTTTTGCGCGATCATGGGTTGGTGGATATGATTGTTCCCCGTGCGAATTTGCGGGGTGAACTGTCACGGCTGATGGATTTTTTTGGCCGTAAAAAGTGAACTTCCGCGAGGCGCTGGCGTGGCTTTATGGCGCGCAGACCTTTGGCGTCAAGCTGGGGCTGGATAACGTTCGCCGCCTTATGGGTGCGTTGGGGAATCCGCAGGATGGACTGCGTTTTCTTCATGTGGCGGGAACCAATGGCAAGGGCAGCGTCTGTGCGATGATGGATTCGGTTCTGCGCGCCGGAGGTGTCCGAAGCGCGCTTTATACATCGCCGCATTTGGTGAATTTTTGCGAACGCATCCGCGTGGGTGGTCGCATGATTCCGGAGGAGGCTGTCGCGCGCGGATTGACTTTGCTTCGGGAGGTGGCGCGGGATTGGGATCATGCACCGACTTTTTTCGAGCTTACCACGACGCTGGCGGCCTGGTGGGTTGCCGAAGAGAGGGCGGAGGTTGTTGTGTGGGAAACGGGGTTGGGCGGACGACTGGACGCGACAAACGTGGTGCAACCCTTGGTTTCCATCATCGCCCCCATAGGGCTCGATCATCGGGAATGGCTTGGACGAACGCTTGCGGATGTTGCTCGGGAAAAGGCCGGGATTATGAAACCCGGCGTTCCGACGGTCAGCGCACCCCAGACGGATGAGGCTGCCGCCGTGTTGGAGTCACGTGCGGCGGAGGTTGGTTCGGCGTTGCGTTTTGTTTCAAGTCCGTATGAGGGGCCCGTCGGCTTGGCAGGCTCTCATCAACGCTGGAATGCGGCTCTGGCGCTGGCGGCACTGGATGCCTCCGGGCTGACTGTGGATGTTGCGGCTCAACAAAGCGGGCTTGCGGCTGTTGAATGGCCTGCGCGATTTCAGCAAATTGGGAAAAGCATGGTGGTGGACGGATCGCACAATCCGCATGCGATCGGGGCGTTGATTGAAACGTGGCGGGAAGTTTATGGAAACCGGCGCGCCGCACTTGTCTTTGGCGCGATGGCAGACAAGGACATTCCCGCCATGTTGGCATTGTTGCGGCGGATTGCCGATCGTTTGTGGATTGTTCCGGTGCGGGGAGGGCGCGCGTGCTCAGCGGAGGACTTGGAAACGGCGGCACGGTCTGCGGGGTTCGGGAAGATTGCCAGGGGCAGTCTGCCGGAATCCTTGGCGGACGCGCAAAGCTGCGGTTCCCCGACGCTTGTTACGGGTTCGCTTTTTCTCGCGGGGGAGACGTTGGCGCTTTTGCAGAATGTGCCGCCGCCCCGGACATCAAGTCAGTGACGCCGCTTTTGCGTTTTATTGGTACCCGATCGTCGAGCGCTCCGCCGCGCGTTCATCCGGCGGGAGCTGTTCCAATGCGGGGGAGTTGGGCACGGCGTCCGGAATGCGAACCGTCTGTCGCGCCCAGTGAACGGCGTTGGTGATTACGCGCTGCACTTCGGGCTGATGATAGGAGGGGTAGGTTTCGTGACCGGGGCGAAAATAAAACACGCGTCCGTTTCCGCGCAGCCATGTGGCACCGCTGCGGAACACCTCGCCGCCGCTGAACCAGGAAATAAACAGCAATTCATCCGGCGTCGGAATCCCAAACGGCTCTCCATACATTTCTTCGGAGGGGATTTCAAAATATTCGCCGATGCCTTTTGTGATGGGATGGCTGGGGAGAATGTTCCACAGCCGCTCCTTGTCATTTGCCTCACGCCACTTGAGGGAACAGGTGGTACCCATCAGCGCCTTGAAAATTTTCGAATAATGCCCGGAGTGCAAAACAATGAGCCCCATGCCTTCAAGAACCCGTTTTTTAACGCGCTCCACAATTTCGTCCTTCACCTCGCCATGCGCTATGTGCCCCCACCAAACAAGAACCTCCGTCGCATCCAGCGTATTTTGCGTCAGGCCATGATCCGGTTCATCGAGCGTGGCCGTGCGCACTTCGACATTTGGTTCCCGGCTTAAAAATCCCGCGATGGTTTCATGAATGCCATTGGGATAAATCGCGTGAACCTTTGGGTTTGTTTTCTCGTGCCGCGCTTCGTTCCAAACGGTGATTTTGAAGGTGTTCACGGCATCGTTATGTTTCAAATGTCTCGACACGGCAAGTTATGAACGCTGGCTGAAATCGAGAGCCTGTTTTGCTCCGGACGGAAATGAAAAAGCGGCTGAGATCAGGTAAAGAGTGGGCTCACTATGGAGCCCGAAATGGAAAAAACTCGATGTCACTTCATCTTGTTTGCGTTCGCATTTGACCTCGGAATTTTCATTTTCCCGCCCCAACGCCCGAAAAGTCTCTGCGTTTTTTTTCAACTGACCGGATGGTTAACAGCATTTTCCAAGTCTGGCTAACAGCCGGAGAATTCCCGCTCAACCGGAATCGGGTTGCCGCTGTTTGGGCGGTGTTCTATCCTCATTGCTTAAAACTAATGTCACTCGAAACCACACTCGCCGACATTACTTCACGGTTGCACCAAGGAAAGTATCCGAACGAGCAGGCAATTTCCCAAGGAATCGTGTTGCGTGTTTTTCAGGAACTCGGCTGGAACACTTGGGATACCAACGTTGTTTGGCCTGAATATCAAACAGGCGAAGGTCGTGCGGATTTCGCGTTGTGCTATCCTCCTTCAAGACCTGCCGTGTTTACCGAAGTCAAACAGCCCGGCAAAGCGGAGGATGCCGTACGTCAAGCGCTCGAATACGCTTTCCACGCAGGTGTTCCCTTCGTCGTTCTGACCGACGGGAGAACGTGGAGCTTTTACCTTCCCGCCGAACAGGGCAGCTACGAGGACCGTCGGGTTTACAAGCTGGACCTCTATGAGCGCCCGCCTGTTGAAGCCGCCGCAGTACTTCATCGCTACCTTGATAGCGCGAGAGTCCAATCGGGTGAGGCGATCGAGACTGCACGAAAGGAATACCGCAGCCGCAACCGACAATCGCAGGCCAGAGCCGCCATCCCCGAGGCGTGGCGTGAGCTGGTGGACAAGGGCGATGAGCTCCTCGTCGAGATGTTGACCAACGCCGTGGAATCGCGTGCGGGAGTCCGGCCCGATGTGGATGATGTCGCAGAGTTTCTCGCAGGTCTCGGCAAGACAATCATCGTGGGAGCCGCACGCAGTAACACAACGCAGTCAAGCAGCAGTGTTGTTCCCCGTTCGACGCCGACACGCACAACGAACAAAATGACCCGCAGCGGCAAGCTCGTGCTGCTCGGCAAGGCGCACGCATATCACAATGCCAAGGATGCCATGGTCATCGTCCTTCGAGAACTCGCCAAGAACGATCCCTCGTTCCTTGAACGTTGTTCCCAACACCCCGATGCCCAAGGCCGAAAGCGTCGCTACATCGCACGGACACCGGAAGAACTGTATCCCGACCGTGAAGACTTGCGCGATATGCACGACACTCTGCCGGACGGCTGGTTGGTTGCCACCAACCTGAACAATATTTTGAAGAAAACCATCATCCGCCTCGCCGTCGAGCTCGCCGGTTTAAAGTTCGGCCAAGATGTCATGGTTGATTTTTGAAATTTGCGGCACGGAAATTGCCATGCCTTACAACCCAAAACGCGTTTTCGAACTACTGCGG
>JACTMZ010000153.1 GCA_014584375.1 Verrucomicrobiota bacterium | reverse complement strand
CGGACGCGCCCGCATGTTCATCACCACGGGAATTGCCAGCCTTATTCCCGCAACATGGCTTGTGTGGACGGTCACAGCCCGTTTCACTGCGCCGTCCGCCCTGCGATTTGCACCCGGATGGATGCAGGAAGACGGCGGATTGCTGTTTTGGGTTCAAAACTTCGGACTGTTCCTACCTTTGACCCTCGCGCTCGGCGTGGTTCTCCTGAGCCGTCCCGACACCAATCCGGTGCCCAAAACGTTCTTTGCAATCGGCACCGGCACACTCGCCTTCAGCTTCCTGTTCCTCATTGCCCCCTGGGCATGGGACAACACAAAACTGCTCCTCTGGGGCTATCTCTGCCTGCTTCCCTTCCTGTGGGAACGCATGATCGCCCCGCTTCCCAAATGGGCACGCAATGCAATTTGCATTCTGCTGTTTGCAGCAGGAGCCGTAACGCTCGTCGCCGGACTGGATGCACGCCATGGTTATCGTCTGATTGAAAGAAATGAACTGGCCGACATGCAAATGACGCTGCGGCACATGCCGCCAAACGCACGACTCGCCTGCGCCGGCGGCTACGATCATCCCGCCCTCCTGCTGGGCCAGCCCGTGACCCTCGGCTACGAAGGACACCTCAGCAGCCAGGGGCTCGACTATGAATCCGTGCAGCGGGATTTAAACAATCTGATGAATGGAACGAACGGCTGGCGTCAGGCAGCACGGCGTCTGGGCGTGCGATACCTATTCTGGGGCAAACGGGAAAAACGCAAATGGCCCCAATCCACCCAATCCTGGAAAACCTGTGCGCCGTCCCTCACCGCCATTAACGGCGGCGAACTTTTCCTCCTCACCCCCTGCCTGCTGAAAGACGATTTTTGATTTTTCGATAACATCAGCCCATCCCCGCAAAATCCCCGGATATGTGTATATTTGGGAATGCAGGAAGCGACGGGAAGGTGGAGAGCGGTCCATTAGGCATTACGGGTTCGGCGACATGGACGATTGACCCGCTGACAGGAGAGGAGACACAAGGCGGAGACAAGCAGAGACAAGCATGAGGGAGATTATTACGTGACGAGTTTTGGAGAGAGCATTTCGCCCATTGCCAAGAGAGGGGTGGAATACCAATATGGCTATGACGACCCGCCCAATGAGGAGGCCGATGGCACGGCGACGATCATCGGAACCACTCAACTTTCGAACAAAAACACCACCCAAATGATGGTAGCCAACGGCAAAAGCCAGCTCGAAGGTTTTGAGAACGACTTTCAACCAGGGACACCATGGGCGTATCGGAATGTGACGGAGGACGAACTTCGCTTTGATTATCAGAGCGTGCAGTTCAAATTTAAGTGGAAGGATGGGGTAATAAGCGAGCAACGGCATGCGATCAAGTATCTGATATTTTTTCAGCCCGAGAATGACCCGGAGACAGAGGAAGATGAATCCGTGGAGGATGCGGAAGTAGTCGGGACTATCGAATGGAATGGACAAGGTGAAGAATCCCAAGTCTTCACCATTGACCCCGATCAGCGGAAAGGCAGAGTTGACGGGAGCTATCGCCTCCTGCCTGTTCAGATAAACGTCAAGAAACAGGGCACCGCATCGGCCCCGACCGATGGGTTAATAGTGAAGAAGGGCGATAAGATAGTGATTAAGGCGACGACGATTCCTAAGGAAAACACCACGTTCCTTGACAACCACATTCAGTGGAGCAAGCAACAGTTGAAAACCGATGGCACTTACACTGAGTGGGCTGAGTTCGGCGAGCAAAAGGAAGAATTTGGATACACCACTGATACTTCTGGAATTTTCCAGTTGAAAGCGATGATTTACGACACACAGGAATTTCTATTCGTTCGTGAAAAGACTGATACTCACACATCGGGCGATCATCTTTTGAAAAATGGTGATCCTGATTCGTTCGAGGTTACCGACACGCAGAAGAAAATTGATATTAGAGATCAGGCTAAAGGCGATCTTGGTAGCACGGCATATGCCGCTGCCGTGGCAAATGGATATTTTGAAGCTGGAACCAACAAGTGCCACCTCTTCGTTGCCGAGAAAGCGCAAGCGGTCGGAGCTACAGTTCCATACATCAATTTTGAATGGCTGCCTCTGCCTCCTCATTCGTTGCCGCCGGTAGCCAACCAGTGGGCAGGCATGCCAGCGGACTCCGAGCATCCGGCCTACACAATAACTGGTTGGGATTTATTGGCAGACGATGCCTACCCACAACCTGGATTTATTGTTGCCAGTGGATTTGAAACCTGGGCAACCGGTCACGCGGGCATTGTTGATTATGATGGGCGATGGATTAGCGCCGGTTCAACCAATGTCAACCGTAATGCTGAATTTAAGGACTACAAAATCCACACGTTGACCGGAGGCACAAGGCCAGCCGGAAAGCGCAAATACACGGGTAACTAGCAAATATGAAAAAAATAGCGTTCCCATTTTTGCTGCTGCTTTGCTTATTGAGGGTTAGCTATGCGCAGGTTATGAATGATATAAGTTCGATCCGTCAGGCAATAGAGAACATCAATCAAGTCGCACCCAATGGGGCATCTGATCGCCCGCAAATGCGGAAAATTTCTCAATACCAAGTTTTGGAACAAAGCTCTCCTGCCATTTGGGAAACTGCGGTTAACAACTTGTCCGAAGTGGCTCCAACAGAAAACGATCAAACGATCTTGTTCCAATCGTTTGAGGGACTTCCTCCCGAGGAGTATTTGCAATTTTTGAACCAAGCTCTTGATTTATACTCTCAGCGAAAAATCAGCTTGGGCGTTTTCACGGGCATTTTTTTTCCAGCAGGGAAAATGCAACTTTTTATCTCGCACAATTACGATCAACCCGAAGTCGCAGCCTTTTTGGAAAAGGCGGAAGAGGTTTTGAAAAAGAAGGACGAACCTCTCATGTTCAATATCCAAGAAGCCCGTTCTGGAAAATTGAAACAACTGCACGATGCGGCCAGAGCAAATCACCCGGAACTAGCCAAGCAACCAATCCCGTTGCTTCGCCCCTCTGCTCCGCCTCCAACATCGGCGCAAACAACGCCCGTTCCGGCAGCGGCGACACCGGTTCAGCAGCCCAAATCCACGGCCCCGGCAACGCCATCGCCAACGGTGGCGGAAACCAAATCCTCACCGGGCTTCCCAATCGTTCCCGTGGCAATCGTTGGGGCAGTGATCGTGGGAATCGTCCTCTACCTCCTTCGCCATAAATCGACGTGAAACTTCAGAGGCAACCAAGTGGAGCACCCGGACGCTATGGCCGTGCGAAGCCGCGATCTCCCGACGCGCCAATGGCTGGGCCACCCACATCCGCCAATTGTCCCCCTTCAACCTCGGCGGGTGCAAATCCGCCTGCGAACCGGGTGAGACGCGCGACCCGTTCACGCAATGTTGAGGCGCGAACGATCATCCGCTGCAAAATCCTTGACATGATCGAGCCGGTTTTCTTACAGTGCAGGGTCATTGACGCAATGCTTTGCGTTCTGTCGCACCACAAACTTTCATGAATCCCATGCTTCTCGAAAAAGCCCGCAAATCCGTCGAAAACGACAAGGTTCTCGTCAATCTCGTGTCAAGCCGCGTGAGGCAGCTCAACGCTGCAAGTCGCCCGCTGGTGGAGACCGATCCCGGCATGGGTTTCATTGACATCGCGCTCAAGGAAATCGGCGAGGGCAAAATCATCCCGCGCGCCATTGAGGCTGCGGCCTGACGCGCGCGCAAGCCGCGTCGAAACACGCCCGGTTTATGGGCACGGACATCGCCACAAATCGCAAGGCGCGGCACGCCTACCACATCATCGAGTCGCTGGAGGCGGGCATCGAGCTTCGCGGCACCGAGGTGAAATCCATCCGCGCTGGCTTTGCAAACATGGCGGGAACCTTCGCCAGGCTGGAGCGGGGCGAACTGTTTTTGTACGGCCTCGACATTCAACCCTACGAGCGCGCCAGTCATGAACAGCACGAGGCAAAACGTCCTCGCCGCCTGCTCATCCATCGCAGGGAACTGCATCATCTGCACGAAGCCGTGGCGCAACAGGGATGCGTCATTCCGGCCCTGCGCCTTTATTGGAAAAAACGACGCGTAAAAGTCCAGCTTGGCGTCGCCAAAGCCAAAAAGGCTCCTGACAAACGCCAGGATCTCAAACAACGTGTCGCGGAAAGGGAGGCCGCCCGAACCGCCGCCGCATTCAATCGCCGGGGCTGACATTGCCCATTGCTCCGCAATTCGGTTTCGCACACTCTGCCCACTCAATGAAAATTCCAAATCCACATCCGACACGCGAAGAATTTCTCCGCCTCGCCGCAACACACGGCGTTGTTCCGGTGTGGACCGAGATTGTGGCCGACACCGAAACGCCCGTCACCGCCTTCGCCAAAATTTCGGGTGACGAGCCGGCTTTTCTTTTTGAATCCGCCGAGCAGGACGAGCACAGCGGACGCTATTCCATTTTGGGCGTTGGTGCGGAGCGCGAGTTCCTGTCACACGGACGCAATTTCGAAGTGCGCCGCGCGGGGAAAGTCATTCGCTCCGGCGAAGCCGACGATCCACTGCGCGAGCTGGAGCGGGAAATGTCCGGCCTGCAGGCGCCCGTCGGCTGTTCACACTTTTCCGGCGGCTGCGTGGGCTATCTCGGCTATGACGCCGTGCGCCGCTTTGAACCGGGCGTGCCTCCGGCGGCGAGGGATGAACTCGGCGTGCCGGACATGTATTTTTTTACCACCGACCGCGTGCTGACTTTTGACCACAGGACACGACGGTTGCAGATCATGGTCACCGCCTACCCCGGCGACAATCCGGACGCCGCTTATACCGACGCCCAGGCAAAAATCGAAAAATTGGCGGAACTTCTTTCACAACCGAATTCCGAACCAGCGATCTTTCCCGATGCGCCGGCTCCGGAGGCGAAGGTTTCCTCAAACACCACCCGGGAGGAATTTCACGCCATGGTAAACCGCGCCAAGGAATACATTCGTGCGGGCGACATCTTTCAGCTCGTCGGATCCCAGCGCTTCGAAACTCCGTTCGACGGCGCACCATTGGATCTCTACCGCTCGCTCAGATTCGGAAATCCCTCGCCCTACATGTTCCTCATCCGCTGCCCCGGATTTCACCTGGTCGGCAGTTCCCCGGAGGTGCATGTGCGGGCGGATGACAGACAAATCCAAATTCGACCAATTGCCGGAACCATCCGTCGCGGTGCGACGCAGCAGGAGGACGATGCGAATGCGGAGAAACTGCTGGCCGATCCCAAGGAGCGGGCCGAGCACATCATGTTGGTGGATCTCGCGCGCAACGACCTCGGCCGCATTGCGGAATTCGGCAGCGTGCGCGTCACCGATTTCATGACCATCGAGCGCTACAGTCACGTGATGCACATTGTCTCCAATGTAATCGGCGCGCTGGCCGCCGGATTCAGCGCCTTTGACGTCATGCGCGCCACATTTCCCGCTGGAACGGTATCTGGCGCCCCAAAGGTCCGGGCCATGCAAATCATCAGCGAGTTGGAAAAAAGCGGGCGCGGCGCCTATGCGGGAGCCGTGGGATATTTCGGCTACGACGGAAATCTCAATTCCTGCATTGCCCTGCGCACCGTGCTGCTTAAGGACGGCACGGCCTGCGTGCAGGCAGGTGCGGGCATTGTCGCCGATTCGACGCCGGAAGGCGAATACCAGGAAACCATCAACAAGGCCATGGGAGTGGTGCGCGCCATCGAACGCGCCCGCTCGCTGGAAAAACCATGATTCTCGTTCTCGATAATTACGACAGCTTCACCTACAATCTCGTCCAATATCTCGGCGAACTTGGCGCAAACTTGCAGGTTGTTCGCAATGACCAAATCACCGTCGGCGAAATCGAAAGGCTCGCCCCCGAAAAAATTCTCATCTCCCCCGGCCCCTGCACTCCACGCGAAGCGGGCGTCAGCAGCGACGTGATTCGCACTTTCGGCCCCCGTCTGCCCATTCTCGGTGTCTGTCTCGGACACCAGTGCATCGCCGAAGTTTACGGTGGGGATGTCGTGCGCGCCGAACGCCTCATGCACGGCAAAACATCGCCGATCATCCACCAGGGTCACGGTGTCTTTCGGGGACTCCCCTCGCCTTTTGATGCCACACGCTATCACTCCCTCATCGTCAAACGCGAAACCGTGCCCGCCGTCCTCGACATCACGGCGGAAACCGCCGAAGGCGAAATCATGGGCCTGCAGCACAAGGAGCATCCCGTTCACGGCGTCCAATTTCACCCCGAATCCATTCTGACCGCCGAAGGCAAAAAGCTCCTGCAAAATTTTCTCGATCTCTAAATCCCGCAAAGCCGCGCATTTTTCTTCAAGTTTTACTTCCGCCCGATCATGCTTTGCCACACGCCATGGGGGCGTAGCTCAATGGTCAGAGCAGGCGGCTCATAATCGCTTGGTTCACGGTTCGAATCCGTGCGCCCCCACCCGCAAAACCCAACCATACGCCGTCATGCCATCATTCGACATCGTCTCCGAAGTGGACCGTCAGGAAATTCTCAACGCCATTGACCAAGCCCGTCGCGAACTGGCCACACGCTTCGACTTCAAGGGCTCCGACGCAAAACTGGAGCTTGAAAAGGACGGCAACCTGCGCCTCACGGCCGAGGATGCCTCTCGCCTCAAGGGATTGCGCGAGATCATCATCGGCAGGCTTGCCAAGCGCAATGTGGATTTGCGCAATGTGGATCAAAAGGAGCCGGAAATCTCCCCTCTTGGCCACGCCCGGCAGCTCCTGGTTTTCAAACAGGGTCTGGAAGGGGACAAGGCGAAGGAAATCTCCAAATTTCTCAAATCATCCGGATTAAAAATTCAATCCACCCTGCAAGACCGTCAGATTCGTGTGACAGGCAAAAAGCGGGATGATTTGCAGTCAACCATCGGCGCTCTGCGCGCCAAGGACTTTGGCGTCGCCCTTGATTTCACCAATTTTCGCGACTGATTTCGATTGGCTCAAGGGCACCACATCACGCCTGAATGATATGATTGCGAATGGCGTAGCGAACCAACTCGCCGATGGAATGCAGCCCGAGTTTGCGCATCACGGCGGCGCGGTGGGTTTCCACCGTCTTGACGCTGATGCCCAGCTTGTCGGCGGCCTCCTTGTTTGACAGCCCCTCGGCAAGCAGTTGAATCAGCTCTCTCTCACGGCTCGTCGGCTTATCATCATCCTTTTTCGCCGCATGAGGCAGACCTTCATTTTTCATGCTGCCGAAAATGACCTCCGAAATTTGCGAGCTGAAATAATGCTTTCCGCCAAGTACGCATTCAATCGCCTTGAGCAACTGACGTCCGGCATCGGATTTGAGAACGTATCCATGCGCGCCGCTGCGAAAAATTTCCACCACAACCTGCTCGGCGTCATGAACGGTAAAAACAAGAACCTTGGTTTTTGGGCAAAGCTTCAAAATTTGCCGGGCGGCCTCGATGCCATTGAGTTCCGGCATGGTCACATCCAGCACGGCCACATCGGGCTGCAATTCCTCGGCCATCCGCACCGCCTCGCGTCCGCCTTCGGCCTCACCGCAACAAACATAACCACCGCTTTCGATGAGATGGCGCACGCCGGAACGCACGATGTCATGATCATCGGCGACAAGTATTCTGATTTTCGCTTTTGGCATGAATGATAAAATCTCCCGCCTCCTTACGGGTTCGGGCGGTATTTTACAAGAAAACGACATCGCCGAAGCGGCGGCCTCTTGCTAATGTTCGTCCATGCGAAACATCGTCTGGCTCCGATGAGCCATTCCCATTCCCGGTCAAAATCCTGGCGTGGCTGGATTGGCTTCGGAATTTCATCCCTTGTCCTTCTTGCGGCTCTGATTGCCCTGCGCGGCCCCGATCCAATTGGCGTCGGCACGGCTCAAATGGTTGGGGCATGGCGCTTGACGGATTTTTCGCTCTGGCACCCACTGGCTCCCTTCGGCGCACTGGGCGGCCTCCCTTATTCCCTTTGGGGACTCGAAGTGCGCGGATGGCAAAACACCCACGTCATTATTGCCTGGGTGACGCTACTCTGCTGGCTTCTCCCGCTGACCCCAAAATCTTGGCGGGGCCTGGTTCCACTGGCCCCCGCACTTCTCGCCGCCATTTTGAGCGATGCACAGAGCGGACTCTCATCCTTCGGCATGGCTGTCCTCATTCTCTCGGCTTGGCGGGCCGTCAATGCAAACACCCCTGACCGCGCGTGGCTCACTCTCCCGCCAGCCGCATGGCTTGCCGCCTGGCTTTCGCCGGGAAGTCTGCCCGTCGCAGCCGCCCTGACGCTCGAACTGTCGTCGCGCGTCTCACCCAAACGCGCCGCGACAACATTTGCGCTCGCATTGTTGGCCGTCAATCTCACTCCACGAGGCCTGTCCGTCTGGAATGACGCCCTGGTATTTCTCGCCTGGTCGCCACAGCCGGAATTGCCATGGCCCGCCGTTGCCGCCCTGTGCGCCAGCCTGCTGATTCTCATCATCGCCCTGCGCGCCTGCATGACGTCCGGCCCGCGCGGTCCATCCATCGCGGCGACACTGCTGTTTCTCGCCGCGACACGCGGGCAAACCGGCTTCCTCTGGCCCGCTGCACTCATGATGATTCCCATTTGGAATTATGCAGAGGAAAAGGCGCGCGCCACCGGATTCAACATTCGCTGGTGGGTGCGCCTCTCGACAGTCATCGGCTCCGCATTGCTCGTCATCCCGCTGGGAAAAGCCGCCCTGCCGCTTTGGTACGATCTGGCCATGTCCGCCTCGATGGTGCGCCCCACCCTGACGCGTGACGCACTGCCGAAAAACGGCCTCATTTACATCAATCCGGATGCGCGCCCCATCGCGCGATTCGGCGGACCGCTTTTGCAAAGAATCGCAAACAGCGACTCGCGACGCATTCCGCGCGAACCCTCATTGTGGAGGGAAAATGACCGCGCAACGCGTTACAGCGCCGCTTGGCTCCTGGGCGATCCATCCGGCTACGCACCGCTGGCGCGGCATCTCGGAGAATCTCCCGACTGGCGGTTGGCGGCAGTGGATGCGGTGGGACTGCTTTTTGTGCGCGCGCCGCGCGAGTCGCAATTTGCCACCGAACCGGCCCTGCAGTTTGCGCGGGAGCAGGGCGCTGCGGCGGATCGGGCAAATTTCATGGCTGCCTGCGCCACCTCCTGCCTGGCAGCCGGAGCCATTCCTGAAGCCAACGAAATTTCACGCATCGCCACGCGTCAATCACACGAATCCACACGAGCCGCCGTCGCCCGCTCCCGTGCGCTTGTACTTGCCGGTGACGTGCGCGCCGCATTGGAGGAAGGACGACGGGCGATCAATCTCCAGCCGCGTTCCTCCGACGCCTGGCAGGCTTTTGCTGAAATTCTGCTGCACGCCGGGCAGGTGGATGAAGCCGCAGCAGCGGGGCGGCGCGCCATGAATCTGGCTCCGGGTGACGCCGGCGCCCTGTGGCTGGCCGCCCGCACAGCCAACGCAGCGCGCGCATACGGTGAGGAAACGGAGATTCTGGAACGCCTCGCCGCCCTGACAAAAGGTCGTGGCGGCGACGCCGGATTTTACCTCCTTTACCTTGGTCAGGCCTACGCAAAAATGGGACTCGCCCGCCCCGCATTGAAAGCCCTGCGCGAAGCAGCCCGCACGAAGGGACTCACGGAGGAACAACGGCGACAAATTCAGGAGCAGATTGACACCGTCGAGGCCGCCCCCGGTTCCTAAAAACGCTTTGTGCTTTAATGTCCGCCGCAGGACACGGTAGTTTGCAAGGGTGAGTAAGAAATCCGCAAAACACAACATCCGCCGCCATTCCTCCCCCGTTCTGGACGGCCCCGACCGTGCCCCGAGCCGGGCCATGCTCTATGCCGTCGGTTTCACCGAAAAGGATTTTTCCAAACCACAAATCGGCATCGCCTCGACATGGAGCATGGTCACCCCGTGCAACATGCATCTCGACGAACTCGCCCGCGAAGCCGCCGGCGGCGTCAATGGCGCGGGCGGCAAAGCCGTCATTTTCAACACCATCACCATCTCCGATGGCATTTCCATGGGAACCGAAGGAATGAAATACTCGCTGGTCTCCCGTGATGTGATCGCCGATTCCGTGGAATGCGTGGTTGGATGCGAAGGGTTTGACGGTTTCGTCGCCCTCGGCGGATGCGATAAAAACATGCCGGGCTGCATGATCGCCATCGCCCGCCTCAACCGCCCCGCCGTCTTCGTCTATGGCGGCACCATCATGCCCGGATGCCTCGGCGGACAAAATCTCGACATCGTCTCCGTCTTTGAGGCTGTCGGAAAACATGCCTCCAAGCAAATTGACGACCGTCAGCTCCAGCAAATTGAATCCTGCGCCATTCCCGGCGCCGGAGCCTGCGGCGGCATGTACACGGCCAACACCATGGCTTCCGCCATCGAAGCCATGGGAATGAGCCTGCCCAACAGCTCCGCACAGGACGCCGTTTCCGCGCACAAAAGGGAGGACGCCCGTGGCGCCGGTGCCGCCGTTCTCAATCTCCTCAATCGCGGCATTTTTCCCTCGGACATCATGACCCGCGAAGCCTTTGAAAACGCGATTACCGTCGTCATTGCCCTCGGCGGTTCGACCAACGCGGTGCTTCATCTTCTCGCCATGGCCCACGCCGCCAATGTGAAACTCACCATTGATGACTTCACCAAAATTGGCCGCCGCGTTCCTGTCCTCGCCGACCTCAAACCAAGCGGCAAATACCTCATGTCCGACCTCGTGGCCATCGGCGGTATCCTGCCAATGATGAAGGAACTCCTCTCCGCCGGACTCCTCCACGGCGACTGCCTCACCGTCACCGGCAAGACGCTCAAACAAAATCTCGCGCCCTTCAAACCCTATCCGAAAGGCCAGCAGATTGTCCGCCCCGTCAAAAATCCGCTCAAAAAAGACAGCCACCTCGTCATCCTCTACGGCTCCCTCGCGCCCGGTGGCGCCGTCGCCAAAATCTCCGGCAAGGAAGGGGAAAAATTTCGCGGAATCGCCCGCGTTTTCAACTCCGAGGAAGACGCCATGCACGCCATCCTCAACGGCAAAATCAAAAAAGGCCACGTCGTCGTCATCCGCTACGAAGGCCCCAAGGGCGGACCCGGAATGCGGGAAATGCTCGGGCCCACATCCGCCGTCATGGGACGCGGACTCGGACAGGATGTCGCCCTCATCACCGACGGACGTTTCTCCGGCGGCACACACGGTTTCGTCGTCGGCCACATCACACCCGAGGCATTCGACGGCGGCCCGATCGCCCTTGTCAAAAACGGCGATGAGATCGAAATTGACGCCATCACGCACAAGCTCAACATCGGCATTTCCGCTGCTGAATTGAAAAAGCGGCGCGCTGCGTGGAAAAAGCCCAAGCCGCGCTATCATCGGGGCGTCCTCGCCAAATATGCCGCCAGCGTGACCAGCGCCTCCAAGGGCGCCGTGACCGACGCGGGACTGTAAATGCTCCGTGCCGTCATTTTCGATTGGGACGGAGTCGTCGTTGACTCCTCTGCCCAACATGAACACAGTTGGGAAATTCTGGCCGAGCGCCGAAATCTCCAACTTCCCGCCGATCACTTTAAGCGCGGCTTCGGAAAGAAAAACAATGTCATCATTCCGGATCTCGGCTGGGCAAATGCACCCGATGAGGTTGAAATTCTTGCGCAGGAAAAGGAGGAAATCTACCGCGATCTGATCCGCAAGCACGGCATCGAACCCCTTCCCGGCGTCCGCGATTTACTCGTCGCCCTCTCCGCCGCAGGAATTCCCGCCGCCATCGGTTCCTCAACCGAACGCGCCAACCTCGATTTGCCCCTCGACAGCATGGGGCTGCGCGATTTTTTCCGTGTCATTGTCTCCGGCGAGGAGGTTGAAAATGGAAAACCCGATCCCGCCATTTTTCTCCTCGCCGCCCAACGCCTCGGCGTTCCTCCCGCAAATTGCCTCGTCATCGAAGACGCCCTCGTTGGCATCGAAGCCGCCCACCGCGCCGGCATCCCCGTCCTCGCCGTCACCACCACCCACCCCGCTGCAGAACTCACCCACGCCGACGCCGTCACGGAATCCCTCGCTACCATCACCCCGGAATCCTTGCGCAAAATCAGCAACGCAAAATCCTGAAAAATAAAAGCAATTGGAAATTGGGCGGACACACGTCAATTTTCCAAACACAATCCCCATTGTTTTTTTGGATCCATTGGAATTCATTGGGCTCTGACAGCGACCAGCCAGTCCTGACACACCCTGCGTCCCCTCGAATCCTTTCCCCCCTCACTCATCCAGTGGCGACCGCACCCCCGGCACACCCTTCGTCCGGGCCACATGCGTGTAAATCATGGTCGTCTCCACGCTCCGGTGCCCCAGCAATTCCTGCACGCTCCGGATGTCGGCCCCGCCCTCCAGCAGGTGCGTCGCAAACGAATGCCGCAACGCATGACAATTCACCGGCTTCACAATCCCCGCCTTGCGCGACGCCACCTTCACCGCCTTCTGCAATGTCTCCGGAACCAAATGGTGCCTGCGCAGAACCGGCTCCCCAACCGCGTCGCCCGCCCGGGGATCCTCCGCCAGCTTCCTGCTCGGAAATACCCACTGCCACCCCAATTCCTTCCCCGCATTGGGATACTTGGTGGCCAGGGCGTGCGGCAGATACACCCCGGCCACACCGGCCGCCCGATCTTCCTCGAACAAGATGCGCACCCGTTCCAAATGACGCCGCAAATCCGGCACCACCGCCTCCGGGAGCATCACCACCCGGTCCTTGCCGCCCTTTCCCTCCCGCACAAAAACCTGCCCGCGATCAAAATCCAGATCCTTCACGCGCAGCCGCAGGCACTCCATCAATCGCAACCCCGTCCCATACATCAG
>JACTMZ010000136.1 GCA_014584375.1 Verrucomicrobiota bacterium | reverse complement strand
AAAGTCACACGGCTGTTGAGGCGAATCACATCGGTGAAGGTCATTCCTCGAAACCACTCCCCGTTGAAAACAACCTCCGTGCGATCCGCATCAAGCACCTTGAACGCCTGCTCCTGATATGTGCGCGCATTAGCCAAAACATCATCATGCGTCAGCTGCGGACGCGTGGCCGATCGCCCGCTCGGATCTCCGATCATCGCCGTAAAATCACCAATAATGAGCACCGCCTGATGTCCGGCATCCTGAAACTGCCGCAGTTTGCACAGCGTAACGGTGTGTCCGAAATGAATATCCGGCGCCGTGGGATCAACTCCGAGTTTCACCCGCAACGGGCGCCCGGTGGAAAGTTTTTTGCGCAGCTCGGCGCGGCTGATAATTTCCGCACATCCGCCACATAGAATGTCCAAAGACGTGTCGGGCTCCATGTATTCAACGGTTCTTATTAAGCACTTTTCGGACTTCGTCCAATGTCAGCGGTTTGGACGTCGGATGCGCGGCATCCAGTGCATCCTGTGATTTTCCGCGCCCAAAAAACTTTCGAACCCTGGCGGCCAGGCCATTGTTCGGCGACGCCTGATCAGCATCCGACGCCGCCTTCACGTCCACTTCGCGCGAGGAAAACTCCTTGTCGCGCAAAACATACTTGGTCAGCTCACGCCCCGCCTTGGTCTGATACACCTTGGAGCCGAACCATGGATTGTGAATACCGAGAAACGAGCGCGTCCGATATTCCGTCACCCGAGCGGATTTGACTCCCGCATATTCACCGGCTTGAAATTGGGAGGTGGAAAAATCGCCCGTCGCAAACTGTTTTTTTGCAACGAACTCCTTGGAGCGGTCCACGTTCATGATGCGGCTGATCATGGATTGATCCTGCTCCTGCGCCAAAGCGGCGGAGGCAAAGAGGATTGCCAGCGGAACAACGCGATTTAGCATGTCATTTGAATAACCAAGCTCTCCGCATCCTGCAACCCCCGCGCCATGACCCTCAAAAAAATAAATTCTCCGCGCGTCGCCGCCGCCATCGCCACATACCACCGCGATACGGAGCTGTCGCGACTTTTTGCCGGCCTTGCCGCCAGCGGTTTTCCCGTGGAAGCTGGCGTCTTTGTTGCGGACAACGCCAACTCTCCGGAGACGCGCGCCCTTTGCGCCTCCGCCCCCCTGCCCTGCGCATGGATCGGACTGTCGGAAAACGCGGGACCCGGTGCGGCATGGAACGCCGCCGTCGCCAAGGCGCTGCATGATCCCGCTGTGACGCATTTACTGGTACTTGACGACGACATTGTGATGCCGCCTGACGCGCTGGGGCTGCTGATGGAGACCCTGCATCGTGAGGGCGTCCTTGCGGCCGCGCCCCTGCTTTTTGACAATCACGAACGACTCTGGGGATTTCCCGAGCCGGAGGAAAGCGCCCTGCGAAAAACCATGCGTCGCATTCACACTCCCCACGAATGCGCGACTGTTCTCGGCGACAAGGGACACCGCTTTTTCTGGGCGACGGGAGCCTGCATGCTCTATGCGCGGGAGGCATTCGACTCACATGGATTTTTTCGCGAAGATTTTTGGATGCTCGGCGAAGACCTTGATTTTTCCATGCGCGTGGCAGCGGCGGGAGGCGGTGTTTTCACCGGTCGCGTCGCAGTTCCCCATCTTCCGCCCCCGCACAATCCGAGGGACGCCAAGGCGGGACGACGCGGAAAATTTCTCGCTCTGATTCAGAATCTTTCCTACCTGGCCTTTCACTCTCCGCACAGTGCGCACCTGCGGTATTATCTGCCGGGAAATTTGCGCCGTTACCTGCGAACGGAAGGCTGGACGCCCGGAAATATGCGTGATGCAGCGGAAGCGTTCCGGCTCGGCGCCATAAAGCGGCAACCTGCAGGAACTCCCTCCGGCGCGGCGTTGCGCGAGCGTGCCGGACGACGTCCGGAAAGGGTCTGGAGCGAATGAATCTTGAAGAAACCGCCCGCCGCACGGTGGCGCAAACCCTCTGCAATCTCCCCGAGGAACTGCGCTCTGCGGCGGAAAGTGTCCCCGTTTTCCTCGAAAGCCTTCCAGATGCGGAGATCACCGCCGATGGGGTTGACTCCGAAATTCTCGGACTTTTTGTCGGCTCTCCGCGTCATTGGCAGAACGACGACCCGGGCCCTCCTCCACAAATCTTGCTCTATCTGGAAAATATTTTCGATGAATGCATGGATGCAGGCACGACATTCGAAGAGGAGGTTCGAAGAACCTATTTGCATGAACTCGGTCATTATCTCGGACTGGACGAAAGCGATCTGGCTGCACGCGATCTGGACTGATCATCGCATCAAAATTCACAACCGCTTTTCCGTTTTTGCCGGGGGTGCGAAGGTTGATATAAGTTGGAACAACCATGGGACGTTTTTTTATTCCGGCAGAACTTTGGAAATCCGGTGAATTGCCGGAATCCGAGGCGCGTCACGCCTCACAGGTTCTTCGTCTGCATCCAGGCGACAAGGTGGAGGTGTTCGATGGAAGCGGACGCGTCGCGCTGGCGGAATTGACGGAAATCGGAAAACGCGCGGTAAAAATAAAATTTTTAAATGAGCGGCTTGAGATTCGTCCGCGTCCGGAGATTCATCTTATTGCGGCCTTGATCAAGAATGAGCGTTTTGACTGGTTGGTGCAGAAGGCAACGGAGCTTGGTGCGGCATCCATTCGCCCGGTGTCCGCTGCGCGCAGCGTTGTAAAATTGACGACGGCAGACAAGGAAAGGCGCCGTGCCAAATGGATGCAAACCGCCATCGGAGCAGCCAAGCAATGCGGACACATTATCCTGCCGGAAATTTTTGCGCCCGCCTCTCCTGTTGAGGCGTTTCAAGCGGCACCGGAGGGATTGAAGGGAATTCCCGCCGTAAACGCCGGAGGCGCACCGCTGCGGGATTTTTTCACACAGACGCCGGAGAACATCACATTCGCCATCGGGCCGGAAGGAGATTGGACGGATGATGAAATGGCGTGCGCGCAATCCGCCGGATTTGTTTCCCTGAATCTTGGCCGTCATGTTCTGCGCAGCGAAACGGCGGCGCTGCATGTATTGAGTGCGGCGGCGCATCATTTTCTCGGCGGAGCGGGAGGAATCGGGGAAAAACTATGAATTATTTTATCACCGGAACGGACACCGATTGCGGCAAAACTTATGTCACGTCGCTGTTGATCAAGGCCGCGCGCCGTTTGGGAAAGGATGTGATCGGGGCAAAACCATTTTGCTGCGGCACTCGGGATGATGTGGAAATACTTGCCGAGGCCTCGGGATGTGTAGAGCCACTCGACGCGATCAATCCGGTGTGGCGCAACACGCCGGCGGCACCGCTTGCCTGCGAAATGCTGGGGGAACCGACGACAAATATCCCCCGGGCGCTTGAGGCGATTCGGAAATTGGCGGCAAAACACGCCGGCATTTTGTGCGAAGGCGCGGGCGGCTGGCTCGTGCCCGTGACGGCGGATCACACCACGGCGGATTTCGCGGCGGAGCTGGGCTGGCCGGTGATCGTCGTTGCACAAAACAAACTCGGTGTTTTGAATCACACGTTGCTAACGGTTGAAAACATACGTGCAAGAGGATTGCGGATGGCCGGAATCATTCTCAACAACTCGCGAAAAACAGAGGATGTGGTGACGGGGCTCAACGAGGCGATTTTGGAAAAATGGACGGGGATTCCCCTGCTTGCGGAAATATCTCCCGGAGCATCCGAAATTCAGGCACCCAAGGGATTGTTTTAAAACCGGAAGATGCTCTTGCATTGACGTCCGCCCGCAGGCAGTAATGCGGATCATGCACCCGCATTTTCCCCGTTTCGCCCTCGTTTTGATTTTCGCCGCATTTTGCTCCGGATGCGTCGGGTGGGACGGTCTCGGCATGAGGCAACGCGGCAATTATCCGGTGGGCAAACTCACGATCGAGCAGCGGGAACAATTGCGATCCGCCGCCGCCTCCGGCGAGCCGGATCTGATTGCCACCGCAGCCAGAATGGCGTGGGACAAGCCGGATGACGCTGTGTCGCTCGCCAATTACGCCGCCAACCTCATCCCCGAGCGCAGTGAGGAAATCGCAGCCGCCGTGGCAAGCGCACTGCGACGCTGACATGCACCCTCAATCCGCGCGGCGTATCTTTTCAAATTCCGAAACTTCCAGCGTCAGCTCATAAGGACGAACGCCCTTTTCGTCGGTGGTCACATAGATCCGAAAGGCCCGTGTGCCAGGACGTCCCTTGGGAGAAACGGTGAGGGACACAACGCCGCTCTCACCGGGATCTGTCATACGGTGGTCAAACTTCGTCGAAACGCAATTGCAGGATGCAGCGGCCTGTTTGATGAAAACCGGACGGTCGCCCGAGTTTTTGAAATGAAACTCAGCCGCCCCGTTTCCTCCGTCCCTCGGAAGCTGAATTGCCAGCCGCGTTTGCCCCCATTCGAGAGATTGAGCCCAGACGGAAGACGTCAGAAGCCATGCTAAAATCGCGAGGCGAATCATAAGTAAAATCACCGGGCCGAGCGGCTGATGCCCCGGGCGACGGCTTCAGCGAGGTTGTCGCGGTAGCGGGACGACTTGATGCGTTTGAGTTCCTGCGGATTGGAAAGGAAGCCGAGTTCCACCAGTGCAGCGGGCTTGGTGTTATTACGCAGCACATGAAAGCGCGCCCGTTTTGTGCCGCGATTGACGGAAAGGCGGGCAATTTCCTGCTGGATGCGCGCGGCCAGCGGATAGGAACGCGAGGAGTAATAATAGGTTTCCACACCGCGTGCGGCGCGGCGTGAGCTGTCATTGTAATGAATGCTGACAAAAATCGCACCCCATTGCTTATTGGAAACACTGGCACGGGTCGGCAGGGGAACGAAATAATCACCCTTGCGGGTCATAATGACATGATACCCCCGGGCCCTGAGTTTTTTCTCAAGGCGTTTCGCCGTGTCGAGAGTGTAATTTTTTTCCAGCGAACCGTCATAGGCGCGCGCGCCGCGATCCACTCCGCCATGGCCGGCGTCCACCACCACGGTGGAAAATCTGCCAATGTGTCCAATCGAAGAACAGCCGGTCAAAACAGCCGCCACCAACACACATTGAAAAAGCCGCGTCACAAACAACATCGCAAAAACCGTAAATAAAGCGCCGCTTCATGGAAATCCCAATATCCGCGCATTGCGAAAAACCTGCGGTCGAACCATAATGCCCGTTTATGCTGACCAAACGCATCATTCCCTGTCTGGACGTGAAAGACGGGCGGGTTGTGAAAGGAACGAAATTTTTGGAGCTTCGCGACGCGGGCGATCCGGTGGAATGTGCAAAAGCCTACGGCGCACAGGGCGCCGACGAACTGGTTTTTCTCGACATCACGGCATCCTCCGACAATCGCGCGACGATGATTGACGTCGTGGAGCGCACGGCATCCGAGTGTTTCATGCCGTTGACGGTTGGAGGCGGAATTCGAACGGTCGGTGACATGCAGCTAATGCTGCGTGCCGGAGCGGACAAGGTGAGCGTGAACACGGCGGCGATTCAAAGGCCGAAGCTGATTCGGGAAGGTGCGGATCGTTTCGGAGCGCAGTGCATTGTCACAGCCATTGACGCCCGGCGGAATCCGCAGGGTGGCTGGACTGTTTACACGCACGGGGGGCGACATCCGACGGAGCTGGATGCCGTCTCATGGTCCGTCGAAGTCGAAAAACTTGGAGCCGGGGAAATTCTTCTCACAAGCATGGACACCGACGGCATGAAAACAGGCTACGACATGGATTTGGTGCGGGCGGTCAGTTCCGCCGTCGGAATTCCCGTCATCGCCAGCGGCGGTGCGGGAACATTGGAACACATGGCCGACGTGCTTTTGCATGCCGGCGCGGATGCAGTGCTTGCCGCGAGCATTTTTCACTTTGGGGAATACACCGTTGGGGATGTCAAAAATTACCTGGCTTCGCGCGGTGTGGCGGTGCGCCCGGCGACGAACGGTCAGGATTGAGCCGACGGCGGATGAAGTGCCGGGAGCGGCGGCGGCCCGGGCGGCAGCATGTGCGCCTGGCGGTCATGTCGCGGAAGTCGAATCATGATCCGCAGACCGCCGGCGGACGGTTTTTCAATCGCAATCTCACCGCCATGAGAGCGCACGATGCGTTGGGTTATCATGAGTCCAAGGCCGCTCCCCGCCTCCTTGGTGGTAAAATACGGCTCAAAAATTCTCGCCATGGTTTCATCGCTCATTCCCGCACCCGTGTCAGTAAAGGCAATATTCACCCAGCGGGCATCGGCCTCGGTGTGAATGGAAAGGACACCCCCCTGCTTCATCGCCTCGCAGGCATTTTTGACAATATTGAAAAAGGCCTGCTTCAACTGATCCTGATCAACTTCAAGCGGCGGGAGCCCCGGGGAAAGCTCCAAGCGCAGGTTGATGCCCCGAGATTTGAGTTCGGGTTCCAGAAACCCGCAGGCTTCACGCGTCAGCGCATTGAGATCGCGAAAGGTTCTGTTGAGCGGCACCGGGCGGAGGGCATGCAAAAATTGGGAGACAATGGTGTCCAGACGTTTGATTTCATCGCGCGCCACTTCCAAAGGTTGAAGAAGTTTTTCCGACGGACCTTCGGGCAGTTTTTTCAACCGGCGTTCAAGGAGCTGCAGGTGAATGTTGAGAGAATTGAGGGGATTGCCGATTTCGTGGGCAACACCGGCCGCAAGCAATTGCAAGGCGGCGGCGCGCTCGCTCTCCAAGGTCTCCTGCGCCGCCCGATGCCGATCAGTAAAATCACGCATGATCAGCGCATAACCGGCATGTCGAAGTTTGTCCGACGCCTCCTCATCCCCGCTCATAAGGGGAACGACATAGAAATTCAGCACACGGTGGACGGGATGAAAAATTTCGATGTCACGGGTTACGGCTTCACGTCCCTGGGCCAACTCTTTCCACCGCAAGCCGCTGATTTTTTCCGCTAGTGGGCGTCCCAGGGCGGAAGCGGCATCAAGGCCGAAGAGAGAACAGGCAGCGGTATTGAGATAAACCACCGAACCGACAACATCGGTGACAATCACTCCCTCGCGAATGGCGTTGAAGATCGTTTCGAAAAAACGACGGTCATGCGCCAATTCCACAAAGAACGCCTCGACGTCCTCCGGCTGGACGCGGCGCAGGCGCGGCAGAAGCTTGTCAAGAAAAGCGCGCTTCATAACGCAGCGGGATCCATTCCAAGAAGAACGGCAAGTTCATCCACCCGGCGCGCAAAAAGCTCTAGGGCATTTTCCACCGGCGCGGGGGATGTCATGTCCACTCCGGCGGCGGCGAGAGCCTCCAACGGCGGGAGGCTTCCACCCAGCTTGAGAAAGCCGAGATAGCGCGAAGGATCGCCGCTTTCGAGGGTTTGCCGAGACAGCGCGACAGCCGCACTCATGCCGGTCGCGTATTGGTAAACGTAAAATGCGCTGTAAAAATGCGGAATGCGCAGACATTCCAAATCCAGCTCCGCATCGAGTTCAAATCGCGGACCAAAATAAACTCGCAGCAGCTCACGGTAAATACCGGTGAAAATATCGAGGGTCAGCGCATCCCCGTCCTCCTGCCGCTCGTGAATGATTTTTTCAAATTCAGCGAACATTGTCTGACGGTAAACGGTTCCTCGCAAATCATCCAACTGGCGGCTGATTAAATAGGCGCGCACGGCGGGATCATTTGTTTGTTCGAGCAAATAATGCGTGAGCAACTCCTCATTGAAAGTCGAGGCAACCTCAGCAAGAAAAATGGGATAATAATAATCCTGAAACGTCTGCTCGCGCTGCGCATACCATGTGTGCATGGAGTGCCCCGCCTCATGCGCCAAGGTGAACATGTCGGAAAAAACATCCGCCTTGTAATTCATCAAAATATACGGCGGTGATCCGTAGCATCCGCTGGAAAAGGCGCCGCTGCGCTTTCCTTTTGACTCATAACGGTCGCACCAACGCCCGCGCAAACCCGCCGCCAGCTCACGCACATATTCATCGCCAAGCGGCGCCACAGCGGCAAGCACACGATCCGTCGCCTCGTCAAAACTCAAATGCGTCGCAACCTTTTTCGCCAACGGAACGTAGGTGTCGTAATGATGAATCTTATCAATCCCGAGGGCGCACCGTCGCAATTCGTAGTAACGGTAAAGCGGCGTCAGATTGGCCCGCACCGTGCTGACAAGGTTTGTGTAAACCCGCTCCGGAATGTCGTGTCGAAAAAGGGCGCAGGCCAGCGACGAGGGATAATGGCGGGCACGGGCTTGAAAAACATCGGCCCGCACCGAGTTGGACAGCGTGCTGGCAATGGTGAATTTGTGATCGGAAAATTCCGCATAAAATTGATGAAACGCCCGACGCCGCAGATCGCGATCGGGTTTGAGCAAAAAGGAGGAAAAGCTCCCCTGAGTCAGCTCGCTTTGACGTCCATCGCCTTCGGTGACAAAGCCGAATTTGAGATCCACATTGGTAAGCTGTGAAAAAGTCTCTCCGTGCCCATCCATCGCCTGGGCTCCCATTGCCAGCAGCCGCTCACCGCCTTCATCAAGCGTGTGTGGTTTGAAACGGCGCCTTTTTTTTAGGGAAACCCGCCATGCGGACAGCTCGGGTGCGGACAAAAAACGTGCGAAATCCGCATCGGGGACAGCCTGCAGTTCGGGTTCGATAAACGAACAGGCTTCAATGATTTTGGAGCGGCAGTTTTCAAGCCGGGCCTCGCGTTCCAAAAAAGCGGGATCGGCGGCATTTTCACTCACGCGCAGACTGGCGTAGGTTCCAAGTCGCTCCAGCGGCTGATCGAGAGATTTTTCAAATTCGAGAACTTCCAAAAGCGCGGAGGGCGAAGCACCCAGTTTGCCGCGAAATTTTCCGATCTCCGGATACCGCCGCCGCAAATCCGAAAACGCATCCTCCCATGCCGCGTCATCTGGATACAAACAGGTCAAATCCCAGCGATCCTTCTCGGAAATTTCACACCGTTCCGGAATACGCGTCGCACTCGATTCATTTTTCTGAGCAGGCGATGTCATGGCGGGATTGTGCGCGTGTTAAAATTCCGAGCAATTGAAAACGATGCGATAGCCGCAAACGGAGCTTCGGCAAACCACCTTGCATTTTTCCTGAACAAGGGAGGAACCGCACACGGGACACACGGAATTCGGATCGCCCTCGCCATGCAATCCTGTTTTTTGGAAAGCGCTCAAATGCGACGCCAGGAGCGCAACTGTTTCCGCATCATGAGAAGCGGAAATACTGACGCGCAGGCGTGAGGTTTCCCTTGGGACGGTGGGCGGGCGGATTGCGGGAACGAAAAAGCCGAGATCATCGAGCATTTGAGCGGCGCGCAGTGCCTCCGCCGCGCCTCCGATGATCACGGGATGAATGGCGGCGGGCATGTTCGGATCAAGAAGGGCGGCCAATTTGCGCAAGTGCGAGCGGCGGCGATCCCCTTCGGTGCCAATGCAAACATCCAGCGCCGTGCAGACGGCGGCGGAACAAGCGGCCGGGGGGGCGGTGGAAAAAACAAAGCTGCGGGCACGGTTGATCGCCACATCAATCAAGTCCCGCGATCCCGCAATATAGCCGCCCGAGCCGCCGAGCGCCTTGCCGAGGGTTCCCATTTGCACCTCAATCTGCGAACCAAGGGA
>JACTMZ010000180.1 GCA_014584375.1 Verrucomicrobiota bacterium | reverse complement strand
AGGATTTATTTTAACAGCGGCGACGCCAAAAATCCGAAATTTACCAATGGCGAGCTGACGCTGCCCTTCCTTGCCCTCACCGAGGGAGATCCTCCCTGGAGACTTTCATACGACGCAACCGCAAGATACTGGACCAAACGGCGTCAGGCCGTCCACATCGGCCTGTGGTCGCCAACCGTCGGCGACAAACCCAGCATCATCGCCGGAAATTATTACGGAGACATTTTTTTTATTCCCAACGAAGGAGGCGCAACAGCTCCGCGCTTTTCCCAGCCGAAATCACTGCTGAAGAGCGCCATTGCGACAATGAAGGATCCCAACCACCGGTGGGGCAATCTTTTCTCGCCGCTTTATTATGACTGGGACGGCGACAACAGGCCCGATCTCCTCGTTGGCGAAGGCTCCTACTCCGCCAACAACGTTCACCTGTTCCTGAATCAAGGTTCCGCCATGTCCCCTTCCTTCAAGGAGGAAAAACGCCAGGCTCTCGCCTTGGGTGAGGGTCGCATGCAGCTCACGCCGGCATTGGCCGATCTGAACGGAGACGGAAAGCTCGATCTGCTGGTTGTGGATCGTCGGGGAAATCTCACCGCCTACATTCGCCCTGACAATTGGAAATTCGGAGATTCCATTTCACCCTCGGGTTATTTGTCGAAAAGCGGCGGCCTTACCCAGGAACAAAGTCAGGCTTACATCGTGGGTTCCGGACTGAATACAATCGCCACGGGTGACCTCAATGGTGACGGACTCTTTGATTTGCTCATCGGACGCAGCAATGGCCGCATTGCCTGGGCGCAAAACAAGGGAACCAAGGAGAGTCCGAAATTCGACGCTCCCGTTGATCTTACAGGGACCAAACCGGTTCCGGAATCCTGGCAAAATCCCTCAAACTGGTCAATCGGCGTGGGCATCCCCTACGGCAACTATTTTGCCTATGCCACTTGCGTAACGGTCGAAAACGATGAGGAGGCGAAACCTCCGGAAGGAAAAAACGCCCTAAAAATAGGGTACACGCCCTCACACAACAAAATCGTTCCCACTCCCAACATCGCCTTCCCCGCCATCCCCACATACAAACGGGAAATCCTAAAAGGTCAGTCAATCAATGTGCATAGCGACACGGATTCCGACAGGGCGGCACTTTACGGCCCCAGCAATCTCTTCACTCTGCGACAGACTGATCTGCGGTTTGAAGTTGGCAAAACCTACACACTGACATTCCAGGTCAAGGGAGCCAAAATATCCGCCGCCCAAGGCCATGTCGCCTGGTACGGATATAAAAAATTGGGGGAGGATCGCTTGGAACACGGAGAGCGCGGAGCGGTAAAAAGAATTCAAAATATAGTTAATGGCTACGACGGATATAACTTCAATTTCAACGCATCCTCCAACTGGAGCACCATCACACAAAAGTTCAAAATTGAATTCAGCGCCCCGAATCTCAAGATTCTCAACGATGAAAAATATGTGTCCGGCGGCGCGATACAAATTGACTTTCTGCTGAGTGCTCCGGACGGATTTTTCTATATTGATAATGTGAAGCTGGAGCCCGCCAATTAGGCGATGCCGCCCGCCTTTTCGCGCATTCATTGCATGATCCGCGCCTTCATTCGACTGACGGCATTGGGGGCAATTCTTTCAACCGCCCTCGCGGCGGGGCTTCCCTTGGAAAAAACCTTTGTCGGGCAAAAGAAATTCGCGCAATTGATGCAACGTGGGTATGACGCGGGCTGGGCCGGACTACCGCTGGGCGAGCGCGTCAATAATTTCGCCCTTGCCCTGCGCGGAACGCCCTACGTGAACTATACGCTCGAGCTGGATGACTTTATTGAATCTCCCTCGGTAAACATGTTGGGAATGGATTGCTGGACGCTTTTTGAAACCGCCCTGGCCATGGGGCGCCTGGTCGCCCTGCATCCGCCGCCCTATTCACCGAAGGAAATGCTCTCCCTCATTGAACTTGACCGCTATCGCAACGGTCGCTGCACCGGGAAGTTCGACTCACGGCTCCATCACCTTGAACAATGGCTGTATGACAACGAAAGCCGGGGACTTGTGCGCAACATCACTCCCTCCCTCGGCGGCGTTTCACTGCATCGAAACATGAGCGACATGGGGGGACATCCGAAACTTTACCGTCAGCTTCGCGCCGATCCGTCCTTGGTTCCGGAATTCATCCGCATTGAAAACGAGCTTTCGCAACGCGGCATCACCTATGTTCCCAAGGCGAAGGTTCCACGCATCGAGTCGCAACTGCGCAACGGCGACATCGTGTGCATCGTCAGCAACTGGCACGGATCCTACACATCCCACGTCGGCCTTGCTTCACGCGACAAAAAGGGCGTCCTGCGATTTCTTCACGCCTCGAAAAATTATCGCAAGGTCGTGCTCGACGACCGCCTGAGCAATTACCTCAACAACTTCCGCACCCACGCCGGCATCTACGTGGTGCGCCCGCTCGATCTGCCGCGAACGGCTGCGCGTTAATGCAAATCGCAAAAACGCGCACGACTTCCGCGCGACTGCCATCCACAAGGATTTCCGCAGGAAACCTTCGCGTGTTGTAATTGGAAGCCATGACAAATCCGTAGGCGCCAGCGCTCATCAAGGCCAGTCGGTCACCGGCCACCAGTGCGGGCAACGAACGGTTTTGCGCAAAAAAATCCCCGCTCTCACACACCGGCCCCACCACATCCGCAGCGGCACGCGGCGTATTCGATGCGGGTTCACGCAAGGGAACCGCCTCATGATGGCCCTCATACAAAACGGGACGAATCAAATCATTCATACCTGCGTCGGTTACGATAAATTTTTTGGCCGGAGTTTCCTTCACATAAAGCACCGAAGTGAGAAGCACCCCCGCGCTTCCAACCAGACAACGCCCGGGTTCCAGAAGAATTTTTAATCCGAGATCCTTCAACAACGGAGTCACCGCCGCCGCATAATCATCAAAGGTGATGCGACGCGCGCCATCCCTTGCATCGGCTTCCCACCACGTCGGGGAGCCGCTTTCAAGGCTGCCGCGATAGATAATGCCCAAGCCGCCGCCAATGCTGAAAAATTCAATCGCATAATCCCTTTTGATTTCCCGCACAATCGGAACAAGTTTTCCGAGCGCTTCGACAAACGGTTTGGTCTCCAAAATCTGAGATCCGATGTGCGTTTGAATTCCCCGGATTCGCAAATTCGGCAATGTCGCCGCCCATGCGTAAACTTCGAGAATGCGATCAATGCCAATGCCGAATTTGTTATGACTTTTCCCGGTGGAAATGTGTTTGTGTGTCTGTGCGTCCACATCCGGATTCACCCTCACCGCCACGGGCGCCTTGCATCCCATCGCGCCGGCGACGTCATTGATAAACGCCAGCTCGGCCTCCGATTCCACGTTGAAGGAATAAACGCCTTCGCGCAGGGCGTACTCGATCTCCTCGCGCGTTTTTCCCACTCCGGCAAAGGTGCATTGATCGGCACGGCCGCCCGCCTTGAGCACGCGGAAAAGTTCTCCGCCGGAAACAATGTCAAATCCCGCCCCCTCGCCCGCCAGCAGATTCAACACGGCAAGATTGGAATTCGCTTTAACGGCAAAACACACGTGATGGTCCAGCGGCTCCATCGCGCGATCGAGTCGGCGGAAGTGATCGCGGATGGTTCCCGCACTATAAACGTAGAGAGGCGTGCCATAACGATTCGCCAAGTCATCCAAGGAGACATCCTCACAGTACAAACTACCGTTGCGATAGGTAAAATCGTGCATGGAGCAGGATGCTAACCGACCCCCGTTTTCCTGCAAAGCAATCCGCACACACGGCAAAATCTTGCGGCACATCCCGGCGGCGGCCATTCTGCAAAATATGAACGCCGCTGTACATTATCCGCCAACTTGGCGTTGGACACGCCGTGTTGCGGCGCATCAGGAGGAATTTTGGCGGGGCCGCCTTGAAGACGGCGGCTATTCACCCGCCGTTCACGGGCGCCCCGGCGCGCGCACCGTGCGGCTGGAAATTTACGCCCGACGCAAAACGGAACTCACGCACCTGGTCAAAAAATTCGACGGAACCCTGGAGCGAATTGATGTCGAGAAAATCATCGCTCAATCCCTCATTCCCCGCCGCCCAATCCGCATCACCAGCGGACTCGCGGTCACGGATGTCCGGGGCACATGGCCGACAAACCTCCCACGCCCCGCCATCCTTCTGCGCATTGCCGGAGCCATGGCCTTCGGCACCGGCGAACACGCGACCACTGCCTCATGCCTGCGCTTTTTGCAGGAGGAGGCACGACACCTGCAGCCCGGTTGGACTGCGCTGGACATCGGAACCGGCTCCGGAATCCTTGCCATCGCTGCGGAAAAACTCGGCGCGGCAAGCGTCACCGCCTTTGACAACGATGCCCGTGCCGTCTCCGCAGCTCTCGCCAATGCGCGTCGCAACCGCTGCCGCCGTGTCACCATCACCGAGGGCGACGTGCTCCGCTGGAGTGCCGGGCGGACACGGCATCCCGTGGTCGCTGCCAATGTATACAGCAGCATCCTCCGCGCGGCCGCCCCGCGCATTATCCGCGCAGTCCGACCCGGCGGCTGCCTCATCCTCTCCGGAATTTTGCGAACGGAGGAAAGCGAAGTCCTTCGCACATTTTTGGAATACCCGTTAAATCTGGAAAAGGCCTCACGACGGGGAAAATGGGCGACATTTCTCCTGCGAACGGCAAATCAAAGCGCGGCCAAGTTTCCCCGAAAAACATCCCGTTCCGCCGAATAAACGTCGGAAAATTCATTGAGGACCGACAGGGCGGACGCATAAAAGCGCCGCGCTCGAACAGCATCGCCGCGCATCTGATGAATCACACCCAGATGCCCGAGGCTCAGCCCCACATCCGGATGCGACGCACCATAAAGTTGTTCACGAATGCCAAGAGCCTGCATGTGCCTCTGCTCCGCACCCGCTAGATCCCCGCATTCGCAAAGAACCGTACCGAGATTTGCGGCAAGCAACGCCGTTTCCGTATGAATCAAACCATGACAACAGGACGCCTCCTCCAGCGCGAGTTCGAGCAGACGAACAGCCTCCCCGTGTTCACCCGCCGCCTTGAACAACATCGCCTGATTGTTCAGGCACGTCGGCACTCGATACGCCTTGCCCGATTTTTTAAAAAGATCCGCCGCCAGTCCATAATGAACACAAGCGCCGTCCAAATCGCCCAAACGTTCCTCAATCTCCGCCATTTTGGCTGCGGATCGCGCCGCCTCCGCATTCATGGATCGCTCCGTGTAAAACTCCAACGCGCCGCCCCATTGAACCACGGCCTCCGATAAGGCGCCGGCGGCCAAAGCTTCATCACCCGCAATTTCAGCCGCTTCACCCTTCAAAGTGGGTGCCACAGAAATCTGCGAAGCGGCTGGCTGCGACATCAGTCGCGAGCATATCCACTCGTCAACATAAAGCAATCTCAGCCTGCATGGCAAAAGCCATGCGACAGGATCGCAATTTTTTTAGCGGGAATACAACTCGACGACGAGCTGCTCGTTCACCACCGGGGCAATTTCATCGCGAGTCGGAATGCGGGAAACGCTTCCGGAAAAATTTTCGCGGTCAACCACAAGCCAGTCGGGAACCGTGCGAATCTGCGTTGCCTCCATGTGACGCGCAGCCAAAGTACGAGCCTTGGGCGCATTTTTCACCTCCACAACATCACCCGGCTTGAGATTGGCCGACGCAATGTCGCATTTGCGTCCATTGACCCGCACATGTCCGTGTGAAACCATCTGACGCGCGGCGGTGCGGGTGCGGGCAAAACCGAGACGATAGACAATGTTGTCCAAACGCGTTTCAAGAAGCTGCAGCAAAGTCTCGCCGGTGATGCCGCGCCGGGCAATGGCCGTCTCAAAATAACGGCGAAACTGCCGCTCCAATACGCCGTATTGGGCCTTGAGCTTTTGCTTCTCGGCGAGCGCCTGTCCGTATTCGGAAATTTTGCGACGCATGCCCTTCTGGCCGTGCATGCCCGGCGGATAGCTGCGGCGCTCGAAATGTTTGGCTGAGCCGACAAGGAAAATGCCGAAGCGGCGGCTCAATTTGGTTTGGGGTCCGGTGTAACGTGCCATAGGAAATATTCAGTTTGTGGTGTTCAGTGTTTGACGCCCCGCATTACACACGCCGGGCTTTCGGCGGACGGCAGCCGTTGTGCGGAACGGGTGTGACATCCTTGATGACGGTGATTTCCAGGCCGATGGCCTGAAGCGCGCGGATGGCGGATTCGCGGCCGGCACCGGGGCCCTTGACGCGCACCTCGACCTCCTTGAGTCCGTGCCCCATGGCCTGACGCGCGGCGTCCTGCGCCACAAGCTGTGCGGCGTAGGCGGTGCTTTTGCGTGAGCCCTTAAAGCCAACCTTGCCGGCGCTGGAGGCGCCGAGAACGGCTCCACGGGGATCCGTAATGCTGACAATGGTGTTATTGAACGTGGCAAGCACATGGGCGATGCCTTGGCTGACATTCTTGCTGCCTTTTGCCTTGATGACCTTGGCTGGAGCAATCGGTGCGTCGAGCGACAAAATATCGTCCGCCGACTGCGGAGCCGCAGCTTCACCGGCCTTGGCGGCGGCTGCCTCCTTTTTCTTCGCCGTCTTGCCTTTGGTCGCCTTGGGCTTGGCGGCCTTTTTTTCCGCAGCCTTTTCCACAGCCGGAGCCGTCGCCTCGCCCTGCTGCGGCGTTTCAGCCGGAGTCTCGATGGCGGGATGATGTTTCGCGGTTTCCTCCTTGCGTCCGGCGTCCTGCGATTCGCCCGGGATTTCTTTCGTTTCGTCGCTCATACTTCGTTAAAGGTTAAACTTTGCCTGCCTTGGCGTCGGGATTTTTTTGGATGCCGACCGTCTTGCGCGGCCCCTTGCGGGTGCGGGCGTTGGTCGAGGTACGCTGTCCGCGTACGGGGAGCCCCCGGCGGTGGCGAATGCCGCGGTAGCAATTGATGGCCTGCAGACGTTTGAGGTTGCCCTGCAGCTCACGGCGCAGGTCGCCTTCGATAAGAATGCCATTATTGGAAATAATTTGCACAATCTGCGAAATCTGCTCGGGAGAAAGATCCTTGGCCCGGGTGTTCGGGTCAATGGAGGCTTCCGCGAGAACTTGCTTGGCGATGGTCGGCCCGATTCCGTAAATATACGGCAGCGAGGCTTCAATGCGTTTATTGGATGGGATCTCAACCCCGAGTAAGCGTGGCATAAGCGTGTTATCCTTGTCTTTGTTTGTGGCGGGGGTTCTTGCAAACAACGCGCACGACGTTGTTGCGCCGGACAATCCGGCAACTCTCACAGAGTCTTTTAACTGAGGCTCTCACTTTCATGGTATTGGTTTCTTTTTATTTGCGGCGATAGGTAATGCGGCCTTTGCTCAAGTCGTAAGGAGACAACTCCAGCATGACTTTATCACCCGGCAGGATGCGAATGAAGTGCAGGCGCATCTTGCCCGAGATGTGCGCGAGAATCCGATGTCCGTTGGTCAATTCCACCCGGAACATCGTGTTCGGCAGCAGCTCGACAACCTTGCCTTCTACTTCAATAGCGTCTTTTTTCGCCATGTCAAAACTTCTGGTTCATTTTTTGTCACCAGAACCGTGTGTTCAAAATGTGCGGAAGGCAGTCCATCAGCCGTCACCACCGTCCATTTGTCATCCAAAATACGAATGCCGGCCTTGCCCAGGTTGATCATCGGCTCAATGGCAAGGGTCATCCCCGCCTTGAGTTTCGGCCCCCGACCGGATTTTCCGAAATTCGGAATCTGCGGCTCCTCATGCAATTTGCGTCCGACCCCGTGCCCCACAAATTCACGCACGACGGAATACCCGCGCGCCAACGCGGCCTGTTCGACCGAGGAGGAAATATCGCCAACCCGGCGGCCTTCCGTCGCCTGCAAAATCGCTTCATCGAGAATGCGGGCCGTGTCTTCGACAAGCCGATCGGTCTCCGGGGCCACAACGCCCAAGCGCACGGTGGTCGCCGTGTCGCCAATCCAGCCGTTTTTCACCACGCCGACATCGAGCTTGAGAATGTCGCCGTAGGCCAGACGGCGCGATCCGCCGATGCCATGCACAACCTCCTCGTTCACCGAAACGCATAGCTGACCGGGGAAATTGCGATAACCCAAAAACGCGCTTTTCGCACCAGCTTCGCAAATGAATTCCGCCGCCGCATCGTCAATGTCTTTCGTTGTCATTCCAGGCGCAGCAAGCGCCTCGAGCCGCCCCAACACCTCGCCCGCCGCACGACATGATTCACGCATCCCCTCAATCTCACGTTCGCTTTTAATAGGAATCATCGGGGACAAATGGGAAAGGAAACAGGAGAACACGCGGCGATTTTATTTGCTGCTGGCGAGATAGACCGCCATGCCGGCAATAACGAGAAGGCCGAGAGCCGCGTAGAGCCAAACGAGAGTGGTGGATGAAATAACGCGCCCCTGTCCGCCGGCGGTGCGTTCAAACCGCCCGCGCAGCTTCCCGCGCCGCAGAAAACCATCATAGTGGCGTTGCAAAAGATACGTCTCGACCTGACGCATCGTGTCGAGGGTCACCCCGACGATAATCAGCAATCCCGTGCCGCCGAAAAATTGGGATGTCATGTAAGGCACATTCATCTGCCTCGACAACAACTGCGGCAGCACCGCGATAATCGTCAAAAATATGGCACCCGCAAATGTCAGCCGCGTCATGGTGTAATCCAAAAAATCCGCCGTGGGCTTGCCGGGACGCACTCCGGGGATAAAGCCGCCGTATTTCTTTAAATCATCGGCAATCTGCGCAGGTTGAAACTGCGTGGCGACCCAGAAATAGCTGAAGAAGAAAATCATTCCGCCGAAGAAAACATAATGCGGCCAGCCGCCGGCCAGCATGTTGGAAAGTTGATTCGCCCACCGCTGGGTCGGAAAGGCCATGTTGAGAATTGTGGAGGGAAACAACAGGATGGCCTGGGCAAAAATAATGGGCATCACTCCCGCGTAATTGACCTTAAGCGGCATATACTACTGCACGCTGATGCGTCTGGTGGCCTGGGTTACGGCGATGACCGCCGCCACCACAAAGATCAAAAAGGCAATCAGCAGCACCAGCACCATCGGACTCACGGCAGCAGCCTGCCCGCCCGACGGCACAAAAGTGCGCCATGCCTGTATGAGCCCCGCAGGCAACTGGGCGATAATGCCGATGGTAATGATGATGGAAATGCCGTTTCCAATTCCCCTCTCGGTAATCTGATCCCCGAGCCACACAAGGAACATGCCACCGGCGGTCATTGTGACGACAGTCAACAGGCGGAATCCCATCCCGGGATCGGACACCAAGGGAACACCGAGGCGATTGATCGTGTCCATGATCCCAGGCAAAAACGGATTCGACTGCGGACTCTCAAAGGACAGCGCCAGCAGATAGCCCTGGAAAATGCAGAGAACAATCGTCAGATAACGCGTGTATTGGGAAATTTTCTGCCGTCCGCCATCCTCCCGCGACATTCTCCCGAGTTGCGGAATCACGGCGGTCATGAGCTGAAGCATGATGGACGCGCTGATGTAAGGCATGATGCCGAGGGCAAAGATGGCCGCGTGACCGAGGGCGCCGCCGCTGAAGAGATTGAACAGCGCCGCCACGCCGCCGCCCGACTGCGCGTCGGCCACATTGACAAACCACTGGCGCAAAACCTCGGAATTCACCCCCGGTGTCGAAATGACCGAACCGGCCCGGACAATCACAATAACGGCCAGCGTAAAAAGTACGCGCTGGCGCAATTCGGGAATTTTGAAAATGTTGGTGAATGCGGAGATCATGCGGCCCTATGCCAAAACGCGCATCCGCTTAGGAAATGCTTCCCCCGGCCGCTTCAATCTTGCGTTTGGCAGCCTCGCTGAACTTCACGCCGGAAATCACCAGCTTTTTGGAAATCTCACCGCGCGCAAGAATTTTCACGCCGTCCAACTTCCCGCGAACCAGCCCGTTCTCCCGCAATACGGCCTCGTCAACCGACGCGCCGTCGGCAAAATCATTGAGGTCGTCAAGATTGACGACGGCATAGCGGGTTTTAAAGGCCGCGTTGTTGAATCCACGCTTCGGAAGGCGGCGAATCAGGGGCATTTGTCCGCCTTCAAATCCGAGGCGAATGCTGCCGCCGGAACGTGCCTTCTGGCCCTTGTGGCCCTTGCCGCTGGTT
The DNA here is from genome assembly GCA_014584375.1 of Verrucomicrobiota bacterium. Taxonomy (GTDB): domain Bacteria; phylum Verrucomicrobiota; class Verrucomicrobiia; order Chthoniobacterales; family JACTMZ01; genus JACTMZ01. Next base: position 8,483 of record JACTMZ010000180.1, on the reverse strand, counting down.
TTGCCGCGTCCGGAGCTTTCGCCGGAACCGAGGCGTTTGCGGCGTTTCTTTGATCCGGGGCGCGGTGTGAGTGTGTGCAGTCGCATGGTAATCAGGCTGTGGCGTCTTCCGCCTTGGCGGATTTGATCTTAAGGCCGCGGGCGCGGAAAATTTCCTCGCGCGGGCGGAGTTTTGAAAGGGCTTCAATGGTGGCTTTCACCACATTGGCGTGGTTTTTGGAGCCGAGGGATTTTGCCAGGACATCGCGAATGCCCACGGCTTCGCAAACCGCGCGGACACCACCGCCGGCGATAATGCCGGTTCCGGGCGAAGCGGGGCGCAAAAGCACTCGACCGCCGCCAAATTCCCCCGTCACTTCATGCGGAATCGTGCTCTGCGCGAGCGAAAAATTCTTCATCGCCTTGCGGGCGGAATCCGAGGCCTTGCGAATGGCTTCGCTCACTTCCTTGGCTTTGCCAAAACCGCAGCCGACGCTTCCCTTGTGATTGCCGGTGACAATAAGGGCGCTAAAGCTGAAACGGCGTCCGCCTTTGACAACCTTGGCGCAGCGGTTGATGAAAACGACTTTTTCAACCGTATCGGAAGGTTCTTTCTGTTTTTCTTCGCGGCGATTGTCGCGGCGTCCGGTGTTGCGTGCGTTAGGAGGCATGGAGTTCTTTCTTAAAATTCGAGGCCGGCTTCGCGCGCGGCATCAGCGAGGGCCTTCACTTTGCCCTGATATTGAAAGCCGCCCCGATCGAAGACGACTTTGGAAATGGATTTTGACTTGGTGCGCTCGGCCACCAGCTTGCCGACAGCCTGTGCGCCGGCGACATTGGCGGACGCCTTGTCCACCAGACTTTTCTCCAACGTGCTGGCGGCGGCGAGGGTGACGCCCTTCGTGTCATCTATAACCTGGGCGCGGATGTGACGCCCGGAAAAATTGACTGCGAGGCGCGGACGTTCGGGCGTTCCGGCGACTTTTTTACGAATGCGCTTATGGCGCAATTTGATGCTGTCTTGGCGTGTCATGGCGATTACTGAACGGTCTTGCCTTCCTTGCGGCGCACTGTTTCGTCGGAGTAGCGCACGCCCTTGCCCTTGTAGGGTTCCGGCGGGTAATAGGCGCGGATGTTGGCCGCGACCTGCCCGACGAGCTGGCGGTCTATTCCTTCGACGGTGAGCTTGGTGTTGTCGGTGACCGTGATTTTGATTTCCTTGGGAATTTCAAAAATGATGGGGTGCGAGAAACCCAGCGAAAGATTCAGTTTTTGCCCCTGCACGGCGGCCTTGAAACCGACGCCTTGAATTTCAAGCTGACGAGTGAAACCGATGCTGACGCCGGTGACCATGTTGGAAAGCAGGGCGCGGGAAAGTCCGTGCAAGGCGCGCGCCCGACGGGATTCCGAGCGACGCTCCAGCTTGAGCGTCTCCCCCTCGATCTTGCCGTCAATGCCTTCAGGAAGACCCCAGGAAAGCGTGCCTTTCGGGCCTTCGACACGCACCGAACGGTCGGACGAAATGCCCACCTTCACCTTGGGTGGTATTGAAATGGATTGGTTGCCAATACGGGACATGGTTTTTCTCCTTACCAAATGTAGGCGAGCAGCTCGCCGCCGACGTTTTGACGACGCGCCTCGCGTCCGCTAAGCACCCCGCGCGGGGTGGATAAAATGGAAATTCCCATCCCGCCGAGAACACGCGGGATTTCACCGGCGCCGACATAACGGCGGAGACCGGGACGGCTCACGCGCTTGAGCCCGGTGATGGCCGGCGTCTTGCCGGAAAACTTGGTGACAACACGCAGGTGCGGACGCCCCTCTGTCTGCACTTCAAAATCGGAAATGTAGCCCTCCTTTTTCAAAATGCCGGCAAGATCCGCCTTCATCCGCGAGTAGGGAATCAGCAGGTCGGTCTTGCGCGAGCGGCTGGCGTTGCGCAGGCGTGTCAGGAAGTCGGCGATGGGATCGGTGTTCATCAGGATTTTGTGGCTGCGGGTTTGGCCCGGTCGGTAAACGGCATGCCCAGTTCGCCAAGGAGGGATTTTGCCTCCTGATCGGTGCGGGCGGTGGTCACAATGGTCACGTCGAAGCCGATGTTGCGTTTGATTTTATCGAGTTCGATCTCCGGGAAAATGCTCTGGTCGCTCACCCCGAGGGTGTAGTTGCCGTTGCCATCGAAGGCGCGCGGAGAAACACCGCGAAAGTCACGAATTTTCGGCAGCGCCATTTTAATAAGCCGCTCGAGAAACTCATACATGATGCGTCCGCGCAATGTCACCTTCGCTCCGATCGGCTGATCCTTGCGAAGTTTGAAATTGGAGATGCTCTTTTTCGAGCGCGTGCGCACGGGGGTCTGCCCCGTGACGGCCTGCAGTTCGGCGACTGCAATGTCCAGCGCCTCCTTGGTATCCGGCGAAGAACCGATGGACGTGTTGACGACCACCTTTTCGATGCGGGGCACTTCGTGCGGGTTGACGTACCCGTGCTGAGCCTTGAGGGCCGGCGCCACGCGGGTGACGTATTCCTTGTAAAGTTCGACTTCCATGGGTTACTTGGCCTTGCTTGCCGCCTTCGCGGCCTCCTTTTTTTTGTCAGCGGCTTCAATCCGCCGGACATTGGAAATGTGAATGGTTCCCTCGCGCTCGACAATCTGGCCGTTGGGGTGATCCTGCGACTTGCGCATGTGCTTTTTAATCATGTGAACGCCCTCAATGACCACACGGTTCTTGGTGCGCTGCACATGCAAAATTTTTCCCTCGGCGCCACGATGGTTGCCGGTGATAACGCGAACAATGTCGCCCTTGTTGACATGGGTTTTCAATCGGTTCATAGGACCTCCGGGGCAAGGGACACAATCTTCATGAAATTCTTCTCGCGCAACTCGCGGGCAACAGGTCCGAAAATGCGCGTGCCGCGCGGATTCAGATCCTTGTCAATAATGACGATGGCATTGCTGTCGAAGCGCAGGGCCGAACCGTCGGGGCGCTTGAGGGACTGGCGTGTGCGGACGACAACGGCGCGGACGACCTCGCCCTTTTTCACGGCGCCGCCCGGCGAGGCTTCCCGAACATGGGCTGTGATGACGTCGCCGACGGCGGCAAACGACGATTTTTTCCCGATGACGCCGATCATTTTGGCCATACGGGCGCCCGTGTTGTCGGCCACATCGAGGCGTGAGCGAAGTTGGATCATTGCGGTGTTTAGTGTTTGAGGATTTCGACGAGACGCCAGCGCTTTAGGCGGCTCAGCGGACGGGTTTCCATGATGCGAACCTTGTCGCCGAGCTTGGCTTCATTCTTCTCATCGTGAGCGTGAAACTTGGCGATGTGCTTGATGATTTTTCCAAAACGGCGGTGCGGCACACGGCTGACCGTGCGAACAACGACGGTTTTGTCCATCTTATCCGAGACAACTTCGCCGACAAGGGATTTGCGGAGTCCGCGCGCCGGGGCGTCGGTGGTTGTGGTGGCGGTATCGCTCATGATTGGGCTGCTTTAAGTTTCTGCGTAAGGAATGTCTCCACCCGCGCCGCCTCACGGCGAAGGACGCGGATTACGGAGGGTTTTTCCAGTTGACCGCTGCGCTGTTGCAGGCGGAGGTTGAAAATTTCGTGGCGCAGTTCGCGTTTGCGGCTGCGAAGTTCATCCACGCTGAGTTCTGCGATTTCCTTTGTCTTCATGGCGTCAGGAGGCGTGATGGCGGGTGATGAATTTTGTGCGCACGGGAAGTTTGTTGGCGGCGAGGCGCAGGGACTCGCGGGCGATGCTTTCAGGTACACCGTCCAATTCAAAAAGGACATTGCCCGGACGAACCACGGCAACCCAATACTCCGGTGCGCCCTTGCCTTTACCCATGCGGGTTTCCGGCGGACGCGAGGTCACCGACTTGTCGGGAAAAATTCGAATCCAAAGCTTGCCTTTGCGCTTCATGTTGCGCGTCAGGGCCACACGGGCGGCTTCAATCTGGATGTTTGTGATCCACGCGCGCTCGAGGGTTTGCAAACCGAATTCACCGAAATCAACGGACTTGTTGCGCGAGGCGTTTCCCTTGCGGCTTCCCCGCTGGGATTTGCGAAACTTCACGCGTTTGGGCATCAATGGCATGGCAGGTGTCTCCTAAAAGGTTCAGGCGGCGGGCACGGGGGCCGGTTCGGCGCTATTCTCGTCACGTTCAGACTTGGCCGGCGCCTCCTCGGCCTTGCAAATCCAACATTTAATGCCCACCGTTCCCGCGACGGTCTGGGCTTCGGCAAAACCATAGTCAATCGGCGTACGCATCGTGTGAAGCGGCACCTTGCCCTCGCGATACCACTCGGTGCGCGCAATCTCCGCGCCACCCAGACGTCCGGAGCAACGGATTTTAATACCAAGGGCTCCCTGTTCCATGGCGATTTGGACGGACTTTTTCATCGCCCGGCGAAATGAAATGCGGCGTTCGAGCTGCCCCGCAACGCTTTCAGCCACCAGCTGCGCATCCGTCTCGGGAGAACGAATTTCCTGAATGTCAATCTTAACCTGCTTGTCACCGGAAAGCATGGCGACCTCCTTGGTCATGTTCTCAATTTCCGATCCCCGGCGTCCGATCACCAAACCGGGTCGCGCGGTGTAAATGGTCACGCGCAGGCTGTTCCAGGCGCGTTCAATGACGATGCGGGCCACGGCAGCCTGGCGCAGCTTGGCTTTGAGATATTTGCGAATTTTGATATCCGCATGCAAATGATCCGCAAAATCCTTGCGCGGGGCATACCATTTTGAGCCCCAATCGCGGGAGATGGGGAGGCGGAAGCCAATTGGATGAACTTTTTGTCCCATGGTGTTATTCGGTTTTCCCGGCGTCAGTCGCCGCGCTTTCTTTCTTTGCAGGTGCCTTTTTGGCGGTTGTTTTTGCAGCCGAAGATTTCTTTTTCGCGGACTTCTTCTTTTCGCGCGAAGTGATTTCAATCTCGTCGGTGACGATGATACGGATGTGACTGGTGCGTTTGCGAATGGGTCCGGCGCTGCCACGAGCCTTGGGCTGGAAACGATTCAGGGTCGGCCCCTCACCCACGACGGCCTCGCGGACGACAAGGCGTTCACTCCGCGCGCGGTGATTGTTCTCGGCGTTTGCCACCGCGCTTTTGAGCGTCTTGGCCACGAGCCCGGCCGCCTTTTTCGGCGTAAAGGCAAGCAGATCCAAAGCCTGCTGCACGGGAAGGCCCTGAATTTCACGCGTCACCTCGCGCGCCTTGAAAGGCGAAATGCGGGCATAGCGATAAACTGATCTGGTTTCCATAATGTTAAATTGTCTTCGTTGGCATTTTTCTAACGGCGGGCGTCCACCCGCAGGCGGTCGCCGACCCGTATGGGGTCTTCTTCGGACACAAGATTCTGAGTTACGGCTCCACTGATGCGATCACGCACATCAATCACCCGAACATCGCCGATCCGTCGGTTGCCGCGCCACACTTGGAACGGCATGCCCATCCGGACACCAGTTTCGCGCCCAATGTTGGCAACGACAAGCGAAAATTCAGGCTTGACTTCAATAACAGAAGCGTCCGTCAGCGTCGCCTGGCCTTGATTTGCCATCGGCATTTCATCCTCGCCGGCTCCCAGGAGTCGGCTGACTGCGCGCAATTGGGTTTCCAGTGCGGCGCGGGATTCGGCTTGCGCCGTTCGTGTGCGGGCCATGATGTCAAGCAAGGATTTTGCCTCGGCTTGAGCGGCAGGGTCACCGGCTTGGGACGCTTTTCGTTCGAGTTCCTTCTCAAAGGTTTCGCGCTCCCCGCTGTCGGCGGCTTCCATGCTTTTGAGAAACACCTGAACGCTTTCGCTCAATGCAAGCATTCGTTCCACCAGCAGGGCATTCTCCTTTTGCTGGCGTCCCATTTCATTGGCCATGGAAAGCAGGCGCTGCTCCATGTCGGCATTGGGGCCGGCTGCGGGAGCCAGCGCGTCGAACTTGGTTTGCAAGTCCTCGGCCTGCCGCTTGAAAACCTCCGCCTCGCTGTTGGCGAGGGCGAGACTTTCGGTGAGGTTGCGTACGGTCTCCCGTACAAGCAACAACTGCTCGTTGAGGCGCGCCACCTTGGCGGCGCCTCCAGAATCTTGGTCTGTCAAAGAACTCCGACTTTGAGCGGAGGCGGCTCCAACCAGGGTGACCAAAAGACACCCGGCCAGGGCAAACCTGCCGATCGCAGCCACGTTTATTTCGTCACTTTCGCCGTATGCGAACCGTGTTTCTTAAAGATACGCGTGGGCGAGAACTCACCGAGCTTGTGCCCGACCATGTTCTCCGTGACAAAAACTGAATTAAAAATCTTCCCGTTGTGCACCAAAAACGTGTGCCCGACGAAATCCGGCGTAACCATCGAGCGGCGCGACCAGGTCTTAATTGGCTTTTTGATGCCGCTGTCGTTCATGCGGTCAATTTTTTCCAGCAGGTGAGCCTCCACAAAGGGGCCTTTTTTAAGGGATCTGGCCATGACTTACTTTTTCTTGCGACGCTCGATAATGAAGCGATCCGAGGGTTTGTGCTTTTTGCGGGTTTTAAATCCTTTGGACAACTGAGCCCACGGACTCATCGGGTGCTGGCGTCCGCCGCCGCCCTTGCTTTTTCCATTGCCGCCGCCCATCGGGTGATCAATCGGGTTCATGACCATGCCGCGCACGGTCGGGCGAACACCAAGCCAGCGGGAACGCCCGGCCTTGCCGCTGGAAACGTTCATGTGATCCACATTGCCGACCTGGCCGATTGTGGCATAGCAGGCATCATTGATTTTGCGAATTTCGCCGGAAGGCAGTTTGACCAGGGCGTAGCCGCCCTCCAAGTTGCTCAAAAACGCCTGCTGCCCCGCGCTGCGCACCATTTGTCCACCGCGTCCGGGAACCAGCTCGATGTTGTGAATGGCCGAGCCGGGAGGAATGCGACCAAGGGGAAGGGCATTTCCAAGATCCGGTGCCGCTTCGGGACCGGAGGAAATTTTCATGCCCACGCCCAGGCCGTCCGGCGCGAGAATGTAGGCCTTTTCCCCATCCGCATATTGCAGAAGCGCAATGCGCGCCGTGCGATTCGGATCATATTCGATGGCGATCACCTCGGCGGACACGCCGTGTTTGCGGCGCTTGAAATCAATAAGGCGCAGCTTGCGCTTGTGACCTCCGCCGATATGACGGCAGGTCAGGCGGCCCTGATTGTTGCGGCCCCCGGTGCGCTTGCGGGTTGTGACAAGGCTTTTTTCCGGCTTTTTCTTGGTAATTTCGTCAAAGGCCGGCAGAATTTTAAACCGGCTGGACGGAGTGAGCGGACGATAAGTTTTAAGTGCCATGGCAATGAACGTTTAGACCAAGTCTATTTTTTCGCCCTCCTTAAGCGTGACAACGGCTTTCTTCCAATGCGGACGGCGTCCAAAATCCGCGCGCCGCTCCCGCTTCTTTTTCCCCGCATAGTTGGCCGTGTTGACCGAGACAACCGTCTTGTGAAACAGTCCCTCGACCGCCTTCTTGATTTCAAGCTTGTTGGCAGCGGGATTGACCTCAAAAACGTATTTGTTCCCTTTTTCGGTCAAAAGTGTCGCCTTTTCGGTCAGGCGGATGGTTCGAATAATGTCAAAAGGCTCTTTCATACAGCCGTCCTTTCGGAAATTTTGGCGAGGGCGTCGCCGGTGAGAAGCACTTTGTCGTAACGAAGGAGGTGTTCGGCATTCACATCGGCCGCCGTCAACAAAAGCACATGCTTCAAATTGCGCGCGGCGCGGTAGGTGACTTCGTCAAACGCAGAGGAAACAATCAAAACATTGCGGGCATCCGGCGCATTTTTCGCAATATAGGCGAGAAACTTTGCGGTTTTCCCGTCGGGAATGGCCGGTGTTTCGACCAGCAGCACGTCACCGGCGAGAATACGGGCGCTCAACGCCTTGCGCAGGGCCAGCTTCCGCACCGACTTCGGCGTCTTCTTGGAATAGTCACGGGGCTTGGGCCCGAAGACCACGCCGCCTCCGCGCCAAACCGGCGAGGACTTGTAGCCGGCGCGGGCGCGACCGGTTCCCTTCTGACGCCAGGGCTTGGCGCCGGAAAGATTCACCTCGGCCTTGGTTTTCGTATTGGCCGAGCCGGTGCGGCGATTGGCCCGCAGGGCGACAACAACATCATGCACGGCCTGCGTCCCCTTGCCATTCTCAATGATGGCAATGTTTGCGTTCCGTGCCTCAACGGCGGTTAAAACTTTGGCGCTCATTGTTTACTTCTTCTTCGCTACGGCTTTCTTTTTGGAAGGACGCACCACGACATAGCCGCCCTTGGCGCCGGGAATCGCGCCGCTGACGAGAAGGACGCCGTCATCCTCCCGCACCTGTACAATTCGCAAATTCTGCACCGTCACACGTTCATCCCCCATGTGACCAGGCATGCCGGCGTTTTTCCACACGCGACCGGGAGTCGAACGATTGCCGATTGCGCCGGTGCGACGATGCATCATCGAACCGTGACTGGCGGGCTGACCGTGGAAGTTGTGCTTGCGCATGAC